>NZ_CP046052.1:4215000-4551947 GCF_004802635.2 Methylocystis heyeri
GGGGAGCTGCGAACAAGCTTTGATCCGCGGATTTCCGAATGGGGAAACCCACCTTCGATCTCTGTTATTCCGAAGAAAACCGAGCCGTGCACAAACGGAAACGGTTTTTCATGATGTTCCTTTCAGGAACGGCGGGCTGTGGTTCTTGCGACGCGCGAGCGGCGTTAGGACCTGTTTCCCGGCAAAACCTTGAGGTTTTGCTGGGAGCGAAGCGACGCCGAGCTCATGCGAGGGATGCGCTGCTTGCAGCGCAAGCAACATGTCTTCGGACTAACAGAGATCATGAGAAGGTATTTGCATCTGAAAAGATAGGATGCAAAAGCGAACCCGGGGAACTGAAACATCTAAGTACCCGGAGGAAAGGACATCAACGAGACTCCGTTAGTAGTGGCGAGCGAACGCGGACCAGGCCAATGCTTGCAGTATTCCAACTGGAACCGGCTGGAAAGCCGGGCCATAGTGGGTGATAGCCCCGTACGGATTTCGAAGACTGCAAGATATGAGTAGGGCGGGACACGTGCAATCCTGTCTGAATATGGGGAGACCACTCTCCAAGCCTAAGTACTCCTCAGCGACCGATAGCGAACAAGTACCGTGAGGGAAAGGTGAAAAGCACCCCGACGAGGGGAGTGAAACAGTTCCTGAAACCGGATACCTACAAACAGTAGGAGCCCAAGGTTCGTCCTGGGTGACTGCGTACCTTTTGTATAATGGGTCAGCGACTTATTGTTGCGAGCAAGCTTAAGCCGGTAGGCGTAGGCGCAGCGAAAGCGAGTCTGAATAGGGCGTCGAGTTCGTAGCAATAGACCCGAAACCGAGTGATCTAGCCATGAGCAGGTTGAAGGCAAGGTAACACTTGCTGGAGGACCGAACCGGTGTCTGTTGAAATAGACTCGGATGACTTGTGGTTAGGGGTGAAAGGCCAACCAAACTCGGAAATAGCTGGTTCTCCGCGAAAGCTATTTAGGTAGCGCCTCGCATGAATGCTCCAGGGGGTAGAGCACTGGATGGGCTAGGGGGTCCCACAGACTTACCAAACCTAACCAAACTCCGAATACCTGGAAGCAATATGCGGGAGACACACGGTGGGTGCTAACGTCCATCGTGGAGAGGGAAACAACCCAGACCAACAGCTAAGGCCCCCAATTCACGGCTAAGTGGGAAAGGATGTAGAAATCCCAAAACAACCAGGAGGTTGGCTTAGAAGCAGCCATCCTTTAAAGAAAGCGTAACAGCTCACTGGTCTAGATAAGGATTTCCGCGCCGAAGATGTACCGGGGCTCAAGCCGTGAGCCGAAGCTTTGGACCCGCAAGGGTGGTAGCGGAGCGTTCCGTAATCCGTCGAAGGAGCAGCCGTGAGGCGCTCTGGAGGTATCGGAAGTGCGAATGCTGACATGAGTAACGAGAAACACTGTGAAAGACAGTGTCGCCGAAAGTCCAAGGGTTCCTGCGTAAAGTTAATCTTCGCAGGGTTAGCCGGCCCCTAAGGCGAGGCCGAAAGGCGTAGTCGATGGGAACCACGTTAATATTCGTGGGCCAGTGGAAGGTGACGCGTGGCGTAAATTGTCTGGGCTTACTGGATTGCCCGGGCAGTGAAGCCGCGCCAGGAAATAGCCTCCACATCAGACCGTACCCGAAACCGACACAGGTGGACAGGTAGAGTATACCAAGGCGCTTGAGAGAATGACGCTGAAGGAACTCGGCAATTTACCTCCGTAACTTCGGGATAAGGAGGCCTCGTTGTCGCGCAAGCGGCAGCGAGGGGCACAGACCAGGGGGTGGCAACTGTTTAACAAAAACACAGGGCTCTGCGAAATCGCAAGATGACGTATAGGGTCTGACGCCTGCCCGGTGCCGGAAGGTTAAGAGGAGAGGTGCAAGCCTTGAATTGAAGCCCCGGTAAACGGCGGCCGTAAATATAACGGTCCTAAGGTAGCGAAATTCCTTGTCGGGTAAGTTCCGACCTGCACGAATGGCGTAATGACTTCCCCGCTGTCTCCAGCGTCAGCTCAGTGAAATTGAATTCCCCGTGAAGATGCGGGGTTCCTGCGGTCAGACGGAAAGACCCCGTGCACCTTTACTGTAACTTTGCACTGGCATTCGTGTCGGCATGTGTAGGATAGGTGGTAGGCTTTGAAGCATGGGCGCCAGCTCGTGTGGAGCCATCCTTGAAATACCACCCTTATCGTCATGGATGTCTAACCGCGGTCCGTCATCCGGGTCCGGGACAGTGCATGGTAGGCAGTTTGACTGGGGCGGTCGCCTCCCAAAGAGTAACGGAGGCGCGCGATGGTGGGCTCAGAGCGGTCGGAAATCGCTCGTCGAGTGCAATGGCATAAGCCTGCCTGACTGCGAGACAGACAAGTCGAGCAGAGACGAAAGTCGGTCATAGTGATCCGGTGGTTCCTCGTGGAAGGGCCATCGCTCAACGGATAAAAGGTACGCCGGGGATAACAGGCTGATAACCCCCAAGAGTCCATATCGACGGGGTTGTTTGGCACCTCGATGTCGGCTCATCACATCCTGGGGCTGGAGAAGGTCCCAAGGGTTCGGCTGTTCGCCGATTAAAGTGGTACGTGAGCTGGGTTCAGAACGTCGTGAGACAGTTCGGTCCCTATCTGCCGTGGGTGTCGGAGAATTGAGAGGATTTGTCCCTAGTACGAGAGGACCGGGATGAACATACCTCTGGTGGACCTGTTGTGACGCCAGTCGCAGTGCAGGGTAGCTATGTATGGACGGGATAACCGCTGAATGCATCTAAGCGGGAAACCCACCTCAAAACCAGTTCTCCCTTAAGAGCCGTGGAAGACGACCACGTCGATAGGCCGGGTGTGGAAGTGCGGCGACGCGCGCAGCTTACCGGTACTAATAGCTCGTCAGGCTTGATCGCTCCCATTATCAATGCCCTCCAAAACCATTTGCTTCCCCTTGTAAATTGCTCTTAGCCGGCCTGGTGGCCTTCGGCAAAGCGATCAGACCCGATCCCATCCCGAACTCGGCCGTCAAACGCTTCAGCGCCAATGGTACTATGTCTCAAGACCTGGGAGAGTAGGTCGTCGCCAGGCCTGCTAAGCGCAATTGCTCCTTCAAGCGGCCTCAAATCGACGGCGTTCCGCACGCCAAACCCCAAACGCTCCGGATATGCGCCCTCTAAAAGGCGCATTTCCGGAGCGTTTTCGCGTCGCGCAGCGCCAAAGATGTGCACGGTCCCGATCAGCGAGAGCGTCCGTTGTGATGCCACTGCTCTATGGCTGCCTGTTCTGTAATTGCAGCAATCTCGAGAGCCGCTCGGAATCCACGTCATGGTCGTCGTCAAGCCCGAGATATGATTTGGCGGCATCCACGAAGAGGCGTTTATGCTCGCCTGCGGCCGAGATTTCGGCGACCAAGTAAGGCGCGACGCGGTCGTCGCGCCTTCGCGCCAAACCATGGAGCGCCTCGGCTCTTACGAGGATGTCGGCGTCATTGGCGCGTTGCAGCAGCGCATCCCGAATCTCAGGGCCGTCAATCGAAACGATCTGGCCGATACTCGTGGTGGCCCAATCCCGCGCCATTTCATAGGGATCATTCATCAATTCCAGCAAAGCGCTTACGGCCGCTTCCGAAGTGGCGCCGCAAAGGGCAAACGCCACGCCGTGGCGGACGCGGTCCTCGGCGTGGTTGCGCAACTTGATCAGAGCGCTGTCGCAGCGGCGGTTTCCGAGATGGCCAAAGGCGAACACAGCCGCTGTGAAGACATCCATGTCCTGCTCGCGGTCAATGATCTCAAGGAGGGCGTCACAGCACTCCTCCGGAAATGTGCGCTCGGGAGGGCCCAACTGGCCTAGAATCATAACCCCGAGCCACCGTGCATTTGGATCCTGCGACCTCGTCAGTGCAATCGAGGCGTCCAAGACGTCTCTTGTGCCCCGAGATTGCAACGCCACCATGGAAGGGTTCGTACTCTCATCATCTTCCATCTCCGCCAAGGCGGCCGCTACCAGCTCCGCGGTCGAGCGTCTGTCTTGCTTTTCCTCTCCGAGCCGCCCAGATGTTTGCAAGACCTCTGTCCTTCGGTTCGAGGTGAACTCGGGGACCGGGCTACTCCGTCGCCGAAAATGGTCTGCCCTGGAAATCGGTGCAGCTTGTTTGTATCGATCGGACGTTTCCGTCCGATCGATAAGCATGTCCGTTTTTAAGCGCCCGGGCTGAGCATCTGTTCCGGCCGGACGATGGCGTCGAATTCGGCCTCCGTGACCTTGCCGGAGGCAAGGGCTTCCTCCTTCAGGCTGGTGCCGTTCTTATGCGCCGCGCGGGCGATCTTGCTCGCGGCGTCATAGCCGATTCGGGGCGCCAGCGCCGTGACCAGCATCAGGGAACGCTCGAGAAAGCGCGTGATGTTGGGAAGATCGGGCTCGATCCCGTCGAGGCAGCGCAGGATGAAGCTGTCGATTCCCTCCGCCAGCAGATCGACCGATTCGAGCATGGCGAAAGCGATCACCGGCTTCATCACATTGAGCTCGAGATGGCCCTGGGTCGCCGAAAAGCTGATGGTGGCGTGATTGCCGAACACCCTTGCGCAAACCATGGTTATGGCTTCGACCTGGGTCGGGTTGACCTTGCCCGGCATGATCGAGGAGCCCGGCTCGTTTTCAGGTAGCTTGAGCTCGGCGAAGCCGGCGCGGGGCCCGCAGCCCATCAGACGGATGTCGCAGGCGATCTTGTAAAGCCCGGTTGCGAGGGCGTTGATCGCGCCATGGGCGAAGACGACGGCGTCATGCGCCGCGAGCGCCTCGAATTTGTTGGGCGCAGTCACGAAGGGCAGGGCGGTCTGGGTTGCGATATTGGCGGCGACTGCCTCCGCGAAGCCCACCGCGGTGTTGAGCCCGGTGCCGACGGCCGTGCCGCCCTGAGCCAGCGCAAGAAGATCGGGCAGGACTTTTTCGAGCCTGACGACGGCGTATTCCGCCTGGGCGGCGTAGCCGGAAAATTCCTGGCCCAGAGTCACGGGAGTCGCGTCCTGCAGATGGGTGCGCCCGATCTTGACGATCGAGTCGAACTCTTTGGATTTTGCCGCGAGCGCCTGATGCAGGCGCTGCACCGCGGGAATGAGTTTCTTTGAAACCGCAAGAGCGCAGGCGATGTGAATCGCAGTGGGGAAGCAGTCGTTGGAGGACTGGCCGTAATTGACATGGTCATTGGGGTGGACGGGAGCCTTCGCCCCGAGGCCGGCGCCGAGCGTTTCATTGGCCCGGTTGGCGATCACCTCGTTCACGTTCATGTTCGACTGCGTGCCGGACCCGGTCTGCCACACGACCAGGGGGAACTGATCGTCGAACCTGCCCTCGATGACTTCTTCTGCGGCGGCGACGATCGCCTTGGCGATCTCGGGCTTGATCAATCCTTTGGCGGCATTGACCTCTGCGGCGGCGCGTTTGATCCGGGCCAGGGCGTGGGTCACCTGGATCGGCATGCGCTGGCCGCCGATGGGAAAATTCTCGAGCGAGCGCTGGGTCTGGGCGCCCCAATAGGCGGCGGCCGGCACCGCGATGTCGCCAAAGGAATCGCGCTCTATACGTTGGTCGGTTGTCATCGGAATGCTCGCAGGACAGGGATTTGGATGCAAAGCGTCGGAGGCGCCGGCATTCGCGACATCCCCTATGCGGCATTTCCCGCCTGGGTTCAATCGGCCTCGGCGTTCTCCGCCCCGACGATCTCGCCGAATTCGAAGGGCGCGGCGCCGTCCCTGCCGCCCGCGAGCGACAGCAGTTCGGCCAACCGGTTGCGCGCCCGGTTGACCCGGCTTTTCATCGTGCCCGAGGCGCAGCCGCAGATCGCTGCGGCTTCGTCGTAGGAAAGGCCCGAGGCCCCCACGAGGATCAGGGCTTCGCGCTGATCGAGCGGAAGCTTTTGGAGCGCAGCGCGGAAATCGAGGAAGTCCATATGCCCGGGCTGGGTCGCGGGCGCCACCATTTTGGCGGCCATCAGGCCGTCGGGATCGGAGGTCTCCCTGCGGCGCTTGCGGTAGTCGCTATAGTAGATGTTCCTGAGGATGGTGAACAGCCAGGCGGTGAGGTTGGTGCCCTCGGTGAAAGAGGCGAGGCTGACCCAGGCCTTGACCAGCGTCTCCTGCACCAGATCGTCGGCGCGGTCCGGGTTTCCGCATAGCGAAACTGCGAATGCGCGCAGACTGGGGATGGCGGACACAAGATCCGTCTTGATCCCTCCCGAAGCTTCCGCCGAGCCCGATGTCGCCAATCAATGCCTCTTTACGCTTCAGGAGCCGTCCTTGCGATATATCGCGTCCGCCTCCAGTTCGTTCAAGAGGTCGAGAAACCTGTCGGGTACGGGTTGGGCTACTATGTCGTCATAGAAGCTGCGAAGTTCCTTGCCGATATGCTCCGAGACCGTGGCCCCGAATCCGACGGCGCAACGCGGAACGCCGAAATCCTTGCGTGGGCCTGCCTCCCCGTTGCCCAGCCCTCGGTCCAGAAGCGCCAGCGGTTCCCTTCGGCTGCTTTCCCTGCGCAGATCGACCTTTCCAGAATTATCGTCGTCGGATGCTCGATCCTGCGAGTCGGCGCCTATATGTTTGGAAGGTCTGCTGCGCGTTTCTTCGGCCATGGGCTCCTCGTTGGTGGGACGCATGAATTTTTCTGGCCGCCGTCCGGCGCCGCGTTATACTGCACGGGGGGCGATAACTGGTGAACGCCACTTTTAGCGAATAGTTCCGTTCCATGAAGCGCGTTTTTGTCGCACAGGGAGCGGAGCTGTCGCTGGGCGGGGCGCGTTGCGCGCTTTCGCAAGTCGTGCGGGCGGCGGGAAATCGCGCCGATTGATCGATTGGAGCGCATTCCGATCCCAAAAGTCCGCCAGCTTTTGCGGAATGCGCCCGACGCGCGTTGGAGCGGCCGATAATGACGATATCACGCGAAGTCGGGCGGTATATTCCTTATTTGCGACGCTTTTCCCGCGCCCTGACCGGAAGTCGGGAAGGAGGCGACGCCTATGCGCTCGCCACGCTCGAGACGCTCGTCGCCGATCAGAAGAACGGCGGCGGCAATGGGGCTCGCATCATAGAGGATCCCAAGATCGCCCTGTATCGGCTGCTGCTCGATATCTGGGCCGCCGCTCCGATCAATGCGCAGCCGGAGCCCGGCGGCTCCTCCGATATAGAATCGGGCGCGCGCCGCAAGCTCGATGCAATTTCGCTGCGGCCGAGGATAGCGTTCCTGCTCAATGCGCTCGAGGGTTTCGCCGTCGACGAAGTGGCCCGGACGCTGGATGTTTCGACAAAGGAGGCGAGCGCGCTGATCGAGGCCGCCAACAAGGAGATTTCCGACCAGATCGCGACCGACGTCCTCATCATCGAGGACGAGCCGTTGATCGCCCTCGATCTGCGCGAGGTGGTCGAGGAACTGGGTCACAAGGTCGTCTCGATCGCGCGCACGCACAGGGAAGCCGTTTCCGTCATCCGGCAGTCGAGGCCGGGCCTCATCCTCGCGGACATACAGCTCGCCGACGGCAGTTCCGGGCTCGAAGCCGTGAACGAGATTCTGGGGGAGTTCTCGACTCCGGTCATTTTCATAACCGCATATCCCGAACGTTTCCTGCTCGGGGAGGCGCCGGAGCCGGCATTCCTCATCGCCAAGCCTTTCGCGGTCGACGCCCTGAAAGCGGTCATCAGCCAGGCTTTATTCTTCGACAAAAAATCAAAGCCGTCGTCCCGGAGCTAGGCCCGGCCGACCCCGCTTAAAGAAACCTCGTTCCAATTCATGCGGCCTCCGCGATACCGCTTCGCGATCCGCAGAAGCGACCGCCGCAAAAATCACTGATCGGCATCGATTTTGCGGCGGATGAATACGAAATGCCGCTCCAGCCGAGCGGATTTCGTATTCAGAAGCCTTTATGTGTAAACCTTAAAAATTTTTTATTCGCCCCAGGGGGAGCAACTTTGTCTTAACGCCACGCGTTATCCCGCTGTGAGAGCGGCGGCGCCTGCCGAAGGCGTCGGTGTGATGAGCGCCAGCCGCAAAATCAACGCGTCGAACCTCGCCGAAAAAGCGGGGCTCGAGCGAAGGCGAGGTGAAAAATGACGACGATCCAGCAACCACGCAAATCCAACCGTGGCTTCGCTTCCATGGACCCCGAGAAGCAAAGGCTGATTGCGCGGAAAGGCGGGCAGAGCGTCCCCGATTCGAAGCGAAGCTTCTCGCAGAATCCGGAATTGGCCGCCAAGGCCGGGCGCAAGGGAGGACAGAGCGTCAATCCCGATAAGCGCAGTTTCTCGCGAGATCATGCTCTTGCTTCCGAAGCGGGACGCAAGGGAGGACATGCTTCTCACGTCGGCTCGAGCAAACGGGCCGCGCCCAACTAAGCAACTCCCATGTTTTCCCGACGGGGCTGAGCCCCGGCGAAGAGCGCCAGAGTGAGAACCGGGAACCTTCCTGTTTCGGTGAAACGGGAAGGTTGCTCTCTTTTTAGGCGGCGTGCGGCTGCGAGCGGTGCGCGATGAGGGAGTAGAGGGCGCCGGGGTCGCGGGTGGCGCGGATGGTGGCGACCATCGCCGGATCGCGCAGCATGCGGGCGGCGCAGGCCAGCGCCTTCAGATGATCGGCGCCGGCGGATTCGGGCGTGATCAGGGCGAAAACCAGATCGACCGGAGCGTTGTCGAGCGCGTCGAAATCGACGGGCCGCTCGAGGCGCGCAAAAATCCCGAATATGTTCTTGAGTTTGCCGAGCTTCCCGTGAGGGATGGCCACGCCTTCGCCGATGCCGGTCGAACCGAGGCGCTCGCGCTGTAGCAGGGCGTCGAATATTTCGCGCGCCTGAAGGCCGGAAATCTCGGCGGCCTTTTCGCTCAACTCCAGCAGCAGTTGCTTTTTCGACGTAGCCTTGAGCGAAGTGACGACCGCCTTGGGCGTGAGCAAATCGGTGAGCCGCATGTGCAGAGCATCCTATCGAGACTGCGACGTTATAGTTTGTTCCGGGCCGCTCCTGGCGGCGCCTCTTTTATCGGCATGACCTTCCGCGCGCCGAGGGCGCGCATTCCGGGCCGTCTCTTGCGGACGGCTGCATTTTCTGGCGTGATTTAAGCTGACCGCGCACGACGCCCTTTTTGATCGGCGCCGGTATGTCCTTCGCTTTCGTCGCTTGCGCGCCAGAGTTGGCGCGCCGAGCTGTCACGCAAAATATATGCCGAAAAAGCCGGAAGAAAGGCCTCGGGCCTGCAACCTCCCCTGGTCGCTTCAGTTCACCTGGCCGCCTCGTTCTTCGCGACGCCGTAGAGCCCGCCTCATGCGCCGTCCGGCGTATCGATCCAGCCCACGTTCTGATCGTTGCGCCTATATACGATGTTGAGACGCCCAGTGGAAGCGTGGCGGAACACGATGACGGGGGCTCCGGTCAAATCCAGATCGAGCACGGCCTGCGACACCGAACGGCGCATGAGCTGGGTGGTCGATTCGGCGATGACGGCGGCGCTGAACTCGGCGGGAGCTTCGAGTTCCTGATCGGGAGCCTCCAGAACGTAGCTCGGCACGATTTCGACTTTGCCCGCGTCGTGATCGTGATGGCTCTTCAGGCGGCTCTTGTAGCGGCGCAGGCGCTTTTCGATGCGGTCGATCGATTGGTCTACGGCGGCGTAAGGGTCCTGGGCGCGACCATCGGCCTGGAGGATCATTCCGGAGGTGAGATGGAGGTTGCAATCGGCGCGGTATCCGGTTCCATCCGGCGTAAGCGTCATATGGCCGGAAACGCCGCCATCGAAGAATTTTCCGGCGACAGCGCCCACGCGCTCGGCGGCGTGGCTGCGAAGAGCCTCGCCGATATTCATGTTCTTACCCGATACCCGCAATGACATGCTCGACTTCCACCCTCTTCGACGAGCGGCCCCTGCGCCGGTCGGTTGTTGCGCCTCTGGCGCGCTTTCGGCTCGAACCGAATCGTTCGAGCGCCGGGGAGCCGCGATCGCCGCACGGCGCGCGCGACCCTGCGCTGGGTCGGCCGACACTCGACGCAGCGTTATGATCCTCCGCAACCGAAGTCAATGGGACTCTCAGGGGGCATGCTATACAGACCGGATGGAATAGTCCGGTCGGCAGGAAACGGCGCAGAATTGAATTGTTGAGCCGAACCTCGCCGAAGTGGTTCTAGAATTATTCTAAAGTCACTCCGGCGTAAGCACGGCTATGCCTGCTGCCGCAGCGCGGAAGTCTTTTGCCGGCGGCGATCGACTGAAGAAGGGATACGAAGACTGTCGCGATATTTCGCAACCGTGCGGCGAGCGATGTCGATGTCGGCGGCCTTCAGCCGCGCCACGATAGCGTCGTCGGACAGAATGTCGTCGGGGCTCTCCTTTTCGATCATCTGCTTGATCTTGAAGCGCACCGCCTCCGCGGAATGCGCCGCGGCCCCGCTCGTCGTGGCGATGGAGGCGGAGAAGAAATATTTGAGTTCGAAGATTCCCCGCGGGGTCATCATATATTTGTTGGAGGTGACGCGTGAGACGGTCGATTCGTGCATCCCGATGGCGTCCGCGATCGTTCTCAGATTCAGGGGGCGCAGATGCTCCACCCCCTTCGCCAGGAAGGCGTCCTGCAGGCGCACGATTTCCGAGGCGACCTTCAGGATGGTGCGCTGGCGCTGCTCCAGGCTTTTCAACAGCCAGTTGGCGTTGAGCATGCAGGTGGAGATGAAGCTCTTGTCGGTGTCGCTCTTCGCCGTGGCGCTCACTGTCGCTGCGTAGCTGTGGTTGAGGAGCACGCGCGGAAGAGCGTCGGAATTCAGCTCCACATGCCATGATCCGTCGCCGGCGGCCCTTACGATCACATCGGCGACGACGGTTTGGACCGGGGCGTCGCCGAAGACGCGGCCGGGCTTGGGATCGAGCCGCCGCACCTCCATCGCCATATCCGCGACATCCTCCTCGTCGACGCCGCAAAGGCGCGAGAGCTGGGCGAAATCCCGCTTTGCGACCAGGGCGAGATTGGCGACGAATATCTGCATGGCGGGATCGAATCGATCGCGCTCCCGCAACTGGATGGCCAGACATTCGGCGAGATCGCGAGCGCCGACGCCGCAGGGGTCGAATCCCTGGATGATGGTCAGAACCGCCTCGGTTTCTTCGGGCGAGGCGCCGAGCCGGGCGGCGATGTCCCCGATCTGCTCGCGCAGATAGCCGTTTTCGTCGATCGCGTCGATGATCGCCCGCCCGATGAAGCGTCGACGGGCGTCGGGGCAGGCGAGCGCGAGCTGCTCCTCGAGGGATTCATGGAGCGTCGCCGCCGAGGCGATGTAGGCTTCGAGATTGGGCGTTTCGCCGTCGCCTCCGGCCCCGGACGCTCCGGTCCAGGAGGTGGCGGAAAGCCCGGTCCCCTCCATGGCGGCGGTGGCCGCCGCCGGGGCCACTGCGGGCCCGTCGGCCTCGAAGGCGTTGCCGACCTCGGTGCCGAGATCTGCGGAAAGGCTCGCGGCGTCGACGGAAAGGGAGTCCTGAGCCCAGTCGCCATCCCGCGGCTCCTCGAACTCACGCGCGGGGGCGTCCCCTGCATCCCCCTCCGCCGAGGCCGTCTGCTCGGTCGGAGCGAAGTCGGCCCCCTCCGCGTCGAGAAGCGGATTGCGCTCGAGCTCGTCGTGAAGGAAGTTCGACAGCTCCAGATTGGAAAATTGCAGCAGCTTGATCGCCTGCAGCAGTTGCGGCGTCATCACCAGGGCCTGGCCCTGTCGCATCATCAGCTTGTTGGATATCGCCATGCTGCACACTCGCGCGAAACAAAAATCGATACTTTCGCGGTATCGGCCTGTTTTTTGCTTATAACATGCGGCGAAGCTAAAGGGAGGCTCAAATCTGCGGCGCCTCCTGCCTAAATGTCTAACGGTTAATCACTTCCCCGGAGCTGGAAGGCGCCCCGGCCCGCGTATGTCGCAATTTTTCCGACATGCGGGCGCCGCAAAAATCACATCCGGAAATCTTCGCCGAGATAAATCCGGCGGACATCGGAATTGGCGACGATCTCCTCCGCCGTGCCCTCGGTCAGAACATGGCCGTTGTAGATGATATAGGCGCGGTCGGTCAGACCCAGGGTCTCACGCACGCTGTGGTCGGTGATCAGAACGCCGATGCCTCGCGACTTCAGGTGCCGAACCAGCTCCTGGATGCCGCCGATGGCGATGGGGTCGATGCCCGCGAAAGGTTCGTCCAGCAGCATGAACGACGGATGGCCCGCCAAAGCGCGGGCGATCTCGCAGCGGCGCCGTTCGCCGCCGGAAAGCGCTATGGCCGGCGTCTTGCGAAGGCGGGTGAGCCGGAATTCGTCGAGAAGCCCTTCGAGTTCATCCTCGCGCTTGCGCCTGTCGGGCTGCGTGATCTCCAGCACCGCGCGGATGTTGTCTTCTACCGACAGTCCTCGAAAGACAGACATTTCTTGCGGCAGATAGCCGACCCCGAGGCGAGCGCGCCGGTACATCGGCAGGGGCGTGACGTCGTAGCCGTTGAGGGTGACGAGGCCTTTGTCGGGCTTTACCAGGCCGGTGATCATGTAGAAGACCGTGGTCTTGCCCGCGCCGTTCGGCCCCAGCAGGCCCACCGCCTCGCCCCGCCGCACATGGAGGCTCACATCCTCGACGACCCGGCGCGCTTTATAGGATTTGGCCACATTATGGATGGCCAGCACGCCTTCCGAATCATTGTGGCCATCCGTTCCCGCGGCGGGTTTGCCGAAGCCGCCGGGGATGGGCTGGAGCGAAGTTTCGGGGGCGCCTGAAATTTGAGCATCCGAAGCGGCCTCCGCTTCCCGGCTCCATTCCTCTTCCTTGAGTTCGTCCTGCTTCCGGTTTCCCTCGCGGCTTTTGAACGCCCCGCCGACCGCGCGGGACAGAGCGTCGCGCGCGTTGCCGAGGCCGGTGGAAAGATTGAAAAAGAAGCGCACGGAGACCAGGATTCCAGGGACGGATGCGGAAAGGAGGCGACGGGTTCGGTTCGGCCGCCCGACGCCGAGGCGGGCGGCGGGCTCTAGCGTGATACTATATTCTGCGACGTCTGGCGCTGAGATCGGGGCGTCAGGCCCAGGGCCGCGCCGCCGCGGTCTGTTTTTCGAAATCCGCGATCTTGTCGGCCTTCTGCAGCGTGAGGCCGATGTCGTCCAGCCCGTTGAGCAGGCAGTGCTTCCTGAAGGCGTCGATCTCGAAGCCGATCACGCCGCCGTCCGGGCCGCGGATTTCCTGGCGCTCGAGATCGATGGTCAGGGTCGCGTTGGCCCCGCGCCCGGCGTCGTCCATCAATTTATCGAGCTGGCCCTGCGAGACCTTGATCGGCAGGATGCCGTTCTTGAAGCAGTTGTTGTAAAAAATATCGGCGAAGCTCGTGGAGATCACGCAGCGCACGCCGAAATCCAGAAGCGCCCAGGGCGCATGCTCGCGCGAGGAGCCGCAGCCGAAATTGTCTCCCGCAATGATGATGGACGCATTGCGATAGGCCGGCTTGTTGAGGATGAAATCGGGGTTTTCCGAACCGTCCTCGCGATAGCGGAGCTCCGAGAACAGGCCCTTGCCGAGGCCGGTCCGGGCGATCGTCTTCAGATACTGCTTCGGGATGATCATGTCGGTGTCGACGTTCATGATCTCCAGCGGCGCGGCGACGCCGGTCAGCGTGGTGAATTTGTCCATTTCTGCTTTCGCCTCGTCTGTTTTCATCTCGACGCCGAGGGCTTCGCGGCGTCCCGCGATCCCTCTCCCCGGCGCCCGGTTCGGTTACCCGCCGTGTAGCAAATCCTCCTCCCTCGCGCAAAAGCCCGGCTCGGCCGGAAGAGGCCCAGCTTGACACTCATGCCGGGCAATGCGACTCGCCACCGGAAAAAACCGGGCGCAAGGGGAGCAAAATGTCGGCAGCGTTTATTTTTCCGGGGCAGGGGTCCCAGACGGTCGGAATGGGCAAATCGCTCGCCGAGACATTTGCGCCGGCGCGCGATGTGTTCGACGAAGTCGACGCGGCTCTGGGCCAGTCCCTGAGCAAGACCATGTTCGAGGGGCCGGAGCAGGAGCTCACGCTCACCGCCAACGCCCAGCCCGCGCTTATGGCGGTGTCGATCGCGGTCGTCCGGGTCCTGCAGGTGGAGGCGGGGCTGGATCTGGCGCGGCAGGCCGAATTCGTCGCCGGCCATTCGCTCGGAGAATATTCCGCCCTTTGCGCCGCCGGGGCGCTGAGTCTTTCGGATACGGCGCGGCTGCTGCGGCTTCGCGGATCGGCGATGCAGGCCGCCGTGCCGGTGGGGCAGGGCGCGATGGCCGCGCTGCTCGGAGCCGAGCTCGCCGCCGCCGCCGAGATAGCGGCGGCCGCTGCGGCCGCGGCCGGCGGCGTCTGTCAGGTCGCGAACGACAATGGCGGAGGCCAGGTGGTCGTTTCGGGAGCGAAGGCCGCCGTGGAAGCCGCCATCGAGCTCGCAAAGGAGCGCGGCATAAAGCGCGCCGTTCTGTTGCCGGTGTCCGCCCCTTTCCATTGCGCGCTCATGCAGGGCGCGGCCGATGCGATGCAAGAGGCGCTGGCCCACGCCGCCATTGCGGCGCCCTGCACGCCCGTCGTCGCCAATGTGACGGCGGCGCCCGTAACCGATCCGGAAATCATCCGCCGTCTTCTGGTCGAGCAGGTGACGGGCGCGGTGCGCTGGCGCGAGAGCGTCGTCTTCATGGCCGAAGCGGGCGTCACGAAATTCGTCGAATGCGGCGCAGGCAAGGTTTTGGCGGGCCTCTTGAAGCGCATCGCTCCCGGCGTTTCGGGGATAAGCGTCGGCGGACCGGCGGATCTGGAGGCTTTTCGGGCGTTTTTATGAGAGGCCGGATAGTCCGGGCGCAAAGCGCCGCAATTGAACAAAAGCTGAAAAAAAGCACAAAATATATGGGGGAGGAAAAAACATGTTCGATCTGACTGGCAGGACCGCATTGGTGACGGGCGCGAGCGGAGGCATCGGCAAGGATATCGCACGGGGGCTGCACCAGGCCGGCGCGACCGTGGCGTTGTCAGGCACGAGGCGGGAGGCGCTCGACGTGCTGGCGGCGGAGCTTTGCGAGCGGGTCCATGTGCTTCCCTGCAATCTTTCCGATAAGGAACAGACGGAAGGCCTGGTTCCCGCCGCCGAGGCCGCGATGGGCGGGCTAGATATTCTCGTGAACAACGCCGGAATCACCCGCGACAATTTGTTCATGCGCCTGAAAGACGCGGATTGGGACGAGGTTCTGAACGTCAATCTGACGTCGGCCTTTCGCCTTTCTCGCGCGGTGTTGCGCGGCATGATGCGCAAGCGCCATGGCCGCATCATAAACATCACCTCGGTGGTCGGCGTCACGGGAAACCCCGGACAGGGCAATTATGCGGCGGCCAAAGCCGGCATGATCGGCATGAGCAAAGCGCTCGCCGCCGAGGTCGCGAGCAGGAACGTCACCGTCAACTGCATTGCGCCGGGCTTCATCCAGAGCCCCATGACCGATGCGCTCAACGAGGCGCAGAGGACGCGCATTCTCGAGGCGGTTCCGGCCGGCCGGCTCGGCACGGGGACGGAAATCGCCGCGGCTGCGGTGTTTCTCGCAAGCTCCGAAGCCGGATACATCACGGGGCAGACGTTGCACGTGAACGGCGGCATGGCGATGATTTGACATAGAGAAGCGCGGCCCGCGCCGCCGCCGGAGATTCCCTGCGGGGCCTTGATCGCAGCCTCTCGCCTTCAAAGTTGAAGTGTGCTACCAGACGCCTCGCCGCGAAGGGGGCTTCGGCTTTTCGATCGCCGGCTTCGAGCCGGCCAGGCGCTCTTGCGTCGGTCCGCTATCGCCTGATAAGGCGATATTGCGACCCAAGATTAAGGAAAGTGCGATCGACCTCGGCTCGTCAGGAGCCGCCGGCCGCCAAAGTTTAGGGAGCGGCCTGCGATGTGTTGTCGCGGGCGCAAATTCGAACGAGGATCAGAGCAAATGAGCGATGTCGCCGAGCGCGTGAAGAAGATCGTTGTCGAACACCTCGGCGTCGAGCCGGAGAAGGTCGTCGACAAAGCGAATTTCATCGACGATCTGGGAGCCGACTCCCTCGATATCGTCGAGCTGGTGATGGCCTTCGAGGAAGAATTCGGAATCGAGATTCCCGACGACGCCGCCGAGACGATCCTCACGGTCGGCGACGCCGTGAAATTCCTGGAGCAGGCCAAAGCCGCCTGAGCCGTCTTCCGCACAAGCGCCCGACGCGAGCTTTTGCCCGTCGTGCGCTTGGAGCGCAAGTTTCTTGTCGAAAGAACATCCTTTCCGAGAGTGAGCCATGCGCAGGGTGGTGGTCACCGGTCTCGGCATTGTATCGCCGTTGGGCTGTGGCGTTGACGTGAATTGGAAGCGGTTGATAGCCGGGGAATGCGGCTTCAAGCGCATCGATACTTTCGAGGTTTCCGACCTCGCCTGTCAGATCGCGGCGATGGTGCCCCGCGCCTCCGGCGTTGAGGGCGCGTTCAATCCCGACGACTGGTTCGATCCCAAAGAACAGCGGAAGGTCGACGACTTCATCATCTACGGCGCCGCCGCCGCGACCCAGGCCCTGTCCGACGCCGGCTGGAAAGCCGACACTCCGGAAAAGCAGGAAACCACCGGCGTTCTGATCGGCTCCGGCATCGGCGGCCTCGGCGGCATCTACGAGACCTCGATAACGCTGAAGGAAAAAGGCCCCCGGCGCGTTTCGCCCTTCTTCATATCCGGACGCATCATCAATCTGGCGTCGGGATATGTTTCGATCATGCACGGCTTGAAGGGCCCAAATCACGCGGTCGTCACGGCGTGTTCGACGGGCGCCCATGCGATCGGGGACGCGGCGCGTCTCGTCGCGCTGGGCGAAGCGGAGGTCATGGTCGCCGGCGGCGCCGAGTCGCCGGTGAACCGGATCGGCGTTGCGGGCTTCGCCGCGTGCCGGGCCCTCTCGACAGGCTTCAACGACCGTCCGGAGGCGGGCTCCCGTCCTTACGACCGCGACAGGGACGGTTTCGTCATGGGCGAGGGCGCCGGCTGCGTCGTGCTGGAGTCCTACGAGCACGCCAAGGCCCGCGGCGCCCGGATCTACGCCGAGATCATCGGCTATGGAATGTCGGGGGACGCCTACCACATCACCGCGCCCGCTCCCGACGGCGACGGCGCCTATCGGTGCATGAAGATCGCTTTGAAGCGCGCCGGCCTGTCCGTCTCCGACATCGACTATGTCAACGCCCATGGCACGTCGACGCCGCTCGGCGACGAAATCGAGCTGAACGCCGTGCAGCGGCTGCTCGGAAACGAGGAACCCAGGCTCTCGATGTCGTCGACCAAATCGGCCATCGGGCATCTTCTCGGCGCGGCCGGGGCGGTCGAGGCGATCTATTCGATTCTGGCCTTGCGCGACCAGGTGGCGCCGCCGACGCGCAATCTGGACAATCCTTCGGTGGAGACGGAAATCGACCTCGTCCCCCATGTGGCGCGCAAACGCAAGATCGACGTGGCGCTTTCCAATTCCTTCGGCTTCGGCGGAACCAACGCGTCGCTGGTGTTGCGCCGGGCGGACTGACGAGAGACCTGCGGGCGGGTTCGCCGAGAGCGTCCCGCCCGTCGCTCCGACGGGTTATCTTCTCGCTTGGGCGATTCATCCCGGATAAAGGGCGCGAGGCGTCCCGGGACGAGACCTTATCCACAGCGGTTGCCGCGGATCGTCGCCCAATCCAGGAAAGATTCGTGTTTTCGCCACAATCGACGATAGTCTGGCCGCTACGGCGTAGGCCGCCCGGGCGGCGCGTCGCCAGGGGCCGGGCTGCGACCATGGGGCCGCCCATTTTTGGCGCAAGCGAGCCGGTCCTTGGATAGAATGAGCGCCGGAAGGGCTCGTTACGATAGTGGTTTGGTCGGGCGCTCACGGCTCGTTGGCGGATCGGGTTCTGCGGGCGCTCGCTTTCGGTTTTTCCCACTTCCTTAAGGCTGTGGGCGAATCCAGTTTGCCGGCGAGAAATGGCGTGACCCATGAACGATAGCGAAATCGGCGGAAAGCCCGCAGCTTCGGAACAGGAGCCGACGACTCGGCAACCCGACGGCGAAGAGGCTGCAGCGACTTCTCCCGGCGGCAGGCCCAGCCTGTTTGAGCGTGGCCGCGCGGCGTTATTCAAGCCCAGGGCCGCCAAGCCCTCGGCCCCGCCTCCGCCCCCGCCGCGCAAAAAAAAGCGCCGGGACGGCACGCTGTCCGCGATGAGCGGCTTCCTCAGCTTCATATTGGTGGCGCTGGTCGCCGGCGTTTTCGGCCTGATCTCCGCCCGTCACGTCCTCAACGAGCCGGGGCCGTTGCATGCGGACAAGGTGGTCTATCTGCCGCCGCGCAGCGACGCTCCCGAAATGATCGCGCAGCTCGAACGCGAGGGCGTGATCGACAATCCGACGCTGATGAACATCTCTCTGCTGGTCTCCGGAAGGATCGGCGCTCTCAAGCCCGGCGAATATCTCTTCAAGCAGAGCGTCAGCATGCAGGAAGTGATCGACGAGCTGATCGCGGGACGCCAGCTTCTGCACGCGATCACCATTCCCGAGGGGCTGACCAGCGAACAGATCCTGCAGCGCCTGCGCGACAGCGAGGTTCTCGCCGGCGACGTGATGGACACGCCGAAGGAAGGCGCCCTCCTGCCGGAGACCTACAAGGTCGCGCGGGGTTATCCGCGCTCCAAGCTGATCGCCAAAATGCAGGAAGACCAGCGCAAGCTGGTCGATCAGATATGGGCGCGCCGCAGCCGCGACCTGCCTTTCCGCACCCCCTATGAACTGGTGACGCTGGCTTCCATCGTCGAGAAGGAAACCGGCAAGGCCGAGGAGCGGCCCCACGTCGCCGCGGTCTTCGTCAACCGTCTCCGGAAGGGCATGCGGCTGCAATCAGATCCCACCATCGTCTATGGGTTGGTGGGCGGCAAGGCGACGCTCGGTCGGGGCATCACGCGGTCCGAGATCGACAAATACACGCCCTACAACACTTACGCCGTCGACGGGCTGCCCCCCGGGCCGATCGCCAATCCGGGGCGCGCCGCGCTCGAGGCGGCGGCGAACCCGGCCCATTCGGCCGATCTCTATTTCGTGGCGGACGGGACCGGCGGGCATGTGTTCGCGGAAACGCTCGACCAGCACAATCGCAATGTGGTGAGATGGCGCCAGATCGAGCGCGACACCAAAGAAAAGCCGGCGCCAGACGTCGACCGTCTCACGCCCGGCGCCGCTCCGCCCGCGCCTCGCGATCAGCATGGGCGGGCCGGGCCGAGCGGCCGGCTGATCCAGCTGGGCGAGAGACATGAAGACTATCCTCCGGCCGGGCGCATGGCCGAGGATGACGGCCCCACCCATCGGCTTGGCAAATTCGGCCCGGAGGCGGGCCTGATGGCCATCGAATCCTTCGACGATCCGAGCTTCGGCGCCGCGCCTTCGAGCCGGGCGGTTCGTCCTGCGCGCCCGTTCTTCAGCCTGGCCGAAGCGCAGCCGAGGAGCCTCTCCACCTTCGATCCGGTCGCCGTGGCCGCCGCGGCGGCGGCGTCGGCTCGCCCGGGCGACGGCGGGGACATCGACGTCGCGCCCGAGGGGCCGGACGGCAAGCCCGTGGCCGACGCGGGGCCCGAGGTGACGAGCTATCCCGTCTCGGCGCGCGCCCGCGCCGAGCAGAAGGCGCGGGCGGCCCGGCTCGGCCTCACTGCGGGCTCCGACGATCTGCCCGACGGCGTGGTCGGCGCGCGCGACGCCGCCGCCGAGGCCCCGGCGCAGATGCTCGCCGCCGCCTCCGCGGTCGAAGGCCCTGGAGGGCAACAGCCGCGCCGTTATCGCGCGATAGACGCTTCCGAGGGCACCGCGCTGGACCCGCTGCGCGACAGATCCTGGGATCTCAGCTCGGCGAAGGTGGTTCCGGCGAGCGCGTCTTTGCGCTAGACCACGCTGCGTCCGGTCTCGTCTGGACGAGCCCGACAAAAGGACCCGCCGCATGAAACTCGCCAGCATGACCGGCTTCGCCCGCGCCCACGGCGACAGGGGGCCGTGGCGTTTCGCCTGGGAGCTGAAGACGGTCAATTCGAAGGGGCTCGATCTGCGGCTTCGCGTTCCGCCCGGCTTCGACGCCGTGGAGATCAAGGCGCGCGGCGCCATCGGGGCCAGGCTCGCCCGCGGCGCCTGTTCCGCCGGCCTCACGGCCAAACGAGAGGATTCGGCCGGCCTCGTTCGAATCGATAAGGCGGCGCTGGGCCGCCTGCTCGCTGCGCTGGACGACGTTCCCTTGCGGGCCAATCTGCAGCCCGCCTCCCTCGACGGCCTGCTCGCGATCCGGGGAGTCGTCGAATTCGTGGAGCCGGAAGACAGCGAAGAAGAGCGCGCCGCCCTCGACGCCCAAGCGCTCGCCTGTCTCGACGAAGCCCTGGCGCGGCTGATCGACTCCCGCCACGCCGAGGGCGAAGCCCTGAAAGCGGTTCTCCATCGGCGGCTCGACCGAATCGCCTTTCTGACGGAAGAGGCCAACCAACTGCCGGCCCGGCGACCCGAGGCCATAGAGGCGCGGTTGCGGCAGCAGATCGCCATGCTGCTCGAGAACGCCAACGCCTTCGATCCCCAGCGGCTGCATCAGGAAGCGGTGCTGATCGCGGTGAAGACCGATATTCGGGAAGAGCTGGACCGGCTCGCCGCCCATGTCGCGAGCGCCCGCGCGCTGCTCGCGAGCGGCGGCCCGATCGGGCGGCGGCTGGACTTCCTGGCTCAGGAGTTTTCCCGCGAGACCAACACTCTCTGCGCCAAATCCAACGATCCGTCGCTCACGGAGATCGGGCTCGAACTCAAGATCGAGGTCGAGCAATTGCGTGAACAAGTGCAAAATATCGAATAGGCGGGTGGCGGAGCGGGAGGCGCTGGTGCTAGGAGCCTCGAAGGCCTAAATCTTGTATTCACCCGAACCCAAGCGCTCCATGCCTTCGCTACAGACCGAACATCGCGGAATAGTGCTCATTCTTTCCTCGCCCTCGGGCGCGGGCAAGACCACGCTGACGCGCATGCTGCTGCAGGATCGCAGCCTCGATCTCACCCTTTCGATCTCGGTGACGACCCGGCCGCGACGATCCAGCGAGGTCGACGGCATTCATTACCGCTTCATCGCCCAGCGCCAGTTCGAGGCCATGCGCGACAACAATGAACTGCTCGAATGGGCCGAGGTGCACGGCAATTTCTACGGCACCCCGCGCGAGCCGGTCGAGCAGATTCTGTCCCAGGGTCGCGACGCCCTCTTCGACATCGACTATCAGGGCACCCAGCAGGTCCGCGAGAAAATGTCCAACGACGCCGTGACCGTGTTCATCCTGCCGCCGTCGATGAAGGAGCTGCGGGCCCGGCTGGAGCGACGGGCCGAGGACTCGCGCGAAGTGATCGAGCGCCGGCTCGAGAACGCGCGCAAGGAAATCATACGCTGGACCCAGTACGACTACGTGCTCGTGAACGACGACATCCAGGCCACTTTCGACGACCTGCTGGCGATTTTGCGGGCGGAGCGCCAGAAGCGTCCGCGGCGGGCCAAAAATATCGAAGCATTTGTGCAGGGGCTTCTCGGCGAGCGATAAGAAAGCGTGAGGGCGCGCTCGTATTCGCGCGGCTTTAGGCTATATAGTGCCGGTCTCGCTGGTTTCGGATCCATGGAACGCAAGGGAATGCCCTCTCGTCGCAACAGACGCCTGATCGCCGCTTCAGCCGCCGCGACGCTGCTCGCCGTGGCCCTCGGCGGCTGCGGGCGGAAAGGCCCGCTCGAATTGCCGCCGGACGTGCAGGCGGCGCGGGAGGCGAGCCGCGCCGAGCAGGAGGCCGCCGCTCCCAAAGCTCCGGCCGGCCAAAAGCCGAAGCTCAGCGAAGAGGGCGCAAAACCCACGGCCGGACCCATGGAGGGCGATGTCGGCCATCGTCCGCCGGAAGCCTATCCCTTCTTCCTCGATCCCCTGCTCTGAACCATGCATCATTTCGATTACAGGAACGGCGTCCTCCACGCCGAGGACGTCTCTGCGCCCGCTCTGGCTGAAAGCGTGGGCACGCCCTTCTACTGCTATTCGGCCGCCACCATCCGCAGGCATTTCACCGTTTTCGCGTCGGCGTTCGACGGGTTGGACGCGCTGGTCTGCTACGCCATGAAAGCCAACTCCAATCAGGCGGTTCTCACTCTGCTGGGGTCGCTGGGGGCGGGGGCGGATGTCGTCTCTGGCGGCGAACTCGCGCGCGCGCTGGCGGCCGGCATATCGCCGCAGAAGATAACCTTTTCCGGGGTCGGCAAAACCGGACCGGAAATCCGATCCGCGCTCGAAGCGGGGATTCTCTGTTTCAATGTCGAGTCCGAGCCGGAGCTGCGGGCGATTTCCGCCATTGCGGTCTCGATGGGCTGCAGGGCCCCGATTTCCCTGCGGGTGAACCCGGACGTCGACGCGAGGACCCACGCCAAGATTTCGACCGGGAAAAAGGAAAACAAATTCGGCGTGCCCCTGTCTCACGCCCGCGAGATCTACGCCCATGCCGCGAGTTTGCCGGGCTTGCGGATTGTCGGCGTCGACATGCATATCGGCTCCCAGCTCACCGATCTCGCGCCCTTCGACGAAGCCTTCACGCTTCTGGCGGAGCTGGTGCGGGACCTGCGCGCCGTCGGCCATGAAATCGAACATGTCGACCTCGGCGGCGGGCTCGGCGTTCCTTATCATGCCGGCCAGGACCCCGATTCCTACCACCCCGAGCGCTACGCCGAAATCGTGCGCCGGCACTTCGAAGGGCTCGGCTGCAAGCTGGTGTTCGAGCCCGGCAGGCTGATCGTCGGCAACGCCGGAATATTGGTCACCAGCGTCGTCTATGTGAAGCACGGCGAAGCCAAGAATTTCGTCATCGTCGACGCGGGGATGAACGATCTGATCCGGCCGACGCTCTACGACGCCTTCCATGAGATTGTTCCCGTCGCCGAGCCGGCGGCCGGCGTCAGGAAAATCGTCGCGGACATCGTGGGCCCGGTGTGCGAGACCGGCGACTATCTGGCGCATGGGCGCAAGATGGCCGAGCCGGCTCCGGGCGATCTTCTGGCCGTCCTCACCGCCGGAGCCTATGGCGCGGTGCAGGCGGGAACCTATAATTCCCGGCCGCTGGTTCCCGAGGTCCTGGTCGACGGCGACCGCTTTGCGGTCATTCGTCCCCGCGAAAGCATAGAGGCGCTGATCGCGCTCGACCGCGTGCCGGACTGGCTGAAGCAGGGCTGAAGCGGGGCCACACGGCTTGCCGCCCGGCGCGGCGATTGAGCTGCGATTGCCGATTCGGAGGCGGGGTCGATCACAACCCGCCGAATTCGCTCAGCGCTCCGGCGAACGTGATTGCGCGCTCGACGGCCGCCGCCCCTGGCAGGCTTGCGACGCCCGCCACGCTGCGTGCATGAGCGCCTTTCTCTCCGAGGATATCCAAAAACAGCTCGGATGAGGCGCGCCAACCGATCGTGGATGCCATCTCCGATGATGACCGGCATATCTCCGCTCTCGACGCGCTGTCTTCCGTCAGGCCCAGGGTAGGAGTGCGATTTTTCCGGCGACTTGGGCCGCAGAAAGCTGGCGTTGCGCCTCAGCGCCTCGGCTCAGAGGCAGTGTTTTGTCGAGAGCGGCGTTGATTCGGCCCTGACGAACCAGATCGAGACCAAAGCGTAACTCTTCCATGCTGCCCATCCACGAGCCAACCAAGCGGCGCTCGCTGCGAAAAAAAGGATAAAGGTGAGGAATCGTAGCTTCGGCGCCTCCCGTCAGCCCAAAATTCACAACAATGCCGCGTGGCTTGAGGCTGTTCAGACTATCCGCCAGCGTGATGCCGCCGACGGGATCTATGACCGCGTCGACGCCCGCGCCTCCCGTCCATTCAAGGACAGCATTGGCGACGTCTAAATCTTTGTAGAAGACGATCTCGTCTGCTCCCATACGGCGAGCGACCTCCGCCTTGGCCGCGGTGCTGACCGTTGTGATGACTTGAGCTCCCATGGCCTTGGCCACTTGAATCGCCATGGTTCCACTGCCGGAGGCGCCAGCCTGGACGAGGATGCGGCTGCCCGGAGTGACCTGTCCCAGCGTTTTCACCGCGTGGACCGCGGTGACGAGCGCCAGCGGCATTGTCGCGAGTTCTTCAGGAGGCAGTCCTGTATTGTCGCGCAGAAGCCAGCGTTGATCCACGAGCATGAATTGAGCAAAGCCGCCGCGCTCGAAGGTGCCCGTTGGAAAATAGCTCGACGCTTCGTTTTCGGGGACATGACCCCGCTCCTCAGGCTTCGTCGGATAGCCAGGAGATACGATGACCTTGTCGCCCTCGCGCCAATCGGAGACTCCATCGCCGACCTCTGCGATCTCTCCGACGACATCGCTGCCGCCGATATGAGGCAGAGCAATGTCGCGGCTTATGATTCCAGAGCGGATCAGGATGTCGTAGTAGTTGACGCCTGCGGCCGCGACCCTGACGACGACGTGATCGGGCGTGGCCCGGGGCGCATCCATATCCTCGAAGCTCAAGACCTCGGGGCCGCCGAAGCTGCGGATGACGAGTGCTTTCATGCTATTCGATCCCTCCGTTGCGCGACGCCGACAACGGCTGGCGCGTTCTGGATGGACTATGGGCAAGGCGCGATAATCACTCCAATCGAGACTCTTTTGATCTGATATTTGTTTTCTGAATATTATGGACTCAAATTTGTCGCGAGGCGCTGTTCCGGGCCGAGTGAGTTACAGGGCGCCGGGACATGGTTGATATCAACGGAGACGATTAGAATAATCGAGGATATTGCTGCATGGATTTCAGGAAGGTCGACCTCAACCTGCTCGTCGCTCTCGATGCTTTGCTGGACGAGCGTAGCGTCACACGCGCCGCCGAACGGCTCGCCATGTCCCAGCCGGCCTTGAGCAATGCGTTGCACCGGCTCAGGGGATTGTTCGCCGATCCGCTCTTTACGCGTGGCCAGCGGGGACTGATTCCGACTGCGCGCGCGCTCGAACTCGCGCTGCCGATCAAAGGACTCCTGCGCGGGGCGGACGAACTCCTGCAGCCACAAACCTTCCATCCGGCAGCAACGACCACCGAGTTCAAGATCGCCACGACGGACTATATGTTTGTGACCTTGCTCGTTCCGTTGATCGAACGGCTGCAGTCCGATGGACCCGGAATTGCGGTGACTGTCCGTTCGCTCGAATCTCCGGATATTCCAGATCGCCTTGCGCGAGGCGAGTTGGATCTCGCGATTTCGATTCCAGAGTTTTCGGCGCCCCATCTCCAATCAAGGTGGCTTTACACCGATCGCTATGTCGGAGCGATGCGACGCCATCACCCTCTTGCGAGGATCCGGGAGCTGAGTATCGCGGATCTGTGCGGGCATCCGCACACGCTCGTTGCGCCGGCCGGAGGTCGCGTATCGGGTCCGGTCGATGATGCCCTGGCGCGTCTTGGAACGAAGCGCGCAATCCGTGCAAGCGTGCCGAGCTTCCTCGCTTTACCCTATCTGTTGGCCTGCACCGATCTCATCGCCGTTTGCCCCGAACGGCTATCACGAACTTTCGGCGCGGAACTGGTTGTGTTTGAAATTCCGCTCAACATTCCATCGTTCGACGTGATCGCGGTCTGGCATGCGCGCTCCCACAACGATGCGGCGCATCGTTGGCTGCGTCAGGCGTTGGCGGCTTTGTCATCGGAAACGCATAAGCCGACTGAATAAGCGGAATCGACGGCTGCGACGCGACCTCACCGTTTCGTCGCGGCGTCGATAAAAGCTGCGAAGCGCGGGTAAACGCCCGGCTGAAGCAGCACCAGATGCTTGCCCTCCGGCGCGTCGATGAATTCTTTGGGTTCACGCGCCAGCGCGAACAGCCGACGCGCCGAGTCGATCGGGATGACCGTGTCGGCCTCGCCATGCATCATCAGGACCGGCATATGGACCGACCCAATGGCGAGATCGGAGCGGAACTGGTCTTTCATGACGATGTTCACCGGGAAAATCGGATAGCGGCCTTCCGCGACATCCAGCGCCGAGAGAAAGGGCGCGTCCAGCACCAGCGCCGCCGCCTCATGGCGCGAGGCCATGATGGTGGCGACGCCGGTCCCGAGCGACTCGCCCATGATGACGAGCCGCGGCCCGGCGAAGCCGCGCCGGACCGCCTCGGCATAGGCCGCTTCGGCGTCGAGCAGAAGGCCTTCTTCGGTGGGCGCCCCGGTGGAGCCGCCATAGCCGCGGTAGGACAAAGCGAGAAGTCCGTAGCCGCTCCCCGTCAGCAGACGGAAACGCTCCTGCCGATCGGCCAATATGCCGCCCTTGCCATGGAAATAAAGGATCAGCGGACGCCCATCTCTGGGCGGCTCGAACCAGGCGATCAACTCCTGGCCGTCCTTGCTGGAAAGACGCAGGGTTTGGGTTAGGGCGAGTCCCGCCTGCGCAGGCGAGACGATCGCCGAGCCGGGATTATAGATCAGGCTGCGCTGGAACAGCGCGAGCCCGAGCAGGGCCGAGAGATAGAGCAACAGAGCCGTCGTCGCCGCGCCCTTGATCAGCTTCATGACAAGCGCTCCAAAAAATGCCTCGTACGAACTGCGACCAACCGGTTCGCGTCATTGCGAGCGAAGGGAAGCAATCCAGGGCCGCGCCAATCCTTCTGGATCGCCGCGGAGCTTATGCTCCTCGCGATGACATCCACGAAATCTGGCGTTCAATCGGAACCCGTATCAGTAATCGACCTTTACCAGATAAAGCCCGTGAGGCGGGGCGACCTGCCCGCAGCGCGCGCGGTCGCGCGCGTCGAGGGCGTGGCGCAGATCTTCCACGCGCCATTTGCCGCTGCCGACATGCTCCAGCGAGCCCGCGAGCGAGCGGACCTGATTGTGCAGGAAGGATTGGGCGCTGGCCAGAATTTCGATGACTTCGCCGCTGCGCCGCACATCGAGCCGGTCCAGCGTGCGCACCGGCGATTTGGCCTGACATTCCGAGGCGCGGAAAGTGGTGAAATCGAATTTGCCGATCAGCGTCTGCGCCGCCGCGTGCATCGCCTCGGCGTCGAGCGCGCGCTTGACGTGCCAGGCGCGCCCAAATTGCAGCGCGAGAGGCGCGCGGCGGTTGTCGATGACATAGCGGTAGTGGCGCGCCCGGGCGGAAAACCGCGCTTCGAAATCGTCGCCGACCGCTTGCGCGGAAATCACGGCGATGGGGCTGGGCCGCAGATGGGCGTTGATGGCGTCGCGGAGCCTGTCCTCGCGCCAGATTCGCTTAAGGTCGATATGCGCGACCTGACCCAGCGCATGCACGCCGGCGTCGGTTCGGCCGGCGCCATGGACGACGACGAATTCGCCATTGATGGCGAAGACCGCTTCTTCGAGCCGTTGCTGGATCGAAACGCCATTGGCCTGGCGCTGCCAGCCGACGAAAGGGCCGCCGTCATATTCGATGGTCAGGGCGTAGCGGGGCATCGCGGCCTGGGGATTAAACGAAAAGCCGCGCGCCGCGCGCGACCTTGCGGCCGCGGGCGAATTCGGCGAAAGCCATCGGGCTCTTGCCGGCGCGCTGCACCCGCAGGAGCCGCAGGGCGCCGTCGCCGCAGGCGATCAGCCCTTCGTCGTCGAGGGCCGTTCCCGCCGGGCCGGCTCCCCGTTCCACGCGGGTTTGCAGAACCTTCACCCGCTCTGCGCCGGAACCGAGGTCGGCTTCGAAAAAAGCCCCGGGGAAAGGGGCGAGGCCGCGAATGTGGTCGTGCAACTCTCCAGCGGCTTTGCTCCAGTCTATGCGGGCTTCGGCCTTGTCGATCTTCTGGGCGTAGGTGACGCCTTCGTCGCTCTGGGGGACGAAGATCAGTCCGCCATGGCCGAGCTTGTCCAGCGCTTCGGCCATCAACTCCGCGCCGGCGGCGGCGAGGGCGTCGTGCAACTCCCCCGCAGTCATGTCGGGGCCGATGGGGACGCGGGTTTCCAGGGCGACCGGGCCGGTGTCGAGCCCTTCCTCCATCTTCATGATCCCGACGCCGCTCGCCTCGTCGCCGGCCATGATCGCGCGCTGGATCGGCGCCGCGCCGCGCCAGCGCGGCAGCAGCGAGCCATGAAGGTTGAGGCAGCCGTATCGCGGGGCGTCGAGTATGGCGCGGGGCAGAATGAGGCCATAGGCCGCCACTACCGCCACATCGGCCTCGAGCGCCGCAAATTGAGCGGTCTCCTCGGCGCCGCGCAGGCTTCGCGGGGTGAAGACGGGAACGCCGAGGCTGTCGGCCAGCACATGCACGGGCGATTTGCGCGGCTCCATGCCCCGCCCCGCGGGGCGGGGAGGCTGGGTGTAGACCGCTATGATCTCATGGCCGCGCCGGGCGATCTCGCTGAGGAGGCCGGTCGAGAAATCCGGCGTGCCCATGAAAACGACGCGCATCAGGCGTCGACGTTTTCCGCGGCCTCGCCGGCCGCCCGCGCCTGATGGGCGGCTTCGAGCCTTGCGGCCTTGGTGAATTTCTTCACCACGCGCTCGCGTTTGAGGCGCGAGAGATGGTCAATGAAAAGACCGCCTTCGAGATGGTCGAGCTCATGCTGAACCACCGTCGCCAGCAGCCCCTCGGCGTCGAATTCCAGAAGGTCGCCGCTGCGGTCGAGATGGCGCACGCGCACCCGCGCCGGCCGCTGGACGTCCTCGAAATATTCGGGAACCGATAGGCAGCCTTCGTTGTAGGTGCTCAGCTCTTCGCTCGCCCAGACGATTTCCGGGTTGATGAGGAAAAGCGGGGAGCGGTCTTCTTCCTGCTTGGCGGTGTCGATGACGACGATCCGCTTCGGCGCGCCGATCTGTATGGCTGCGAGACCGACGCCGGGAGCGTCGTACATGGTCTCCAGCATATCGTCGAGCAACCGCTGGATCTCGGCGTCGAGCGTCTCTACGGCCTTGGAGATCTGCCGCAGGCGCGGGTCGGGAAGCGTGAGAATCGGAAGTAGGGCCATGGGATCTGCGCCAGTGTTGATCGGGCTTTGCTATGAGATAGGCGTGACCGCGCCCCCCGTCAAATCAAGGACAGTCGGGACGGCGAGCGGCGGCCGGGCGCCCGCCCTGCCGGCGCGGCGATCGACATCGCCATTTGATCGTTTACCTGCCAGTTCGACTTTCGTGGGAATATGAAGCGGCGTATCGTACGTCAGCCGGTTCGGCCGGGCCTTGAAAGACGCCTTGGCGGCGGCGTAGTGGAGGAAGACATGTTTTTGATTTTTCTCGTTGTCGTCGCCGCTATCGGGCTTTGGCTGGTTTCCGCCTACAACGGCCTCGTGTCCTTGCGCCAGCGCTACGGCCAGGCCTATTCCGACATCGACGTCCAGCTCAAGCAGCGCCACGACCTCGTTCCCAATCTGGTCGAAACGGTCAAGGGCTACGCCGCCCACGAAAAAACCGTGCTGGAGGAAGTGACAAAAGCGCGCAATCTCGCGGTCTCGGCCCAGGGGCCCGCCGCGCAATCTGCCGCGGAGGCCGCGCTCGGCGGAGCCTTGTCCCGCCTGATCGCGGTGGCGGAAGCCTATCCCGACCTCAAGGCCAACGCCAATTTCCAGCAATTGCAGAGCGAGCTTTCCGACCTCGAGAACAAGATCGCCGCCTCGCGGCGCTTCTTCAACAACGCCGCGGCCGAATATAACGCCGCCTGCCAGGGCTTCCCGGGGGTGCTGATCGCCCAGCGTTTCGACTTCAAGCCGGTCGAATTCTTCAATCTCGAAGAAGGCGAGCGCAAAGCGGTCCAGGAAGCGCCCAAGGTCCAGTTCTAGACTCGAACGGGGCGGCGGCGATGTTCAAGGCCTATGGACTTTACACGCATATCCAGGCGAACCGGATGCGCTCGGCTTTTCTGCTCGCCGGCTTCGTCGCGCTTCTGGTCGCCCTGATGTTTTCCTTTTCGCTGCTGTATGAGGCGCTTTCGGAAGACGCGCGGCTCGACGTGATCGTGGCGCGCGCGGTTCGCGACGTCGAGCAGGGCTGGCCCTTGGCCTTTGCGGCGGCGGGTCTGTGGTTCTGCATCGCCTTCCTGTTCCACCAGAACATGATCGACTATGCGACGCGCTCGGCCGGGATTTCGCGCTCCGAAGCGCCGCGGCTTTACAATCTCCTCGAGAACCTCTGCATTTCTCGCGGCATCCCGATCCCGCAGCTCAAGATCATCGAGGACGGCGCGCTCAACGCCTTCGCCGCCGGAATCCGCGAGGGCCATTACAGCGTCAGCGTGACGCGCGGCCTGCTGGACCATCTCGACGACGCCGAGGTGGAGGCGGTGCTGGCGCATGAGCTGACCCATATCCGCAACCGCGATACGCAGCTCATGGTGATCGCGACCATCTTCGCCGGCATTTTCGCTTTCGCCGCCGACCTCACCCTGCGCAATTGGAATTTTCCCTTCGGCTTCGCGCCGCGGCGGGACAGATCGCGCGAGGATCGCGACGGCGGCGGCGGGGCTGCTTTGGCCATCATCATCGCGCTCGCGATCATCGCCCTGAGTTTCGGCGTCTCGGTTCTGATCCGCTTCGCCATCTCGCGCTCGCGCGAATATCTCGCCGACGCCGGCTCGGTCGAGCTGACCAAGAATCCCGACGCCATGATTTCCGCGCTGCGCAAGATATCGGCCTATAGCGTGATGCCGGACATCCCGTCGCGCATGCAGGCCTTCTTCATCGAAAGCCCCGCGCTCCTGCCGGAAAGCGGCTGGCTGTCGACCCATCCTTCGGTCGAGAATCGGATCGAGGCGCTGGTGAAATTCGGCGGCGGCCGCGACCTGCCCGCGCCGCCGGCGCCGCCCGAGGTTTTGCCTTCGCCCCCCGAGCCGGCGTCTTTCCTGCCGCCCGACATGCGCAGCCCGCTCGATCCGCCCCAGCCGGGGCCGTGGGGGTAGAGCCGTATTTTTGTGCAATGACGGGCTGAACTACAGTTCCAATCTATTGCCGCGTCGGTCTTACTGTCTGTTCAACTGCCAAATGGCGCCGTTCAGCGCGGCGGCGAAACCCACCCAGGCCGCGTAAGGCGCAAACAGCAACGCCGCCGGGCGATCCTTCCGCCAGCATGTGGCCACAAAGGCCAGTATGGCGGCGAGCAGCGCTACTATGACGAGAAACGCGAGCCCGATCCGGTGAGCGGCGAAGAAAACAGGCGACCACAGGAAATTGAGCGCGAGCTGCGCCCACCACAGTTTCATCGGTGCGCTGCTGCGGTCTTGCTCGAAGCTGCGCCAACCGGCTATGGCGATGAGGACATAAAGGACGGTCCAGACCGGGGCGAACACAAAGCCTGGCGGGTTGAAGGGCGGCTTGGCGAGGCCGGCGTACCATTCGCCCGGCGCCGTCAGAATGCCGATGGCGAGGCCGCCGCCGACAACGAGAAGCAGGAACAGGATCAGCGCACCAAGCCGTTTCATCCGTGAGGTCATTCGTTTGCGCCTCGATCGCTAAAAGTCCGTTGAACCACTATTCGCTTGTTAGCCTTTCCTTCAGTTGAGTCGAGATTTCATTTCACGTTTAAGCGTGAGATTTCGGGCCCTGAACAACCTCAACATTAGCCGCATCATCAAAAAGCAGGTCAATAAAAGAAACAAATATGGAAACAGCACATCTCTCAAACCGATTTGTCCGCTGTGAGCAGAGAATGCTACATAATCCAAAGGCAGAGCTACAAAATTTAAAAATACATATCCAAATCCGAAAAACAAAACTCCTGTAACTGAATACGTTATGCTCAAGGCGCCGTCTCCAATAGACCTAATGCGCATACGGTATGCGGATATCCATAAGCGCTTGAAGTTTGTTTTGACATAATACGCAAACCAGACAACTGACGCAGTATGGAACGCATAAATGGCAATCTCAAAATTTATTAAAGTATTAATTCTTAAATTATCCAAGATAAACCTGGTCATGTATACATATGTAACATAGATGGCGCTCATGGCGCAAAACATATTGAATAGTATCGTGTTTTCTGTCGAAGTTTTAATAAGCATGGCGGGTATTTCTCTCGATGTAATCCTTGTTGCCTTTCATTGCATTACAACCTAGCCCGCGCTCGATCTTCGGAGAGCGCCGCGCAGAAAATCCGCCGCCTGATCTATCGAATCCCGCGCCTCGGGCAGGATTTCCGCCGCGAGTTGCCAGCAGTGCGGCGCATTTTCCCAGACCGAAAGCTCCGCATCCACCCCTGCGGTTTTGGCGCGTGCGTAGAGCTCGACCGAATCGCCCAGCAGCAGCTCCTTCGAGCCGACATGGAGCAGGAGAGGCGGAAGCCCGGCGAGATCGGCGTGAAGCGGGGAGGCGAGGGGAGAGTCGGCTTTTTCCTGGCCCAGATAGGCCCGGGCCGCGATTTTGAGCATGCGGCGGGTGAACAGCGGGTCCGCGCCCTCGTTTTCCTTGATCGAGGCGCCGGCGACGGCGAGATCGGTCCAGGGCGAGAACAGCGCCGCCGCGAGCGGGAGGCTTTCGCCGGCGTCGCGTCTTGCGACCAGCAGGGAAAGAGCCAATCCGCCGCCGGCGGAATCTCCGGCCAGAAAAATCCTGTCGCTGCGCTCGGTCAAAGCGGAGAGGACCGCTTTGGCGTCCTCCAGCGCCGCCGGAAAGGGATGGCGTGGCGCCAGCCGGTAGGCGGGCGCGAAAACGCAAAAGCCCCGCGCCGCGAAGGCAGCCGTGACGGGCCGGCAGATCTTTGGCGAGCCGGCGAAATATGCGCCGCCGTGAAGATAAAGCAGTATCGGCGCGCCGGCTTCGCCCGCCCATTCGCCGGCGACGCCGGCGATGCGCTCGGCGCGAAAGCCTCCCGGTGGGACGGAGCAGGGCAGGTTCAGCTCCAGAGCCCGGGCGGCTTCCTTCAGAGACGCGGCTTTGGCGAGGCGCGGCCCGACCCGCTTGCGCAGAAAGGCGTCGGCGAGGCGCAAGGTTAGGGGCCGGTCGGGCTTCACTTGGATTTTTTGGCGGGAGCAGCGGCCGGGGCCGTTTTTGCGGCGCCCTCCCGCTCGAGCAGAGCGTCCAGATTGGAGTCGTTCAAGCCCGCCTTGCGGGCCTCGTCGCGCCAGCGCGCCGCCTCGGCGAGGTCTTTTTCGGCGCCGCGGCCCTCGGCCAGCACATAGGCCAGCCGATTCTGGGCGACCGCATTGCCGAGCTTCGCCGCCTGACGCAGCAGCGCGGTCGCGCTCGCGGGATCGCGGGGCACGCCCGAACCGTTGAACTGGAGGATCGCGAGCTCCACCATCGCGGCGCTGTGGCCGTCGTCCGCCGCCGATTTGAACCAGACCGCCGCCTCGCCATTGTCCTTGGCGACGCCCTTGCCGTGCTTGTAAAGCTCGGCCAGCGCATATTTGGCGTCGGCGTCGCCGAGTTCGGCGCCGCGGCGGAAGAGCTCGGCCGCCTTCTCGAAATCGGAGAACACGCCATTGTTGCGCAGGGACAGTTCGCCCAGCAGATTCAAGGCGGCGCCGTTTTTCTTGTCGGCGGCTTTCTGGAGATAGGCGCGCGCGCTCTCGAGCTCTTTTTCTGCGGGAGAATTGGCCAGCAGAGAGGCGCCGTAGAGATAGGCTCCCTGGGCGTCTCCCGCATCCGCGGCGCGCCGGAACCATTCCGCGGCCTTCTTGCGATCGGCCGTGACCCCCGCGCCCTCGGCGTAAAGCCTGCCGATGAGCAGCATCGCCGCGGTGTCGCCGGGGTTGGTCGCGACGCGCTTCTGCGCCTCGGTCATGGCGGCTTTGTAATTACCGAGCTGATAGGCGCTGTAGGCCGCATCGCCGGCGGGAGCCGAGGGCGGCGCCGGAGCCGGGGCTGGAGCGGATTTGGTTTCAGCCGAATGCGCCGGGGCGGCGGCGAGCCACAGCGCGAGAAAAACGGGCGCCTTCTTCATGCGAGCGTCTCCCCCACGGCGCGTCTCGCCTCGTGAACGGCTTCGGCCGGGCCTCGGGCGTCGCTCCAGACGCAATCGCCCAGCATGATGAAATCGGCTCCGGCGTCCGCCAGCGGCTTCGCCCCGGCGAGGCTTTCCGCCATCGCCACGCAGGGAATGTTGAAGAGTTCGGCCCACCATTGCACGCGCTCGATCAGGGCGTCGCCTTCCAGCGGCGCATCCCAGTCGCCGAACAGCACATATTCGGCTCCGGCCTCGCCCGCCGACATGGCGTCGTGCCGCGTCGCCAATCCGCCGGCGCCGACCATGCGCTCCGGCGCCAGCAGTTTTATCGCGGCCGCCAGGGGCGCTCCCGCCCCGCTGACGTGAACGCCGTCGGCGTCCGCCTCTCGCGCTGTTTTGGGGTCGCAGGCGACCATCAAAGCCGCGCCCGCCTCCTGGACGGGGGGCGCAATCTCGCCGATGAGCCGGCGCAGCGCGCCCGCGTCCATCTCCGCGTGACGCAACAGCACGCTCGCTATGCCGCCGGCGGCCAGCGCCTCGCGCAAAGCCGGCAGAAAGGGGGCCGCTTCCTCGAGAAGCGGGGTGACGAGATAAATTCCCGGAAAAGTCTGAGTCTCGGACATGGGCCTATTTAATCGGCCGCCGATCCCCATGAAAGAGCCAAGCGAGCTTCCGTCAGCTTTCCTTTCGTCCCAGCAGCCTCTTGACGATGCGCTTCACTCTGGCCCGCAGGTCCCGGCGCTGGACTTCGCGGTCGCAGGCGCCGTGAAAGGCTTTGGCGCTCGCCGGTCCCGCCTGCACGGCGATGTCGACGATCGGGAGGCGGTCGGGCCAGAAACGGTCGATCATGGGATGGTTGGCTATGGCGCAGGAGTCGGTCAGCTCGATGTCCGTGCGCGCGGCCATTTCCCGCGTGAGTTCGCTCACGAGATGGATGCCCGGCGCCTGGGCCCTGAAGCGCTCGTCGAAGGCTATCTTCCAGAAATAGGCCCGCCGCCCGCTCTCTATGAGTATGGCCATGGCGATGGGGGCGCCGTCCAGCGTCAGGCTCGCGATCCGGCACTTGCCTTCCTCGGCCAGCAGCCTCGTGGCGCTGCGCACGAAGGTCAAAAGCGAGGCGTCCGACAGGAAGGCGCCGCGGGCCTTTTTCCATCCCGAGGCTTCCAGCGCGAGAAATTGTTCGGTCGCAGCGCGCACCTGCGGCCGGGTGGAGCTGAACGAAAAGCCGACCTCGCCGAATTCGGCCAGCCTGCGCTGCCGCCGCTTCAATTCCTTCAGCGCCTTCCTGGAGGCGCCGCGCAGCCATAATTCGTCGGGATCGGAGCCGGGCAGGAGCGCCGCCCGCTCGAAGCTCTCCAGCGTCCGGATGCTGCGTCCGCCGCGCCGCGCCGCCTCGACGATGGCTTTGTGGGTCGCGCCGTCGCGGACGATCCGCGGAAAAACGGCCCCGCAGGCGCGTCCGTCTTCGGCGAGCCACTCGAGAAAGCGCTCCGCCGCCGCCACGGCGCAATCGCGGCGGAGCAGGGGCGCGCCCAGCGCCGCCTGCTTGTCGAGCCAGAGCCGCGTCAGCGCCCCCCCGGGCCCCGCGGGCGCCAGAGGAAACAGCGCGGCGAGGCTTTGCCTTCCGTCTTCACCCGCGCTCCACATCGCTAGAAAGACCGGCCGCGCCCGGACCGGAAAATGCCGCGCCGCCGCAAGGGCGAAGCCCGCTTCGATGAATCCGTTGGGCTCCAGAGCTTGGTCGCAAAGCTCCCGCCATGCGCTCGCAAAAGGTCCGTCGGCGAGCGCTTCGCCGATCTGTTCGGTGGTGAGCAGCCGCAGGGCGAATCCGCCGTCGGCGGGAGACTGGCGCAAAGGCCGCAGCAGCGGCAGCGCGCGTCGCGCGCCTGCGCCCGTTCGACCCGCGGCGGCGCCCGAAGTCCCGCCTCGCAAAGCCTGAGGCTGACCATTGCGGAACGGCGCAACCATGAGCCTGTCTCCCTTTGTGCCATTTTGGGGCGCTGCGCTCCGGTATGAACCGAAGAAATCGGACGGCGCCGCCTTCCGGCGGGGAAGCTACAATCCGCGGGCCAGAGCAAGGGAACCGCGCTCCGCCGCCAGCCGGCCGCGCGCCTGCCGGTGCGGCTGGACCTTTCCGGGCGGAGGCTGATATATGACGGCATGTCCGCTTTCGCTTTTTTTGCGCGCAGGCGCGCGGGGCTATGGGCCCTCCTTTCCCTCACCGCCGCGGCCATGGCGACGCCGGCCGCCGCCAGGGTCGAGATCGCGATCGATCTTTCCCGCCAGCGCATGACGGTGGTCAAGAATCACGAAAGGCCCGTGATCTGGAAAATATCCAGCGGGCGGGGAGGCTATGAGACGCCGACCGGCTCCTTCGCCGTGCAGCGGCTCGACGCCGACCATCTCTCCGACGAATATGACGGCGCGCCCATGCCCTATGCGATCTTCTTTTCGCGGGGGCTCGCCATTCACGGAACCTACGAGCGCGGCCTCGGTCGGCCCGCCTCGCACGGCTGCGTGAGGCTTTCCGTCGATCATGCGCGCGAATTGTTCTCCTGGGTGGAGCAATATGGCGCTTCGATAGAAATTTCGGGCTTCGCCGGCTATTCGGGATACGCCAGCCGGGCGGAGGAAGACGAGCCCGGCGCCGCGCGCGTCAAGAGAAGCCGGGCCAGGCGCCGGGCGACGCCGGAGAGCGACGACGATTATCTGCTCGAATACGAGAGAATCATGCGCGAACGCTGAAGCTCTACGAAAACGCGCTCCTTCAGGGAAAGGCGGCGGCGTCTTTTCCAGACGCAGCCCAAAACATGCGACGCGCTGGAAAAATCCCGCAACTCCGGCATATTCGTTAAAAAGGGGCGGAAATGCGAAGCAACCTTCGCTTCGACGTCACATGACGAAATTGTGGCGCTTGAGCCAGGATTTGCCCCTCCTGCCTTAAAGGGTGTATGGCGGAGACAGAGTTTTCACCCCCGGCAATACAGAGTAGAGAATCTGCTTTGACCACATCGAAGACCCCCCTCCTCGACCGGATCCAAACCCCCGCCGAACTGCGCAAGCTGCAGCCGTCGCAACTGCCGCAGCTCGCCGACGAACTTCGCCGCGAGACCGTCGAAGCGGTTTCGGTCACGGGAGGGCACCTTGGAGCCGGGCTCGGGGTCGTCGAGCTGACCGTCGCACTGCACTATGTGTTCGACACGCCGCGCGACAGGATCGTCTGGGACGTCGGCCATCAGACCTATCCCCACAAGATCCTCACAGGGCGCCGCGACCGCATCCGCACCCTGAGAGCGGGCGGGGGGCTATCGGGCTTCACCAAGCGCGCGGAGAGCGAATACGACGCCTTCGGCGCCGGCCATTCCTCCACCTCCATTTCGGCCGGCCTCGGCATGGCCATAGCGCGCGACCTCGCCGGGGGCGACAATCACGTCGTTGCGGTGATCGGCGACAGTTCGATGTCCGCGGGCATGGCCTATGAGGCGCTCAACAACGCCGGGGCGCTGGATTCGCGCCTGATCGTCATCCTCAACGACAACGACATGTCGATCGCCCCGCCGACGGGCGCCATGTCGGCCTATCTCGCGCGGCTGGTCTCCGGGGGCGCCTATCGCACCATGCGCGACGCCGCCAAGCAGCTCGCGAGCCATCTGCCGCGCTTCATCTACGACAAGGCGCGCAAGGCGGAGGAGTTCTCGCGCAGCTTCATCACCGGCGGCACCATGTTCGAGGAGCTCGGCTTCTACTATGTGGGGCCCATCGACGGCCATAATCTGGACCATCTGCTGCCGGTGCTGAAAAACGTGCGCGACAAGGACGACGGCCCCGTGCTGGTCCATGTCATCACCAAGAAGGGCAAGGGCTACGGCCCGGCTGAAGCTTCGGACGACAAATATCACGGCGTCAACAAATTCGACGTCCTGACCGGCGTGCAATACAAGCCCAAGGCCAATGCGCCCAGCTACACCAGCGTGTTCGCGCGCTCTCTGGTGGCCGAGGCGGAGCGCGACGAGAAGATCGTCGCCATCACCGCGGCCATGCCCGGCGGAACCGGTCTCGATATTTTCGGCAAGGCCTTCCCGGAACGCACCTTCGACGTCGCCATCGCCGAGCAGCACGCCGTCACTTTCGCGGCGGGTCTCGCGGCGGAGGGCTATAAGCCTTTCTGCGCGCTCTACTCGACCTTCCTGCAGCGCGGCTACGACCAGATCGTCCATGACGTCGCCATCCAGCATCTGCCGGTGCGCTTCGCCATCGACCGCGCCGGGCTGGTCGGGGCCGACGGCCCGACCCACGCCGGCGCCTTCGACGTCGCCTATCTCGGCTGCCTGCCGGGCATGACCATCATGGCCGCCGCCGACGAGGCTGAACTGACCCATATGGTCGCGACCGCGGTCGCGTATGACGAAGGCCCGATCGCCTTCCGCTATCCCCGCGGCGAGGGCGTCGGCGTCGAGCTGCCCGAGCAGGGCCAGATCCTGGAGATCGGCAAGGGCCGCATCCTGCGCGAGGGAACCAAGGTCGCGCTGCTCAGCCTCGGCACGCGCCTCGCCGAGGCGCTGAAAGCCGCCGAGCAGCTCGAGGCTTACGGCGTCTCCGCCACTGTGGCCGACGCGCGCTTCGCCAAGCCGATCGACCGCGACCTCGTGCGCCGCCTCGCGGCCAATCACGAAGTCCTCATCACGGTGGAAGAGGGCTCCATCGGCGGCTTCGGCGTCCAGGTGTTCCAGGCGCTTTCGGAAGACGGGCTCCTCGACGGCAAGCGGGGGGCCTTCGCCCTCCGCTGCATGACCTTGCCCGACTTTTATATCGACCAGGACAAATACGAGGTCATGATCGCCAAAGCGAGGCTCGACGCCGCCTCGATCGCGGCCAAGGCGCTCGAAGCGCTGGGCGACGAGAAAAACGCCGCACGGGTTCTGATCGCCTGATCAGGCCGGGCGGACGGGATTTGGAGCGGGCGGTCGTCGGCGAGCCGACGGTCGCCTGCTTGGCTTTTGGAGCGCCGCAGTAAAAGCAATGCGCTCCGGCGTTCAAGAGAGAATGCCGAGTTTTTGTCCTTATTGCTTCGCTGCGCTCGCAACGACGCTTCCCCGGCTCTTTTTTGGATTACGATGCTATTGAGTTATGATGGCTCGTCATATCCCAGCGCCCAGCCCGAGCCGACATGCCAATAGCGCTCGGGCGCGACGACAGGCTCCCGCCAGTCGAGGCGGCGAATAAGCCTCGCGGTGCGCTTCCTGATCTGCGCCAGCAGGCGCTCGTTTTCTTCGTCCGTTACGGCGAGGTCGCCTTCCGCCTGAACAAAAGACACCGGGCCTATCGATTTCACGGCGAAGCCGTTCCCGCCGCGCGTGATCAACAGGGCCGGACCTTGTCCGATCTCGCCCGTGCTTTTTTTGTTTTCCAGGGCGGTCGCGGATGGGACGGCGGATAATGGGAACATCAGCCGCCCGCCCTGCGGCAGATTTTCGATCCAGGCGCTCGCCGGGCGGCCTGCGCCGAAATTGACGTGAACCACGTCCGCCTGCTGCTGCGGCCATTTCGAGCCGTCGTCGTGAAGTAGAGAAGCGCTGGATCGTCGGTTATGAGGCCGTGGCGGATGAAATAGGCTGGAACCAGCTCCCATGGCGGCGGCCCGAGAAAAGCCTCTCGCGCAACCGCCGCGAAGGCTTTCGTCAGCGCTTCATCGCCGGCAATTCCCGCGCGAGCCAGCAGCTGGCGCGCGTAAACCCGCCTTATGGAAACCAGATCAGTTTCGGGAGCGAGCGACGGGCTGGGCAATGCGGTCATCCATTTTTTTGCGCCCTCCGTCCGGCGAGCGTTTGGCGCATAAGCCGGGGCAGGGCGGAAACAATTCACGAAAACAACGGGCGATCCTCGCCGCAGCGGATATGATAAGCCGTCCGGAGGCGCCCGATGCAACTTGTTTCCACGATCACCTGCCCAAGCTACGCTCGTCAATCGATCGAGGCCATGCCGACCGACGCATGCCGGGTCGTTTACGAATGCAAAAATTGCGGCGCGCTTCTGAAGCCTCTCGCGGGGGACTGCTGCGTCTTCTGCTCCTACGGCGATGCGCCTTGCCCGCCGGTTCAGGAAGCGCGCGATCGCGAATTTCGTCCCGCATCCTGCTGCGGGGAATAGCTCTCGAACCAGCCCGCCGGCTTGGCCGCAGAGTTATTGGAGGCTTTCAGGCCATTGCTGCGCGCCCGCCACGGGATTGTCGCCGCCAAAAAAAATCGCCTTCCGAAAGGGGTGATAAAATTCGCCCTATCCCCCGTCGCGTCGCGGGGGAAGCGGCGGCTCCGCCAATGCGCCGAGGCCGGTTTCCCTGCCGCCTTCAAAGGCCGCGCGCGGCGGGCCTTCGCCGGTGTCGCTGTCTTCCTCCTCGCCCGGGGCGGGGCCCTTGGTGATCAGAGGCGGCGGCTGGACCACGATCTCATGCGGGACCGGCTTGCAGATATGCTTTCCGCTGCGGCCGTGCATCGCGAGGTCGACGTGAATATGATTGTAGTGGAACGGATTCGAGCCGGGCGACAGCACGGTGGAGAAACGGTCGCAGGACCCGCCGTGGACATCCATCAGAAAGGCGCGGGTGAGATCGTCGCCATGGGTCCAGTCCCGCACGATCGAAATCTGGCGCCCGTCCGCGAGCACGAAGCCGCCGATATCCAGCGCATTGCCGAAGGAATGTTCGGAGAGCGGCGCGCCGCGCTGGTTGTTCATGCCGCGGCAGGCGTAGGAGCCCATCGAATTGATCTGAACCACATTCATGCCGAAGCGGGCCTGGGCCGCCGGCTGCACGACGTCGGCCAGCCATTGCTCGAGTTCTGCGACCATGGAGCAATCTAGCGTGGCTCTGGCGTTGAAGGTCACGGCGCCGTCCTGCAGGGCTGTCACCCTGAACGGCTTGGTCAGGCCGCAGATGCCGGGACCGTCGACTTCCTGGGCGATCTGGACATAGGCGGAGGGCTGGACCCGCTGCTGGGCGATGCAGGCGTTTTCGGCCTGGGTTCGCCACGCCGGCCGCTGGGGCCTCGTCGGCAGGGAGCAGCTCGCCAGCGCCGTCGCCAGCAGAGCTGGAGCCAGAAGATGGAGCGAGGGCGATACGCGACTTGCCATGAAGGCGAGAATGCTTTGCGCCGGTTAATGCAAAGTCGAAAATTTTAGTTAATGGCGAGAAATCCGCGCGCTTTCCTCTCGAGCGGAAGTCGTCCGAGCGCAGGGAAAATCGCGCCAAGCCGGCGGAGCTACCGGTCGCAGCCTGCGGGCGTCGGCAGCAGAGACAATTCGGTCATTTCTCCGGCCAGGGAGAAATCGCCATAGTCGAGGTTCAGCGCCCGGGAAACGCCGTTCTCATAGAGATCGAAGGACATCACATAGAGAGGCGGCGCGTCCTTGCCTTTGACGTCGAAATAGGAAATCGACACCGGCCACCGGCGCATCTTGCTCAGGGATTCGATCTGCGCCGCCTTTTCGGCCACGGCGCCGATCACAGGCTTGCCGATGATCGTCGTGGTGTCGAGCAGCCTGAAGCCGTCGTCGGAGCCGTCATAGACCCGGGCTTCGACGATCTTTTCCTGCGCCAGGGCGGCTCTCAGGATCTTGCGCAGGTGCTCGGCGGGAAACAGCGCTTCTCCCGGAAGCTCGGCGCGCCTGGGCGCGGGCTTCGCAAGGTCGATCGCGAGCGCGACGCCGGCTGATTTATTGGCCTTGCCGCCCAGCTTCTCCATCGGCTCGTTGTCCAGTCGGGATTCGATCTCGAAGCGGAAATCCTTGCCGTCGCCGCCTTCGAAGGTCCGGGAGCGCAGATCGGACAGCCTCAAAGGCCCTTCGGCGGGCTGCAGCTCCGTGACCTGCTGGAAGTTTTCCACATAGCCGTCGCAGGCGGTGCCGGAAAAATCGAAGGCTATGCGCCCGCGCACCGAGGCCAGCGTTCCGCCCTCGCCGGAGCGCGCCAGCGAGAGATTGTAAACCGCGCGATAGGCCGTCAGGGGCGGCGGCGAACCGGCCCTGTCCGAGCCGGCGGAATGCGCAGATCCGGCGAGGAGAGCCGCCGGGCCGAGAAGAAGAGCGCAGATTACGCCTTTGCGAAGCATGTGCGGATTCCCTGTCGGAGCGCGATGCGCTCCAGCCGATCGACCTGGCTTGAATTTCTCGCTCGCCGCGGACGCCGGATCTGCGACGCGTGAGGCAGGACCGGCGGATATGCGTGCGGAAAGCGCACGTCGGCTTCAATGGCCCGCAAACTGGACGAAATTAGGTTCATCAGCCGGGAAACGGTCGAGCCCGGCATCCCGGCCCCGGCCGACGCCGGATTCATTCGGTCTCGGCGCCGGAATCCCTTGCGCCCAGCCGGCGGCGCGCCATGAGGCGGCTGCGCACGGCGGCGCGCGCGACGTGCCTTTTGAGAGCGGCCTCTTCCTTCGGCTTGAGGAGCTTGCGGTATTCGTCGCGCTTTTCGTGGATAGAGGCGATGACGAAGCCCATCGGAACGCCGATGTCGACCAGCACGGTCTCGGCGAGCTGCATGCTGGCTTCGATCGTCTCGGGGATGGCGTCGCTGGCTCCCGCCTCATAAAGGCGGGTGGCGTGATGCTCGTCCCGAGCCCTCGCGACGATGACCATGTCGGAGCGGGCCTCATGCGCCATGCGCACGATTTCCTCGGCGGCGTCCGGTTTCTGGACGGTGACCACGACCGCCCGCGCCTGGCCGACGCCGCAGGCCTCGAGGAGCTCGCGCCGCGCCGCGCTGCCCCAGTAGATATCGACGCCTTCAGCGCGGCGGGCGGCCACATTGTCGACCGTATCGTCGATGGCGACATAGGGCACCTCATGGCGTCGCAGCAGATCGCCGACCAGAGCGCCGACCCGGCCATAGCCGACCACCACGACCCGGCCGCTGGCGATCTCGCCTTCGGGAGCGAGATGCGCATATTCCGCCTGCTGCGCCGCCTCCGATTTCTGGGCGCAATAGCGCTGGGCCAGCTTTCCCAACCACGGAATGGCGAACATGGTGAGGGTGACGACGATCATGGCGTCTGCGCCATGTTTGCCGGGAAGGACTCCGGCGTCGATCGCCGAGGTGAGGAGCACGAAGGCGAACTCGCCGCCCGGCGCCAGCAGCGCCGAGACCTGCGCCGATACCGGGGCGGTCAGCTTGAACAGGCGCGCCAGCGCGAATATCGCCGCGCCCTTGACGAGAACGAGCCCGCCGGCGTGCAGCAGGATCGCTGCGGGATCTTCGAGCACGGCGCTGAGATCCAGCCCGGCGCCTATGGAGACGAAAAAGAGCCCAAGCAGCAGCCCTTTGAAGGGCTCGATCGTGACTTCTATCTCGCGGCGGAATTCCGTTTCCGCCAGCAGCAGGCCGGCGATGAAGGCCCCGAGCCCCATCGAAAAGCCCGAGGCGGCGCTCACGACCCCCGAGCCCACGATCACGAGCAGGCAGGCGGCCATGAACAGTTCGGTCGATTGCGCGGCGGCGACCAGCCTGAACAGCGGCCTCAGCAGCAGCCGGCCGCCGAGGATGAGGGCGACGAGGCCGGCGAGAGCCGGCAGGAAGGTTTCGGCGATGCCGAGGCCGGAAAGCCCGGCCTTGGCGTCGGAAAGGACCGACACGAAAAAGAGCAGCGGCGCGACGCAGAGATCCTGCAGCAGCAAGACCGAGAAGGCCGCGCGTCCCGAGGCCTTGCCGAGCTGGCGGTTCTCGGCCAGCACCGGCACCACGATCGCCGTCGACGACATCGCCAGCGCCGCGCCCATCAGGATCGCCGGCGCAAGCGCCAGCTTGAACCAGAACGAGCCGATCGCGGCCAGAATGGCGGTGGACGTCAGCATCTGGGCGAGGCCGAGGCCGAACACCAGCCGGCGCATGCGCACGAGGCGCTCCCACGACAATTCGAGGCCGATCATGAAGAGCAGGAACACGAGGCCGAATTCGGCGAGCCGTGAGACCTGTTCGATGTCGAAGATCGTCACATAGCCGATAAATTCATAGTCCTTGGCGAAACGGCCGAGGCCGACCGGGCCGAGCACGGCTCCGGCGAGAAGAAAGCCGATCACCGGGCTGATGCGCAGGCGATGAAAGAGCGGGACGATGACGCTGGCGGTGGCCAGAAAGATAAGCGCCTCGCGATAGGCCCACCACTGAAACGATCCGGCCATTCCGCATTTCCCTGAGAGGACGAGTTGATTCGATCAGCAGGATAAACGCGGCGAGCCTTATTTTTTCAAATCAAAGCAGGTAAAAAACAAAAACCTCTCCCCTCCGGCGCCGCCCGGCGGCCCGGCGAGGAGAGGCGCCCCGGCGCCCGGCGAGCGCTCACTGGGCGGATTCGGCGACGGCATGCGGCTTCGGCGAGGCTGCGGCGACAGCCGGCGGTCCGACGCGCTTCCAGGTTTCGCCGCCGCACAGAATGCCCATCAGGCAGCCCTTGACCGTGAGCTCGCCGCCCGATTTCACCGTGATTGTTCCGTCGTAGGTCTTGCCGTCGTCGGCGTTGTAGAGCTTGCCCTTCCATTCGTTGGCGGCGACTTTCTTCGCGCCTTGAAGGATCACGGCGCCGATGCCGGAGCGGTCTTCGACCCTGTCCGCGCCCACCACCTTGGCGCAAAGCAAATTCCCGCAATCGTAAAAGCTGAAGCGCACGCCTCCCTCGGGGCGCAGCCAGATTCCATGCGGGTCCAGGTTTTCGGCCGCCCGAACCTGACCGCCAAGGGCCAGAGCGCCGGCGAGCACGGCGAAAGAGAACATCAGACGTTGCGAATGTTTCATGGCGAGAACTCCCGGCCATTGACCATCGCCGGGATGCTCCGCCCGCATCGTGTCGATTCTTCGACGGCGCGGGGATCATAAAGCGGCGCCTCGAGCGCATCGCGGCGCGCGCCTGATTGCGTTCGCAAAAAGCGCTAATCGCCCTCGAGCAGCCTTTCGTACAGGCCCATGGTCGCCTGGCGCATCCGCTCGATCGAATATCGCTCGGTGACGAAGGCGCGCGCCCGGAACGACAGCGCCTCGCGCTCCGAAGCCTTGAGACCGAGAGTTTCCTCGATCGCCTCCGCCAGAGCTTCCGCGTCATTGGCGGGAACGCGCCGCCCGGTCGCGTTCGGCAAGGAGGCCTCGGGCGGCGCGAGCACGACCTCGGCTGCGGCGCCGATGTCCGAAACGATCACCGGAACGCCCATGGCCTGGGCCTCGACCGCCACCCGGCCGAAGGCCTCCGGCTCGATCGAGGGGGCGACGACCACGGCTGCGGCGAGATAGGCGGCGGGCATGTCGGCGCAATGGCCGGGCGCGCGCACGTAATTGGAAAGGCCCAGGCGTTCTATGCGCTGGAGGATATCCCGTTTGAAGGCTTCGCTGCGGGCGTCGCCGGCGAAAACGAAGCGGATATCCGCCAGCCCCTTGGCCACCAGCTTCCTCGCCGCCTCGATGAGGAGAAAATGTCCCTTGCGCGCGGTCAGCCGGGCCGGCAGCAACAACACGCGGTGGTGCGGCTCCACGCCCCATTCGATGCGAAGCTTCTCGACCCGCTCGGGCTCGACCGCGTCCGGGGAGAATTGGCGCAGGTCGACCCCCCGCGGCACGACCGCGATGCGGTGTTTGGCCTCCGGGTGCAGCTCGGCTATGCGGCGCGCGATGAATTCGGAATTGGCGATGACGATGTCGCCCGAGGCCATGATGGAGTTGTAGCGCAGCTTGATCGGCGAGGAGCCCGAATAGGCGCTGTGATAGGTGGTGACGAACCGCGCCCCCGCCCGGCGCGCTGCGTAATAGGCGGTCCATGCCGGCGCCCGCGAGCGCGCATGGAGGATGGCGACGCCCTCCTCGCTGAGCAGCCGCGCGAGACGGACCGAATTCAGGAACATGGATAAGGGATTCTTGGTCGCGGCGGGAAAGGGCAGCCACAGGCCGCCCTTGCTCTGCAATTCGCTCACCATCCGACCGCCTCGCGAGGCGACCAGGCTGCGCGCGCCCGCCTGCGCGAGCGCCTCGGCTATCTCGATGGCGCTCCGCTCCGCGCCTCCCGAATTCAGATCCGGGATAATCTGCATGACCGTGCGCCCGGCGAGGAGCCGGTCGGGAGAATTGCGTGCGGGGCTGTCGCGAAACTTCAACATCACGCCTTTTCGCTGGCGATGAACTCTGGAGCGTTTTTTCCCAAAAGCAGACCTGTTCTCGCGATGAGAATGCGCTCTCTCGCGCGGTTTCCGCAAAGGCGCCTGAACTCCTGCCGCAGTCGCATTCTCTTACGCGGTCTTTAACTAATTATGATCAATTCGAATTTTCACCCCGAGCGGCCGCCGCCGGTTTCCTCGGCGAAGCGAACAGGAGCGCAAACCGGTTCGCGCGTTTCTTTCCCCTTCTGATATAAGCGGGTTTTGGCTCGAGTCGGCAGGAGACAGGCGCGCATGGCCCCCGGCGATCGCCCGGACTACATTGAAGTGCCGCGTAAGGAGGGGCCGCCCTGGCGCATCGCAAGGCGACTGCGTATGGCGCGCAAGGAAGGCAAAAATGCGCCGGGCGTCGTATGGCTCGGCGGGTTCGCTTCCGACATGAACGGCTCCAAGGCCAGCTTCGTAGACGCGCAGGCTGCGGCGCAAGGCCGCTCCTTTCTGCGTTTCGATTATTCCGGACACGGGGAATCCGCCTTCGACAGCGAGGGCGCCCGTTTCGAGGATGGGGCGATCGGGGATTGGCTGGAGCAGAGTCTCGCTTTGTTTTGCGCCTCCACGGAGGGGCCGCAGATCGTGGTCGGGACTTCGATGGGCGCCTGGATCGCCCTGTTGCTGGCGAAGCGTCTCGAGGCGCTGGGGCAGGCGGGGCGTCTGCGCGCGCTGGCGCTTCTGGCCCCCGCAGTGGATTTTACCGAGGCGTTGCTGTGGCCGTCGCTGCCGGAGGCCGCACGCCGCCAGATCATGGAGGAGGGGGTTTATCCGCGGCCGTCTCCCTATTCGCCTTGTCCCATTCCCATTACGCGGCGCCTGATCGAGGACGGTCGCGCGCATCTGCTGCTCGGCGGACCGGTGCGGTCCCATGCTCCGGTTCACATCCTTCAGGGCATGTGCGACGAGGACGTTCCCTGGCGACATGCGCTGGGTCTCGCGGAGCGCCTTGTGGCGGATCCCGTGACCGTGTCCCTCGTCCCGGGGGGCGACCACAGGCTGTCGCGGCCGCAGGATCTCGATCAGCTGGCCGCGATCCTGTTCTCGTTTTAAATTACAAATTGAAATGATTTAGCCTTTGTTAGGCACACCAAATTGCTAACCATTTCCCGCAGGATGTCGTTAACAGCCGTTCGCCATGTTTGCTATCGAGCGGAAGCGCCTTCGTCGCGCTCCCGCTCGATGACGCCCCCTCGTCCCGGGCGGGCGAAAGAAGCGACGGAACCGACAGATGCGCGTTTGTCTCGCGATTTCATCCGCGATTGTCCTGGCGACCACGGCGCCCGCGCCCGCCGTGGATTGGTATACCGGAGCGCCCGGCGACGCCGTGACCCAGCGCACCGCGCCGACCGTCGCCATAGACACGGCCGTCGACATCACCTCCCAGAACGGTCTCGCCGTCGCGATGATCGGCACCATCGCGCCATTTACGCCGATGGACGAATCCGGCTTTCGCCTGCGCATCGCCGCTCTGGGCGGCAAATATAATTACACTTCCACCGACTACGGCCTGATCAACGGTGCGCTGGCGCAGGGCTCCTTCGCGGTGGGCTATGAATTCGTGAGCCGGCAGCTGACCATCGGCGGCTATGTCGGTCCCGAGATATCCTATAACGGCATCAATCCCAACGATCCCAACAACACGGTCAAGGGAACCTGGGTCGGCGTGAAAGTCGGCCTCGACTTCTACGCGACTCCGACCGAGGCGACGATGGTCTCCGGCGTAGGCGCCTTCGAGACGGTCCACAACGCATATTACGGCCGCCTCAAGCTCGGTCTCGCCATCGTCAATCAGGTCTACGCCGGTCCCGAGTTCCTGGCCCTCGGCGACAACTTCTTCCATCAGTGGCGCGTCGGCGGGCATCTGTCCGGCTTCAAATTCGGGATGGTGCAGCTCGGCGTCTCGGGCGGCTATCTCTTCGATTACGTCCGCGGCCCCGGCGCATATGGAATCCTCGAGTCCCGTGTCGCTTTCTGAAGCTCGCGACGCGGGGTCAGGAGCGCGTTCGCTTAATACGGAAGTCGCGACTTTCCATTGTTAACGCACCCTTTAAAACTCCTGCGTACATTTGCGTAGTCTCGTATGAGGTAGTGTATGTTCGGGTTGCGTGCGTTCTTGTGGATAGCGTCGGGCGCAGCGGCCATCCTGCTGCTGACCCAGCCCGTCAGCGTACAGGCGCAGCTGTCCCTGAGCGTCACCGTAATCGCAGCGCTGATCGTGGTGTGGATGATCGGCCGCGGCAAGCTCGCCCGCCAGCTCTTTCTCGCGCTCGCAAGCTTCAGCATAATCCGCTACGTCTACTGGCGCGTCAGCTATACGCTGCCTCCGGCCTCCGATCCCGTCGGCCTCACGCTCGGATCGATGCTGCTGGCCGCCGAGCTGTACTGCGTCGTCATTCTCGTCGTCAGCCTCATCGTCAACGCCGATCCAGTCAAGCGCAAGCCTCAAAAGCGGCTGCCCGACGATGTGCTGCCGGTGGTCGACGTATTCGTGCCCACCTACAACGAGGACGAATATATCCTTGCGACCACCGTCGCGGCCGCGCGTTCGATGGATTATCCCAAAGACAAGTTGAACGTATGGCTCCTCGACGACGGCGGCACGGATCAGAAATGCAACGATAAGGATCCGATCAAGGCCGAAGCCGCGCGGCAACGGCGCGCCTCGCTGCAGGCCCTGTGCAAGCAGATGGGGGTGATCTACCAGACCCGAGCGCGCAACGAGCACGCCAAGGCAGGCAATATGAACGCCGCGCTCGCCCACGCCAAGGGCGACATCGTTCTCGTTTTCGACGCCGACCATGCGCCGTTCCGGGCTTTTCTGCAGGAGACGGTCGGGTATTTTCTCGAGGACCCCAAACTCTTTCTCGTGCAGACGCCTCACGTCTTTCTCAATCCCGATCCGATCGAAAAAAATCTCCGCACCTTCAATCGAATGCCGTCAGAGAACGAGATGTTCTATTCGCTGACGCAACGCGGCCTCGACAAATGGGACGCCTCTTTCTTCTGCGGCTCCGCCGCGCTGCTGAGGCGTTCGGCCCTGGCCGAAACCGGCGGATTTTCCGGCGTGACGATCACGGAGGATTGCGAGACCGCGTTCGAGCTCCATGCCCGCGGCTACCATAGCGTCTTCGTCGACAAGCCGCTGATCGCAGGCCTGCAGCCGGAAACATTCTCGTCCTTCATCGGGCAGCGCGTGCGCTGGTGCCAGGGCATGCTGCAGATCATGATTCTCAAGAACCCTTTGTTCAAGAAGGGTCTCAGGCCGATCCAGAAACTCGGCTATCTCTCCAGCATGACGTTCTGGTGGTTTCCGTTTCCCCGCCTCGTCTTCATGCTGGCTCCGCTCAGCTACATCCTCTTCGACGTGAAGATCTTCGTGTCGAACGTGGACGAGGCGATCGCCTATACGTTGACCTACATGATCGTCAACGTGATGCTGCAGAACTATCTCTTCGGCGTGGTGCGCTGGCCCTGGGTGTCGGAGCTCTATGAATATTGCCAGGGCGTGTTCCTTTCCAAAGCGATCGTTTCCGTGGTGCTCAATCCTCGCAAGCCGACCTTCAACGTCACTGCGAAGGGCCTCACGCTGGAGAACGACCATCTCTCCGAACTCGCCTGGCCGTTTTTCGCGATGTACGGCTTGCTGCTGACCGGGACCGTGGTGGCGGCCTATCGCTATATTTTCGAGCCCGGCACCGGCAATCTGATGCTGATCGTCGGACTGTGGAACACTTTCAGCATGCTCATGGCGGGCGTGGGTCTCGGCGCGGTGTCGGAGCGCAAGCAGCCCGACCGCCATCCGCGCCTCACGATCAACCGCACCGGCCTTCTCGCGGTCAACGGCGAACTCGCGCGTTGCAAGATAGTCAACGTATCCGCGGGCGGCTGCGCATTCCATGTCGAAGGCGATCTTCCGTCGGCGTTGCTGGAGGGAGACGCGACCAATGCGCGGCTCATCGTCGATGCTATCGGCGACATGACCGGAGACGGTTCTCTGCCGCTGATTCTGCTGCGCAGCGACGAGGGCGACCGCAAGCTTTACGCCTGCGAGTTCGACACCATGCACCCGCATGAATATTTCGTTCTCGCCGATCTCATGTACGGCGATTCCGACGCCCTGCCGAAATTTCTGGAAAGCCGGCGCAAGCACAAGAGCATCTGGGCGGGCACGGGGCAATTCATCTGGTGGGGGATCGTCGAGCCGTTCCGCGCGGTCGCCTATCTCTTCAAGCGCTTCTCTGCGTCGCCTTCGATCGAGGAGCCGGCGCCGACGCCGGAGCCCTCGACGATCTGGCTGCACAGACTCGCGGCCAAAGCGAACGACGGACCGCCTTCCGCCGAGCACAAGGCCCAACCGCAAAAGGCGGGAGCGAGCTCGAAATCCGCATGAAGCTGTTTCCCTCCATCCCGGTTCTCGTCGTCTCGGCTGCGCTGCTTTGCGCTCTATGCGCGGGCGGACCTTCTGCCGAGGCCCAGGTCTTCCTGACCGCGCCTTCCGATGTCGCAAAAGTGCGGATCAAGGAAAGCGCGCCTGCGGCGAGGGCGCCGACGTTCGCGCCTTTCGTCTATCCAGGGACGGCCAGGCCAGAGCCTCAATATCAGCCCGAGCGCGTCACCCAGCTTCAGCCCGCTGCAAAGCCGTCCGCCGCCGCGCCAGCGCCGACCAGGGCCTCGCCGTCGCAAATCCCGGGCCCTCCGGCGTCGTCTGCGCCGGCGCAGCGCTCCCCGGCGGCGCCCGCCGCTCCGCTGGCGGATTCGAGCGCGTCTCGCGCCGCCTCCGTGTCTTCTGCGCTGGGCGCCGGCACGGTGCTGCGGCATTTGACCAACAATGTGCAGGGATTTCGTCTCGCGGGGGAAATCGGCGCCTCGGAATGGCCGATGTATGTGACCGACGCCCAGGCGAGAAGAAAGCTCCAGTTCCAGATCGGCTACATCGCGGCGGTGTCCGTGATGCCCGAAGCGTCGACGATGACGCTGATGATCAACGACGAGATCGTCGGCGAAACCCCCATCCGCGCGGTCGCCGCGGTCAAGACCGTGGTGTTCGACATTCCGCAGAATTTGTTGCGGCCCGGATTCAACTCGATCCGGATTTCGACGGACCAGAGACATCGCGTCGATTGCTCCATCGAAGCCACTTACGAGCTCTGGACCCAGATCGATCCGACGCAGACCGGACTGATTCTGAGCGAGGCCGACGCGAGCATCGACAACCTCGCCGATCTCGGCGCCCTGTTGCCGGACGAGCAGGGGGCTCTGCCCATCCGCGCCGTGCTTCCTCGCAACCCGCAACCCGCCAATGTGGCGCGCGTCTCGCGTGCGGCGCAGCTCATCTCGATCATCGGAAGGTTCGAGCAGCCTGTGATCGACGCCGGCGCTCCGGCGGGCGGCCGTTATGGCGTCAATCTCGTGGTCGGCGTCGGCCGTGAGGTGGTGGACGTGCTGGGGCCGAATGTTCTCAGCTATATCGATCGGCCGCGCGCCGTCGTGCTGCCGGCGACGGCGGATCGGCGCACGACCATCGTCATCACGGGCGCCACTCCCGCCCAGGTCGACGACGCGCTCAAGCTCTTCATCGTCGGCAAGACGCTCAAAGGCGCGCCCGCGGGAATTCGCGCCGCCGCCGCGTTCCCCGGCTATCGCGTCGAGGGCGGCCAGCGGGTGAAGCTGCGGGATCTCGGCCTCGTGAGCGAGGAGTTCTCCGGCCGGCTGTTCCGTGTGGCGTTCAACATCGTCATGCCCTCGGACTTCTATCCCGCCGATTACGGCCGGGCGTCGGTGAGCGTCGCGGGCGGCTATGCGCCGGGACTTACGTCGCGCGCGCAGCTGATGATGAAGATCAACGACAGGACCGCGGTCAGCCTTGGTCTGCTCAAATCCTCGGGCGACGTCTTCAGGGACAACCCTTTGCCGCTGCCGCTCGGATTCCTGCGGCCCGGGTTGAACCGGATCGAAATCGAAGCGCAGGTGCCGACGAAAAGCGACGAGAGCTGCGATCCCCTGGCGACGATCAACGCGAGCAACCGCTTCCTGTTCCTCGACCAGACCGAAATCCGGATTCCCGCCATCGCGCGGGTCGGCCGCATGCCCGATCTCGCGGTGACGGCGACCGGCGGCTTCCCTTACGCCGGAGCGGCGCGGAAGCCGAAGCTCTACCTTCCGAGCTTCGACGAGAAATCGATAGGCGCGGCGCTGACGGTGGCCGCCCATCTCGGCGTGGTGGCGGGATCGCCGCTCAATTTCGAAGTCACGACCACGCCGCCGGGCAAGGGTCAGGGGCCGACGCTCGCAGTGGGCCCGTTCGAGTCGCTCGATCCTTCCATCATGCGCCAGCTCTTGATGCCGATCAGCGATCTGCGGGAGGTGTGGAAAACCAAGATCAACGCGCCCGCGCAGGTCCATCGGGACAATGAAATCCTCACGCCGCGCGAAGCGGCGGCTCGCAACCGCGAGCTTCTGCAGGCCAATTTCCCGATGGCGTGCCACGTTCCCTCCAGCCGCGAAGCAAAACGCGCCATCGGCGGGCGCGTGCGTTTCGCCGACATCGATTTCAACTCGGTGGCGAGCGTGCTGGATCTGGCCTCGGCCGCCACTCTGGAGTCCAAGGACGACCCCGGCGCCGCCCCCCAATCCCGCGACCTGTTCGAGGAATGGGACGCCAAGATGCACGCCGACAAATCGGTTTCAAACGTCGTGCGCGCTTGGTTCATGCGCGCGAGAGAGTGGGGCGTTTCCAAATTCACCGACGCCGGGAGCTGGATGCGCAAGGGTCTGGAGCAGAGCGAAACCGAGGAAAGACTCGTCACGGCCGACGTTCTGCTGGCCCTTGCGCAAAATATCCTCGGCGACAGCAGCGAGGATGTGTGGACCGTGGTGACCGGCCCCAACGCCGACTATCTTTCCGAAGCGGTGAGTTGCCTGGTCGATCCGCGCGTATCGCGGCAGATCGCAGGGCGCCTGTCCACGCTCGATATTCTGCAGGCGCGCATGAATGTGGCTTACACGGAAACGCCCCGCTTCGTGGCGACCCAGCCTCCGTCGATCGGCAATATAAGGCTGATCGCGGCCGGCTGGCTGTCCCTGCACGCTCTCGTCTATGTGCTCAGCGCGCTCTCCATCTCGGCCGTTCTGGCGCTGTCGACCCGCATCTTCGTCCGCAATGTGGGGAGGAAAACGGATTGAGGCTCGCGCTCTCCATCCTCATGCTCGGCGCGGCTCTGTCATTGGCGGCGATGCAGGCGCGCGCGCAGACGCCTCCGCGGGCTCAGCAAGATCCGCAGACCAAGGCTGCGCCGCAGCCGGCGCAGACGCCGGCCGCCCCGCAGCAGGGGGCGGCGCCTCAGGCCCCGGCGGAGCCCAAGCCCGAGCCGAAGCTTGCGCTCGATTCTCGTGCGCTTCCGCTCGGTGGAACTTTGCGCGCCCCGGCCTTGTGGCAGGCCTACAAGTCGCATTTCATCACCAATGAGGGCCGCGTCGTCGACACCGGCAACAACGACATCAGCCACAGCGAAGGGCAGGGCTACGCCATGCTGCTCGCGGTCGCCGCCAACGACCGCACGATGTTCGAGCGTCTGTGGGGTTGGACCCGCGCCAATCTGATGGTCCGCGACGACGAACTGATCGCCTGGCGCTGGGAGCCGCGCAAGAGACCCGGCGTCGCCGACCTCAACAATGCGTCCGACGGGGATATACTCGTCGCCTGGGCGTTGGCCGAAGCCGCGGAATTGTGGGGCGATCTCTCCTATCGGACGGCGGCCCGCCGCATCGCGGTGGAAGTCGCGCGCAAGGTCGTGCTGTTCAAGACCAAGATCGGCGCGATCCTGTTGCCGGCCGTCTCGGGCTTTCACGCCGACGATCGGGCCGACGGGCCGATCGTCAATCTGTCCTATTACGTGTTTCCCGCTTTCGCGCGGCTTCCCCTCGTCGCGCCCGAGGTCGATTGGGTCGGTCTCACCCAGACAGGGCTCGACCTGCTCGACATGACGCGGACCACGCCGCAGGCGCTGCCGCCGGACTGGATGTCCCTCAAGGACTGGAAATATGCGCCGGCGCAGGGTTTCCCTCCGCAGTTCTCGTACAATGCGGTGCGCGTGCCGCTTTACCTGGCCTGGGCGGGCATCGGCGAGCGCGAGCAATACGCTCCTTTCATGGCGCTGGTCGTGCGCACGCGCGGGGCTCTGTCGATCGTCGACGTCGCTACCGGAAAAGACATCGGCTCCTTCGGCGAGACGGGGATCGGCGCCATCGGAGCCCTCACCGCCTGCGCCTTCGAGGGCTCGAAGGCGCCGCCGCAGCTGCTCGCCAGCCACTCCGACGAAAACTATTACCCTGCGACTTTGCATATGCTCGCTCTGGTCGCAATGCAGATGAGGTACCCGTCGTGCCTGCGAAAATAAAACCGCGCGACGGCGCATTTATCGCCCTCCTCGTTGCGGCGGCTTTGACCCCGGGAGTGGGTCTGGCTGCGGCGGCCGCCGAATCCGGCCTTCCGGGCCAGCTCGGCAAAAATCCGGCGCAGCAACATCGCGGCGAGCCGGCGGCGAGCGAGCCCGCCCACAAGCCGGTGATCGGCGAAGAGGCGCCGGGACCCGACGATTACGCGTTGCGCTATTACGCGTCCTTGAACCAGACGAACCGCGTGAACGCCGAGATTTCCCGTTTGCAGCGGCTTTATCCGGGCTATGAGCCGCCCGCGGATCTCTACTCGAAACAGACCGAAGGCGATGTCGACGAGACGCCCTTGTGGACATTGTACACTGCGAACAAGCTCGACGAGCTGCGCAAGACGATCGCGTCTCTCGAAAGCGAAAACGCGGGATGGAAGCCGTCCAGCGATCTGATGCTGAAGGTGCGGCGCAAGGAGATGCGCGGGCGCATCGCCTCCTTGACGCAGGAAGGCCGGTGGCAGGATCTCGTCGAATTCGTCAAGACCGACGGCTTGAACGCGACCGATCAGGACGTCGACATCGAGTGGATGATCGCCGAAGCCCTGGCGCGGACCAAGCAGACGAACGAAGCGGTGGCTTTGTTCAAGGCCATTCTGATGTCCAGCAAGGACCAGCAGATCCTCATCGCCACCTTGCAGAAGGCGATGGGCGTCCTGCGCATGGCGGATGTCGAGACGCTGCTGGCGACGCTGCCGCCCGGAGCCGACGGCTCATCGCAGTATCAGTCCCTCATGACCGACATCACCCGGGGACGCATCGCCGCCTATCTGCACGACGAGCGCGCCGAAGAGCCTCCTGCCGCCGATGTCGCCTCTTTCGAAAACTACGCCAGGGAGAGCAGGGAGTCCGATCAGCTCGGTCTCGTCGCGTGGTACGATTACAAGCGCCGCGACTTCCGCAACGCCCTGGAGTGGTTCAAAGCCGCGATCGAGAACGGCGGCGACGCCATGATCGCGCATGGGCTGGCGCACACTCTGCGCGCGCTCGGTAAAATGCGCGAGGCCGAGGAAGTCGCCTACGCCTGGCGCACGCCCCTGGTGAACAACGGCATCCTGTTCGTCGATCTTCTCGAGCGCGATCTCACCAGAGAGACGCCGCCGTTCATCGAGTCGGATCGCCTCGCCCGCTACGCCCGGGCGACGATGGAGATGGCCTCGGGCGAAGGGGCGCAGGCCCTCGGCTGGTACGCTTTCAACAGCTGCCAGTTCGATATCGCGCTGTTCTGGTTCGAGCGCGCGGCGGCCTGGCTGCCCAAGGACGCGACCGTCTACGGCTATGCGCTGGCGTTGCGTCGCCTGAAGCAGGAAAAGCCGTTCTACGAAATCGCCAACCGCTATGACGGCCTCGACGCCAAGGTGATCGAGCTGCTGTTCCCGGACAATTACTATCATCCGCCGTCTCCCTGCGACGGCAAGAACGCGGCCCAGCTTCATGGCCCCGCCGTCCGGGCGCTGGGTTATGTCTCTCCCGGCCCGGCGATGATTCCGGGCGCCGCGCCCAATTACGATCCCAGCGCCTATTCTTCGCCGACGCGCGACCAGAAAAACAGTTCCGACCCCGCGTCGCAGGCGGCCGTGGACGAGCTCGAGGCAGCGCGCATCCTGCGAAACCTGAAGGGCAAATTCCCTGTCGCGGTCATTTCTGACAACCCGCTGAGGTTCCTTCCGCTGCCTTTGCAGAACGGAGCCGGTCGCCAGACATTGCCGGGACTCGACCCCAGCTTGAGGCCGGACCCGGGCCGCGCGTCGATGCCTCTGGTCGCGCGCCGCGTGCCCGGCGTCGGGGCCATGCCTTACGAACGATACGGCTTCAGCCTGCTTCCCGCCTGGAACGGGCAGGAAGCCGCGAGCTGGCCGCCCGCTTCCATGCAGATCGCGCCTGCGGGCACGCAATGGGCCAATCAGGAGGCCGATCCCGCCCATTCCGGAGCCGCCTCGCTCGATGCGACGCCGAACTATTACGGCTCGGTCGGGGCCCCGCTCGCCTCGCCGCAGTTCCCGGGCGCTCCCGCCCGGGCCGCCGCCACCCGGCCGACCGCCCCGCGGCCGGCGGCCTACGGCCAATATCCTCAACCTGTGAGCCGGTGACATGAAATTCCCGCCGATGATTCCACTCATGCTGGTTGCCGCGCTCTCCGCCTGCTCGACGGCGCGTGACGAACGCGCCTATGTCGGCCAGGGCGAGGGGCCGCTGACCGGAGAGGTGATCGGCGGGCGCGCGGGCGCGGAGAGAGTTCCCGGCGTCGCGTCGAATTTCGAACTGGTCATGCCGGCGGAAATGGGCCGCCCCCTGTCCCTGAGCGAGAAGCCCTATGTCGACGGCTGGCGCCAGAGCGTTTCGCTCGACACGAAGAAGATCGCCGGCGACTGGAACGATCTTTCGATCGACATCCGCTTCGAGAACGTCATGACGCGCTCGGGCCCCAGGATTCCCATGGGGCCGCCCACGCAGGACGGCATAAAGAGGGAGATACTCGGGCGTTTTCCGGGCTTGCCGATGCGCGTGGTGGGGCGGCGGATGACCAACGCCATGGGACCATTCGGCCTCGCCATCGGCGCCGCTGGGCGGCTTCGCTGCGCCTTCGCCTGGCAGTGGGTGGATGATCTGCGCAGCGCCCGCGCGGCCGAGGTCGGCGGCCTTCTCACATCGAGAGCCACCCCCGCTTCCATCCGCATGAGAATCTGCCGGACCGGCGTGACCGTCGATCAGCTCGCGAGCTGGTTCGAGCTGCTGAACCTCGCGGACCCCAGCGTGCTCGACCGCATCGAGGCGGAATGGAAACAGACCGTGGCCGTCTCCGTGGCCGAGGCTCCAGTCACGATCTTTGGCCCGAGCCCGAGCCCCGGCCAGACTGCCGCCGCCGAGATCGTGGGCGGGTCCAGTCTGGAAGCCTCCCTCGTGAGCGCTCCGGCTTACGCTCCGACCCATGTGGCCCATGCCGGGCGGCCTCGTCGCCATTATGCGGCGGTTTCCCGGCGACGGCGTGCGGCCGAGCGCAAGCAGGAGGACGCCTATCCCGCCGCGACTGCGGTCCCGCCGAGCTATTCCTCGCAGCCTCAAGGGGGACGCTACCTCGCCCCCGTTGACGGGGCGGCGCAAAACGGCGCTCCGCAGCCCGGAGGCGGGGGCTCGCGCCAGACCCGCTTCGACTCCAGCCTCCCCCCGCAGGCTCTCCGCGGGCCCACGGCGGCCCAGCTTCAGTCCGCAGCGCCAGCGACCTCCGGGCAGCGCTATCTGGTTCCGCTGGACGGGACGCGGCAGTAATCCGGCCGGGCGGGGGTCACGATATATCTTGACACTCTCCGTTTCGCCCCTGATGGTGGCGAACAATTCGTTCGACATATCGAACGAGAGGAGAAATTTTGTCTACCGTGCCTTCGCCGCTCGTCAACGCCCGCGCGCTTTCAAACGGTCATTCGGTCGTTTTCCCGGAGGATCGGCCGCTCGTGACCGACGGCGGCGGCGTCATCGCGCCGCTGACCATCGGCTATGAGACCTATGGCGTTCTCAACGCCGAGCGCAGCAATGCGATCCTCCTTTGTCACGCCCTGACGGGCGATCAATATGCGGCCGGCGCGCATCCCGTCACGGGCAAGCCGGGATGGTGGGACGTCCTCGTCGGCCCCGGCTTGCCCTTCGACACGGACAGATATTTCATCATCTGCTCCAATGTCGTGGGCGGCTGCATGGGTTCGACCGGCCCGGCCTGCTACAATCCGGCCACCGGGCGGGCCTATGGCCTGGATTTCCCTGTCGTCACCATCCGCGACATGGTGCGGGCCCAGGCGATGCTGATCGACCATCTGGGCATCGATACGCTGTTCTGCGTGGCGGGCGGGTCCATGGGCGGGATGCAGGTGCTGCAATGGGCGGCGAGCTATCCCGATCGTGTCTTCGCCGCCATGCCCATCGCCTCGGCGCCGCGCCATTCCTCCCAGAACATCGCGTTCCACGAGGTCGGCCGGCAGGCCGTCATGGCCGATCCCGATTGGCGCGGCGGCCGTTATCTGGACGAGGGCGTGCGCCCCGAAAAAGGCCTTGCGGTCGCCCGGATGGCGGCGCACATCACTTATCTTTCCGAACCGGCGCTGCAACGCAAATTCGGCCGCAAGCTCCAGGATCGCAGCGCGCCCACCTTCTCCTTCGACGCCGATTTCCAGATCGAGAGCTATCTGCGTCACCAGGGGTTGGCCTTCGTCGAACGCTTCGACGCCAATTCCTATCTCTTCGTCACCCGCGCCTGCGACTATTTCGATCTCGCGGCGGATTACGGGGGCTCGCTGGCCGCGGCCTTTCACGGGTCCAAGACCAGATTCTGCGTGATCTCCTTCACCTCGGACTGGCTTTACCCGACCTCCGCGTCGCGCGCGATCGTGCACGCGCTCAACGCCGGCGGCGCTTCGGTGTCCTTCGTCGAGATCGAAAGCGACAAGGGCCACGACGCCTTTCTTCTGTTCGAGCCCGATTTCTTTGCGACGACGCGCGGTTTTCTGGACGCCGCGGCGGCGGCGCGCGGGCTTCCGCCGGCGGGAGCCCGCGAATGAACGCGAACCCGGGCCAGGCGCAGCTTCGTTTCGACCTCGCCGTGGTCGCCGATATCGTCGCGCCCGGGAGCCGGGTGCTGGACGTCGGCTGCGGCGACGGGCTTTTGCTGCAGATGCTAACCAGCCGGAAACAAGTCGACGGGCGGGGCGTCGAATTGTCGCAGCGAGGGGTGAATGATTGTGTGGCCAAAGGCCTTTCCGTCATTCAGGGCGACGCCGACACGGACCTGCGCGATTATCCTGAAGACGCGTTCGACTATGTGATCCTTTCGCAGACATTGCAGGCCACCCGCAGTCCGCGCGTGGTGCTGGATCACATGCTCCGCATCGGCCGGCGCGCCATCGTGTCCTTTCCCAATTTCGGGCATTGGCGCGTGCGCGCGGAACTGGCCTTGCGCGGGCGCATGCCGAGGACGCCGAACCTCAATTACGCCTGGTACGACACCCCCAACATCCACCTGTGCACCATTCGCGATTTCGTGGAGCTCGCGGACGAGATCGGGGCGCGGATCGAGCGCGGCGTCGCACTCGATCGAACCGGCGTGCCGATAAAGATGACGGCGCCCTGGCCGGTCATGAATTTCTTTGGGGCTCAGGCGATTTTTTTGCTCGAGCGCAGCCGGAGGGGACGCCCCCGGACGGGTTGATCGCCGGTGCGACGTTCCACACCGACGGGCCGACTACGCTGCGATGCGGGATCGAAAAGGCGAGGCGCCTCCGTGGACGGCGCCTGCTTTCGCGACGATAATAACGGCGTTAATCTCTGTTTTCCGCGATTTGCGGTCCGCCACGCGTCACGATCCGATTTTCGCCCGGGGCGTGGGAGGCTAACGACATGTCCTGAATCGCTTTGCTGGCGGACAGGCGTTGGGAGGGCTCGAGCCGATGTCTGATGTGCCGTCGTTACGGAGCCTGCCGCTCTTCGCTTCGCTCGACGACGCAACGCTATACCGGTTGGGCCTCGACGCAAAAATCGAAAACTACGTCGACGGCGCCGTGATATTCCGCCAGGGAGATGCGGTTTCTGCGGTGATGGTGATCATGCAGGGGTTCGTCAAGCTGCTCAGAACGGCCTCCTGCGGCGACGAGACCCTGGTCTGCATCTGTTCGGGCGGGGCGAGCATCAGCGATCCGCCCACTGGTCCCAACGAAACCTTTCAGGTGTCCGCCGAAGCGGTCGGCGCGACTTCCGTCCTCAAGGTGCCGGCCGGGCGCTTCATGAGGATATTGTCGGAATCTCCGGCGCTGGCCGCCGCGGCGCTCAGCGACGCCAAACAGAGAATCGCGGCGCTGGTCGGCGAAATCGAGTCGCTCAAGGCCCAGAGCGCGGATCAACGACTGGCGCGATTCATTCTGTCGCATTGCCCGCCGAACGAGGAGCAATGCCGGTTCCGCTTGCCCTATGACAAGCGACTGGTGGCCGCGCAACTCGGGGTGACGCAGGAAACGCTGTCGCGCGCATTTGCGCGTCTGCGGGAGTTCGGCGTGCGGACCGAAACGCGCGACGTCTCGGTGGAGAGCGTCACGCGTCTCTGCCTGCAATATGACGAACTCGGCCGTTCCGGCCAGTTCCCGGCCCCGGGGTTCCGGCGCGCCGAAGACGGCTGCGATTGCGCGTGAGCGCAAAACGGAGGGCGGTCCGGTAGGACGCCTGCAGATCATCAAGGGGTAGAAGTGCCGAGCGCAGAAACGACGATTTACGTATGTACGGCCTGCAGGGGCAGGGAAGACATAAACGATCGGCCCGGCGAGGCTCTGCTGGGAGCGCTTCAGGACGCCCTGGCTGCGAAAGCGCAAGGGGGCGCCATCCGGATCGAAGCCGTCGAATGTCTTGCGGTATGCAAGCGGCCGGGAACCGTGGCTGTGGCGGGCGCGGGAAAATGGACCTATGTCATCGGCGATATCGATCCTGCGGCCAATGTCGCGGATCTGATCGCAGTGGCGGAAAACCATTCCGCAACGGAAAACGGCATAGTGGCCTGGAAGGATCGGCCGCCGTTTTTCAAGAAAGGCGTGGTGTCGCGCATCCCTCCGCTGGCGGTGAAGGACTAGGGCGTTGGAAACGCGTCAAAACAAAGGCTTGGAGCTTTTTCCTGTTTCCGGGAAACTCAAAAAGACTCCAGCGCGCTCGGTTTAGACGCAGTCGAACGCGCTCCAATTCTCATTGACGGAGCATGTTCTCTTCCAAAAACCGTTTCGCACTTTTTGGGAGCATGCACTGAAGGGCGAGGCGCATTCCGGCGGGCGACTTATCGAATTTCCGCGGAATGCGCCTTCAGGTCATTTTTTCTGCTTGTAGCGCTCGATCGCCGCCGAGATCATGCTGCGGGCTTCGTCGGCGTCTCCCCAGCCTGCGACCTCAGCCCATTTGCCGGGTTCGAGGTCCTTGTAGTGGACGAAGAAATGCTCGATCCGGCGCCAGGTCATTTCCTGCAGGTCGGTGTAGTTCTGTACGCTCTCATATCGATGCGTGAGTCGCGATACGGGCACGGCGACTATCTTTTCGTCCCCGCCGTGCTCGTCTCTCATGCGCAGAACGCCGATCGGGCGCACCGCGATGACCGCGCCGGGTGCGATGGGGCGCGTGTTGGCTACGAGCACGTCGCAAGGATCGCCGTCGTCCGACAGGGTATGAGGGATAAAGCCGTAGTTCCCTGGATAACGCATCGCCGTATAGAGGAAACGGTCGACGAACATCGCGCCGGAGGCTTTATCAAGCTCGTATTTGATGGGCTCGCCGCCTAGCGGCACTTCCACGACAACATTGACCTCATGCGGCGGGTTTGCGCCGATCGGGATAGCGTCGAGACGCATTTATGGCTCCGGAATGTAGAAGAATTACTATTCGGCGGGCGCCGAAACGAACCCGAACGCGACACGCGTCAACATATCCGAGCCGAAACGCTCCTCAGCCCGTCTGATCGACAGACCGCCGAGGCGCCGGTAGAAGGCGAGCGCCTTCTCGTTGTCGCCGAGCGCCCAGACTATTGTGGACAGATAACCGTGTTCCGCGAGTTCGCGGCGCGCCGCCTTGAACAGATCCCGGCCGAAACCGAGACCCTGATGTTCTGGCATGAGATATATTTCAAATATCTCACCGGAGTAAGGCATGGACGGCACGCGATTGCGTCCATAGGTCGCATAGCCGACGATCGTCTTGTCGAAATCCAGCACCAAAAGCCCCGTGCCTTTGATGATGGCCGAATGCCACCAGCGGGGCCCGCGCCGCGCGATCATGCGTTCGAGTTCGACCGCAGGGATCACGCCGCGATAGGCGTCGCGCCAAGATGCGTCATGCACCTTGGCGATCGCCTCGGCGTCCCCGGGGCGCGCGTGCCGGATGGAGAAGACTGTCTTGACCATTGTTGGATGTTAGGTCTTGGAGCGAGGTTTCTGCAAGGCCTCATATGGTTTAAGACCGCAAAAATAATTTTGCCGCGCGCTTGACCCGGGAACGCCCCATTCGGCGCCTCAGCTCAGCCAGTGCATCGAAGCGCCGACGAGCAGGACGACGCCGATGAAGGCCCGGTAGGCCACGAAGGGCCAGGCCGAAAAGCGCTCCAGAATGTGCATCAGGCTCCAGATCGCGGCGAAGGCCGAGATCGAAGCGATGACCAGCCCCACCGCAAGCACCGACCAGCCGTGGGCGTCGAGGTGCGCCTTCGCCAGCTTGAACAGTTCATATACGCCGCCGCCGGCGATGGCCGGCAGCCCGAGGAGGAAAGAAAACCGGGCGGCTTCCTCGCGCTTGAGATCGAGAAACAGCGCCGCGGTCAAAGTCGAGCCCGACCGCGAGACGCCGGGGATCAGGGCGCCGGTCTGCGCCAGGCCCACGATCAGCGCGTCCTTGAGAGAGATGTGCTCCAACGAGCGGGTGTGATTGCAATAGAGCTCGGCCAGGGCGAGGAGCGCGGCCATGACGATGCAGGCGATGCCGATCACCGGGAGGGTGCGCAAGGGCGAACCGCAGGCGTTCAGCGTGTGCGACAGTGCGAGGCCGCCGAGCACCACGGGCAAGGACGCCAGGGCGATCCAGACCGCGAAACGAAAGGTCCAGTCATTGAAGTCGCGGCGCTTGACCGCGTCGATGGTTCCAAAGACCAGTCCGCGCACGTCGCTCCAGAAATAGGTCACGACGGCGGCGAGGGCGGCGAGCTGCATGGCCGCCGAAAAGGCCGAGCCGGGGTCGTTCCAGCCGAACAGCGCAGGCACGATCCGCATATGCGCCGTCGAGGAAATCGGAAGCAGTTCGGAGATTCCCTGCACGACGCCGAGAACCGCAACCTTCATGTAGCCGAGGTCGACGAAGCCGGTGTCGAGACCCTGAGTGCAAGCGCTCGCCATATTGATTTTCCTGCCGCGGTTGGACGTCCTTCAGGCGCAACGAATCGCCGAGGATGCTTAACAAAGCCTTGTCTCAGACCCCGGCCCCTACCGCAATCGACCTTGCCGGGAGCGCGTTTTTTTCTGGCCGGCCTGATATTCATCGCCTTGGAGACGCCGCAGTGCTTCTTTCTATTTGCCGGGAAGACGCGCCCGAATCGCGGATTCGGCGAGAAACTACGACCCTGGGAAACGAAATGGATAAAAAGATCATCGGCTTGATGGGAGCGGTCGCCGCTCTCGCGCCCGCTGCAGCGGCGCAGGCCGCCACGGTTCGAGACGTGGCGCAGCTCATGCGTGCAAATTCTTACGCCGAGTTGTTGGCGCCCATCCCCAACGCGGCAGCCGTGCTCAAAGCGGCCGACGAGCTGGCCGCGGGCAACCGGGCGTCAGAGGGCCCGCGCCCCGAGGTCGCGCAATGGTGGGGCGCCGAGCCGCAATACCACCACCATCATCATCACCACCACCATCACTATCGCTATCGGGACAGGGACGAGTATTCAGATCCCTATTACCATCATCACCATCATCACCATCATCACCACCACCACAATTATTATTATAACCCTTACCCCTACTGAGAGCCCTCGCTCCCGGAAATGTCGTCAGGAGCATCGGAAGGCCTCGCTTCCGATGCGCTCGGCGCCTCGTGCATCGGACAGCGCGACGGCAGCTTGCGCGCCGCGCCGTAGAGACGGCGATAGGTGGCGTCGAACACCGTATTCGAAGCGGACAGCCATGTGCTGTCCGCGCCGAGCGTGGCGCGGCTTTCGTAAATGCGGCGCGATTGCAGCTCTCTTTCGGCGGCTTCCTCTTCGCTCATCGGAACCAGCTCGAATTCCGATTCCTCGGGAATCGCCACGATCTGGGCCATTGGTTCTCCCGGCCGGAAAATATGGAAGCGCCCCTCCGGCGGCGCCTTGAAGACCATGAAGAACATCATCGGCCACCAGTTGCGCAGCAGGGCCGGAACGGCGAGCGGCGTCGTATCGGTGGGGTCGGTGAAGAAACGTGGATGGGGTTCGATCTTGAGGGCGAGGCCGGGCTCGACCTTCAGATCGAGCAGCAACTGGTAGGTGTAATAGGCGTCGCCGCCGAACGGCCTGAAGGGCGGCCACTGGCGATCGCCATCCGGCGGCGGCCCGAAATCGCCTTCGAAATGCAGGCGCCCTTCCTTGACGCCGACGCGCAGTTCATTGTCGTAAGGATAGAATATCTCGATCCCATATTGCGCGGCCTCGCTGAAGGGCGTGCAATGCCAGGGATGTTCGCGCGAGCCGTCGGCGCGCGGCTCGGCTTCGCCGGACCAGCCCGGAATCTGCATTTTGGTGCGGCGCGGCCGCAGCCGCGGATCGGTCATGCGGTATTTGACGCGGTGCATCGGCGTCTCTCCCCGAACCCTGCGCCTTGAAAAGGGTCGGCGGCGGCGCTCGGGTCCTTGTTTGATCGTGTTTTCTTCAAGCGAAGCGGCATCCGCTTCGCTTGAAAACACTTTCGCTGGCGCCGCCGGCCGCGATCTTACTGGACGCTTCGCTCGATTATATGGGCGAGATCCGTCATGATGGCGTTGAGGTCGAAATTTTTGGGCGTGTAGACCGCTGCGACGCCGCTGTCGCGCAGCAGCTTTTCATCCGCGGGCGGAATGATGCCGCCGACCACGAGCGGAACCCCGTCGAGCCCTTCCTCTTTCATCAGCCGCATCACCTCATGGGCGAGCGTCACATGAGAGCCGGAAAGGATCGAGAGGCCGACGCAATGCGCGCCCTCTTTCTTGGCGGTGTCCACCAGCTCCTTGGGCGTCGAGCGGATGCCGGCGTAGATGACGTCGAAGCCGGCGTCGCGCGCGCGGACCGCGATCTGCTCGGCCCCGTTGGAGTGGCCGTCGAGGCCGGGCTTGCCGACCAGGAACTTGGCGCGCTTGCCGATCTTCTGCGAGACGCGCTCCACTTCGCCGCGCACCGTATCGAGCTGGCCGCCGACCTGACGGGCGGTCGAGGAAACGCCGGTGGGCGCGCGGTATTCGCCGAACACGCCGCGCAGCACGCCGCCCCATTCGCCGGTCGTGACGCCGGCCCTGGCCGCCGCGATGGAGGGCTCCACCATGTTGCGGCCTTCCTTGGCCGCGCGGGAGAGTTCTTCCAGCGCCGCCTGCGCCGCCTTGGCGTCGCGCTGGGCGCGCCAGGCCTGCAGCCGGGCGATCTGCTCGGCTTCCACATGCTCCGGCACCACCATGATGGCGTCGCCGCTGGAGGCGAGCGGCGACGGTTCGGTGGAGGTGAATTTATTGACGCCGACGACGATCTGCTCGCCGGCCTCGATCGATTCGAGACGCGCGGTGTTGGACTCGACCAGCTTCGATTTCATGTAGCCGATCTCGACCGCCGCCGCGGCGCCGCCGAGCTCGTCGATCTTCTTCAATTCGGCCAGAGCCTCTTCCTTCAGCTCGGCGACCTTGCGGGCGATCTCGGGATTGCCGTCGAAGATGTCGCCATATTCCAGAAGGTCGGTCTCATAGGCCATGATCTGCTGCATGCGCAGCGACCATTGCTGGTCGAAGGGGCGGGGCAGGCCGAGCGCCTCGTTCCAGGCCGGCAGCTGCACCGCGCGGGCGCGGGCGTTCTTTGAGAGCACCACCGCCAGCATCTCGATCAGGATGCGATAGACGTTGTTTTCCGGCTGCTGTTCGGTGAGGCCGAGCGAATTGACCTGCACGCCATAGCGGAAGCGGCGCAGCTTTTCGTCCTTCACGCCATAGCGTTGCTCAGTGATCTCGTTCCAGAGCTCGACAAAGGCGCGCATCTTCGAGAGTTCGGTGACGAAGCGCATGCCGGCGTTGACGAAGAAGGAGATGCGCCCGACCACCTGGCCGAAGTCCTCATCCGAGAGGCCCGAGGCCTTCACGCCGTCGAGGATCGCCACGGCGGTCGCCAGAGCATAGGCGAGCTCCTGCGCCGGCGTCGCGCCCGCCTCCTGCAGATGGTAGGAGCAGACGTTCATCGGGTTGAACTTGGGGCATTCCTTCGTGGCGAAGAGAATGAGGTCCTGCGTCAGGCGCAGCGACTGCTTCGGCGGGAAAACATAAGACCCGCGCGAGAGATATTCCTTGATGATGTCGTTCTGGGTCGTGCCCTGGAGCTTGGCGCGCGGCGCGCCCTGCTCCTCGGCGGCGGCGATATAGAGCGCCATCAGCCACACCGCGGTGGCGTTGATGGTCATCGAGGTGTTCATCTCGGCCAGCGGAATGCCGTCGAACAAAGTGCGCATGTCGCCGAGATGCGAGACCGGAACGCCGACCTTGCCGACTTCGCCGCGGGAAAGCAGGTGGTCGCTGTCGTAGCCGGTCTGGGTCGGCAGGTCGAAGGCGATCGAAAGCCCGGTCTGCCCCTTGGCGAGATTGGAGCGGTAAAGCCGGTTGGACGCCTCGGCGGTGGAATGGCCGGCGTAGGTGCGGAACATCCAGGGTTTATCGCGGCGGGGCGTAGCAGCGTCGGTCATATGGTTCGATCCTCCCGATTTTGCGATAGCACAGGAAAGCCGCGGCGCAAAAGCTGTGGCCGAGCCTCTCGCGCCGCGAATCGGGTGTAGAAAAACCCTGCGAGGGCGCTGTGTCTCTCCTTCGCGGCTATCGAATATTCGTCAGCCCCGTCAGGGCCAGGCTTCGGGGGAATCGGATGATGGGAAGAAGCCTGTGAACGCGGGGCTCCCCACCCCTCCCCGCAAGGGGCTAAGGGAGTCACACATCTCCAGGAGACCGTCATGGCCGGGCTTGTCCCGGCCATCCACGCCGGGACGTTGAGGTTTTGTCCGAGGATACGCGCGATTTCGCCGGGTAGAGCGAACGTCTTGGCCCCACTTTGGTCGCTGGCTCGGACATGGAAGCATCCCGCGCAAAACATCAGAAAGCCGGCAGATCGCGAGGCAAATTCCGAAGATGTCGCCGTCGTTTGGCGCGGATGGCCGGGACAAGCCCGGCCAAGACGGCCTCCTGGAAATCTGTGACTCCCTCAGCCCGTCAAGGGGAGGGATAGCGCCCTTCGCCCAATTGCGCCGCTGACCCCAACATCCGCTTGCAAAGACGTCTTGGCGCTGGCATATGTGCCCCATCGCGACCTCGCCGTTCGCGATTTGGAGACGTGGCCGAGAGGCTGAAGGCGACGGTTTGCTAAATCGTTATAGGGGAAACCCTATCGTGGGTTCGAATCCCACCGTCTCCGCCATCCCCTAGTTTTTCCGTTGTCTCCGTGGGCAGGTGCTCGGTAATCCCAAGCGGGTGGATGTGCTCTAGGCGGCCGTCGACGCCAATGATGCGGTCGCCGCCAAGGTCTCGCCATTGTGCGGGATTGACATGAGGTGCTGGGCCTGTCCTTGCGCGCCAGCGGCCAAACAGTGATATGGGCATTAAGGTGCCCCGCGGCGGCATCTGGGCCGCGCAATCGGTTTAAAACATGCTTTTTCAGGGAGGCATAAACATTCCCCTGGAGTGCTTCCCCGGATTGACCGACGATCTCAACCGGGGGAATAAAAAGCTCCTGCTATGGCGTTAGGCTTCAAGAGTAGAAAGTTCCTTCCACAGATGGTTAGCTGTTGGGAAAAGTTTGCCTCCGCCGTGTTTTTTAAGCAATCTTGCAACTATATCGGCGTCTGCCGTATTGATTTGCGTGCAGGTTGGCAACGAAATTCTCAGATCGCGCTTGAGCGCGGCAAGCGTTCGTTTGCACAAAACCACCCCCTTTTCTGGAATTAGAAAAGCCGTTTCCATTCCGTTTATGTAAAGCTTGCTATTCGGCATATAGAAGTCAATGAAAGTGGAGGGCCATTGGCGTACATCAGCCTCGGGCCACCCGTTATAAATATTCTCCCGAGGCCATTGCTCTATCTCAGTTCTCTGCTGCTCATGCTTGACTGCAACAGTTTTGCGGACTTCCTCGGCGTCTTGCTCGGGGACCAACTTACTAGAGAATGTGAACCCGACTCCATCGAACGCTTCGGGATTAGGGCCCAGACTCATAACCAATAGCTGACAGTGGCAGCGAGGCAAACGGCGGCGAGGAAATTGACGGCGTTTCTGTCGTAGCGCGTCGCCACGCGTCTAAAATCCTTTAAACGGCAGAACATGCGCTCGATGGCGTTGCGGTTTCGATAGAGGAGCGGCGAAAAGCAGTTCTTCCATTTGCGGTTGGCCTTGGGCGGAATATTCGGCAGTGCGCCGCCGTCCTCGATCCTACGGCGGATGGCGTTGCTGTCGTATCCCTTGTCGCCGTGGAGGACTTCGCAAGGCGGAAGATGGGCAAGAAGTTCCGCGCCCGCTGTGCAATCGGCGACGTTTCCGGCTGTGAGCATGAAAGCTATGGGTCGACATTGCGCGTCGGTCAGCGCGTGGATTTTCGTTGTGCGTCCACCGCGCGAGCGGCCGATGGCCTGATTTTTCTCCCCCCTTTGCCGCCGCTGGCCGAGCGATGCGCTTTCACCGCCGAGGAGTCGATGAGAACTTCCGTCGGCGGCCCGCCGGCTTGAGCGAGTGCATGGAACAAGTCGACCCAGACGCCCTTGGCGGCCCAACGGACATAGCGATTATAAAGTGTCTTTTTGGGCCCGTATTCCGGCGGTGCGTCGACCCAGCGCCCGCCGGATTTGAGCACTTGGACGATGCCGCTGATGACCCTGCGGTCGTCGACCCGCGCCTTGCCGCGCGTGTCAGTGGGAAGATGTGGCGCAATCTTCGAAAACTGCGCATCTGTCAGCCAGAATTGATCGCGAATCATCGGCGCTTCCTTTCGGAAGCCCTGAATCACAACCCGCTCTTTACGCCAAGCACTTTATGGGTCTGGACCCTAGAACGAACAAGGTCGAGCAAAGAGCCGGAGCGAACGGCAACTGCAGGAATTGCGGCTCCTCTTGGAGGCTCCCACCGCTGATAAGCATCTGCTAACGCGCCCTTATCAACCCGAGGTGCTGATTCATAAAGCTGACAGAACCACTTTTTTGTGCTGCGCCAGTTAGCATCGTCGGGGGAGTAAAACGTGCCTGCCTCAATCAGACGGGCTTGATGCCGATCATTACCGATGCCGTTTGCAGTCGCATTGGCTGAGGACACTATAGCTCCAGCGCTCGAAATATATACCTTGGCGTGAAGCCCGTTGATATAGCGTAGTTTTTCATTGCCGGGCGCTCCCAATCGTTTTAGTTCGGGAGGAAATGTCCCGCCCATGGACAGATCACAAATAATCTCGGCCTGCACTTTATCTCTCAGAAGTTCAGCCGAGCCGTCTCCTAAAAAGGCCACGGCACATTGTATTTCGGTGCCTGACAGGACAAGTCTAATTCGTGCACTGAGGTCCTTCTCTGTAATGAACTCGGCCAACGTCAGTCCTCCCGTTTGTGTAATGAGCTTCTTCAGGGCGCAGGCAGACAGAGGACCACTTTTAGTAGGTTAAAGTTGCCGTCTCCTGCAGAAAACCCTTTTTAATCGGCGCCCATGATGTGCCGCCGATGATAATCAAGATACCGCCGCAACGAAGCCCCCATTCACTTCGTCAGCCTCAGACTGATCATCGAGCCGAACATATTGCTGACCGCCGCCGAAATCTCGTTCGGCAGATTGGCCTGGAAATAATTGCCGGGCGTCGAGGCGCAGTTCGAGAGGTTGGTCGCGACGAGAGGCGAAAGCGTATTTTTGATGTAATTCAGCCGTGTGTTGTAGCTCGGGTCGACATTGTTCGGGATGACATAGGTCGTCTGAAGGGTCATCAATGTGTAGCCCTTTGATTTTATTGCCGAGCAGGCGGACGCGTTGAAGGCCTCGAAGGTGACGCCGTAGCCGTCGGTCAGATGCACCGGGTCCAGGACGAAATTGCTGTCGTTGCCCCAGTTGAAACTGCCGTCGAGCCATTCGTCGTCCTGCACGCCGTCGGTCGCCAGCATGACCACGCCGCGCGGGGCCGAGGACGTCAGGCCGTTCCCGGTCTGCGAGAGCTGCGCGTTGAGCTGGCCCAGCGCATAGGTGCTGTCGGTTCCTCCCCCGAAAGGGTCGCCGGTGATGTCGAGCTGGTTCACCGCCGCGATCGCGCCCGAAAGCACGCTCGACAGCGGAAATATGTTCTTGAGGCTGTTGCTGAACGTATAGATGGCGACGCGCGTCGTTCCATCCTGCGGAATGCTCGCCAGCGACGCCGCGAGGGCCGTTTTCACGACATCGATTCGCAGCGTTGCGCCCGAGGCGCGCGCCGCCGGCAGGGTGCTGTTGAGGTAATGGCAAGCCAGCTGACATCCGATTGCATTGAAGAGGGTCTGCTGATCCGCGACGGTGGCGCCGATGCCCATCGAATCCGACACGTCGATCACGATATGGACGTCGGTGTATTGCTTGACGCTGAGGGTGGCGCTGGCGGCGCCCCCCAGAGTAATCGTCGGCAGTCCGATCATCCCCAGCATGGAGGTCGGGGCTTTGACCGAAAAGCTCAGGGCGCCGGTGATCAGCCCGCCGTTCAGCGTAATGCCGATGGTAGGGGGCGAGGCCGACGCGCCGGGAACGCTTCTGGCGTCCGCGAAAAAAATGTTCTGGGCGGCGACGACGCCGTCGCTGTTCCACTGGGAGACCCCCCCGTTTATGTCGGTGCGCGCCCTTTGCACGCCCGCGAGGACGGCGCTGTCCGCCGCCGCCTGGAGAACCGAGCGCCGCTTGGTCGCCTGGGCGTAGTCGATCGCTCCCGCCGTCATGAGCAGCAGAGGAAGGAAGGCCAGGGCGAAGAGAATGGCGACGCCGCCTTGTCTGTTTTCCAGAAATTGGCCCGGCAGGAGAGAGGGCTTCAGCGCGAAAGCCCTCTCCCCGGAGAGGGCGCGGCGGATTGCGTAGGCGATGGTCGACGTCACGGGTGAGGCCTTTTTCATCTTGCGTGGCGCTCGCTGGAGCCGGCGCGTGGGAGGGGTTCCGACTGCCGGGGACGGCGCGGCTCGGCCGGTTGATTTTCTTAGCTGTCGGGTCACGCGGAAAGATCGATCGCAGGCCTTTTGAGCTTTCGAGGAGATTTATTCGAGCGCTTCTGAAATATTTGGTGAATTGTCGGGCTAGAATTCGAGCGACGGAGCCCGTTTCAGGGCGCCGGCGCAAAGGGGGGCGGCTCCAAAGCGACGGTCCAAAGCCAGGGCTCCGGATCCAGGTTAGGCCACAAACTCATAAAGGGGATTCCGTTTTCAAGCGAATAGTGATTCAAGCTCCTTGGAGGAGCGAGAATGAGCCAGCGCCGGTATGAACTTTCGGATTTCGAGTGGTCGATCATTGCGCCGCTATTGCCGAACAAGCCGCGCGGGGTTGCTCGCGCGGACGACCGCAAAGTGCTGAACGGCATCTATTGGCGGCTGCGAACGGGATCGCCCTGGGCCGATATTCCCGAACGCTACGGACCAGCGACGACCTGCTACAACCGCTTCGTGCGCTGGCGCAGGCTTGGCGTCTGGGACCGCATCTTCGAGGCGGTCTCCAAGGCCTATGACGGCGATTTGCAAATGATCGATTCTTCCTCCATCCGGGTGCATCAGCATGGCGCCAACGGTAAAAAGGGGGCGAAGGCGAAACGCCGGCCGCCGTTGGGAACCTCTCTGCAAGCCGATGCATGGGGCGCTCGCGCGGCGGACTGACAACGAAGATTCATGCGCTTGTCGACGCCAATGGCCTACCGATCGCCCTGAAGCTCACGGAAGGCCAGGCTCACGATGGCAAGAGCGCCGCAGACATGCTGGGAGGCCTTGGCGATGGCCAAATTCTGCTCGCTGACCGCGCTTATGACAGCGATGCCCTACGAAGCTCTCTCGAGGAAAGAGGCGCTTGGGCCAACATCAAGCCCATGCCGGGGCGGGTTAATGTCCCAGCCTTCAGCCCCTTCCTTTATCGATACCGCAATCTCGTCGAGCGCTTCTTCAACAAGCTCAAACACTTCAGGGCTGTAGCGACGCGCTTCGAAAAGCACGACGCTAACTACCTCGCTCTCGCCAAACTCGCCGCAGTCAAAATCTGGATAAGATTTATGAGTCGGTGACCTAGCGCGTCGCGGCTTCATCGGCGGCGGTCTATCAGGCTCGGCGCTCCTGACCGGATCGATCGCGAAATGTCTGACGACGGCCATGTTTTTAGCGCCGTGGCCTTTGCGCAGGAGGGACTGGTCGTCGGCGAAGACCACGTCGAGCACCCAATGTAACCTCGATGGACCAATGGTCGCGAACGGCCTCCTACGCCGCCTTGGACGAAAGCAAAGCCGAGGAGATGTAGTACCGGGTCTCGAAACGGCGGCGGTCGGAGAGCTCGGCGCGCGACTGCACGCGGATGATCGTCGCGGCATGCGGCAGGCGCAGCTCGCCGGGGAAGCGCCAGCGAAAGCGCTTTCGACGAGCAAACTGCAACGGTTGCGCTCTTGCTATGGGCGTGGCTACGTCGTAAGTCCCGTGGACGAGTGATTCGCGCAGGGCGCAACCTTTCATGTCTGCGATTGTACAATCAGTGAAATTGGCCAGCTAAGCTGGCGTCGCGTAGGTCCCAAAGGTAAAGCTGAGCCTCGCAAGGATGCGTCGGCGTTATCTCGTGTTTTGTCGAGGGCGGGGCTTGGCTAGGCCGCGTTCCCTGGACATCCCAATGAAATCCATGTCGATCCGGCGGGCGGCTGTCGTTTCCGCTGCCTCTTGCGCCCTCGGTCCGAGCGCGACGACCGGAGGGCTGGCGCTTGAATTCCCGGTCTTCGACCGGCGAGCGCGGTCGAGACGTTGACGCTTTCGATACAAAATTTGTCGTAATAGGGCTTGGCGGAAGATCTACCGAACAACGGCGGGGCATTTCACGGCGCCCGCCCGTTGCGATCTTTCATCACCAAGCCGCCTGAGATTGCACAGCCCTGGGAGTCGCGAAGAGCATGTCGAAATTGGCTTCGTACGCGAGCATGATGCAGAGGATCCGCCCCCTCCAGGCGATGCCTAAGGTGTGGAACTATCTCAAGTATCGCACCCGGAAGCGGCACGCGGTGACAAGGGTGTCGCGCAGCGCTCCGCAGATCGCCTCGCTCTTGTTGACCAAGCGCTGCAATCTGACCTGCGACTTCTGTAACGTCGGCTCGTTCCTGCACGACGAGAACACCAAGTGGAAGAATCTCGAAGCCAACCTCGAGACGGTGAAGAAGATCTTCGAGAACCCGCTCTTCGACAACTGCCTGCTGGTCGACCTTCTGGGAGGCGAGCCTTTGCTGGTGAAGGAGCTGGCGCCGATCGTCTCCTTCCTCACGAAGCGGGGGCACCTGACCAACATCACCACCAATGGAACACGCCTGCTCCGGCACGTCGCCGAGTTGCGCGACGCCGGCATCTCCCGCATCTGTGTGTCGATCTACGAGGAGAACCGCGCCGTCATCGAGCGCGACCTGGCGCAGATCAACGCGATTTTTCCGGTCCACACATGCCTGATCCTCTTCCGCAAGGACGTCGAGAACGCGCCGGACGCGCTTATCGAGCGTGTGCGATACCTGCGCGACTCGGGCTGCCTGGACGTGCGCTTCTGGATGTACCGGCCTATCGGAGAGACGGCGAGCGAGGATGAGCTCCTGTTCGAGGACGACCCCTGCTATCTGTCGTTCAAGGCGCGCATGGATGAAGCGGTGCCCGGCTTCTGCTTCTGGCCGGCGGTCACCAAGCAGGGGCCGCTCAAGAAACTCTGCCCCCAGCTCTGGCAGCGCGTCGGCTGCGACATGTCCGGCCGGATGGCGGTGTGCTGCGGCACCGACATGCTGCTGCCGGGCCCCGAAGGAAATATCTTCGAGAGCGATCCCGACGTGGTCTACAACCACCCCATCCTGGTGCAGATGCGCGAGCAGCTCCTTGACCCGAATGCGGAGCCGCCGGAGATGTGCAAGACCTGCAACCTCCTGAGCGACCCGGGCTGGTAGCGCCAAGGCCAGTCAGCGTTTTGGGGCTGAGCGACAAGCCGTTCGGTTGAACGCCGAAAGGCCCCCAACTCGCCATTCGCCGCAATTTTGGGGCGATGCGGGGGCTTGGTCGCGAGGTCTTCATGAAGCTCTGTCGTTCGCCGCAATAAGGCGGGCCCTCGGCCGCGCAAGCATTGCACTCAGGCTTTGGGGGGCCTTTACTTAATCTTAAAGGCCGCGTCGTTAAGGGTTCTATCCGGCGTCCTATCGAGGGGGAACCCCGCTGCAAGGCTGGCTCGCAGCATGTCGGAGAGACGACGTTCGGCCGAAGTCGATGCCGAAATCGACCGGATCACGCCTATCCTGGGCTCCGCCAGGCGGAGATCGACTTTATGAAAGAGACGCCGAGCATTCTGCGCCCTAGCCCGCCGAAAGTCGTCGCTTGACGAAGGCTACGGCCCTCGCGCGAGCCGTCAGTGTTCGGGAACGCGTCTTAGAGGCTTCGTCGCCGGGCTATGTTTTGCGCTTGCTCCAGACGCATCCATTCTTACGCTTCCTCGCCGTGGGGGCGCTGAACACCGCCGTCGGTTATTGCCTCTTCTTGACCGCGCTCGCAATCATGCCGACGACCTTTTCAGCCATGGTCGTATCGACCGTTCTGTCGGTGCTTTTCAACTTCAAGACTACCGGCAGGATGGTTTTTGGCGTGCGCGACACGCGATTGCTGGCGCGCTTCGTTGGAGTTTATGGGGTCGTCTTCCTCTATAACTGGCTGGGCGTCGACATTTTGCAGGCGGCCGGCTTCCGTCCTTGGCTGGCCGGACTCATATTGCTGCCCGGCGGCGTCGTAATCGCCTATACGCTCAACAGCAGATTTGTCTTTAGAAGCGGCGCGTGAGCCGTCCGGTTGTGGGCTTGCTATTTTTGCTGGCCGGCGAGGGGCGTGTGGATCACATCTCTTCCACGCGCGTCCCACAAGTGCGAAAAGCTTAACCTCATGCTTCTTGGGCGCTGGCCGATGGGTTGATTGCGGCTATCCAAAACCTTTGGTGAAATCTCCCTGCTACAATTCGAGCCCGGCGGTCGCGCCGCAAATGTTCGGCGGGTGGCGCGGTGAGAGGCGACTCCATTGTCGCTGCGGCGGCGAAGGCCTATATTCCCCCGCGAACGCGCGAAGGTCGCGCTCGCGCCATGGCCAAATGCGCGGGCGGCGTTGAACTTCGGAACCCGGCGCGCCAAACGTAAAGAGAAAAAATGCCCTGGAGCGATCAAGGCGGACCGCGCAACCCAAACAACGATCCCTGGGGCCAAAAAGGCGGCGGCGGGCCGTGGGGCTCCGGCCCCGGCGGCGGCGGACCTCCGCCGGATCTGGAGGAACTCCTGCGCCGCAGCCAGGAGGGCCTGAAGCAGCTTCTGCCCTCCGGCTTCGGCGGGCGCGGCGCAGCCATCCTCGGGCTTTTGACCCTGCTCGCCTGGCTGCTTTCGGGCTTCTACACCGTCGGCCCCAATGAGATCGGCCTCAATCTCATCTTCGGCAAATACAGGGGCAAGACCCAGGCCGGCCTGAACTACAATCTTCCGGGCCCGATCGGTTCGGTGATCAAGCTCGCGGTGACGGACCGCAACGCCATCGAGATCGGCTTTCGCGAGGAGGGCGCGTCCGGGCGCAGGCGCAATCCGGCGCAGGCGCCGGAAGCGATCGAGGAAAGCCTGATGCTGACGGGCGACGAAAACATCGCCGACGTGAAATTCCGCGTCATCTGGCAGATAGACCCCGCCCATCCGGAAGACTTCGCCTTCAATATTTTCGAGCCGGCGCTGACGGTGAAGGCGGTGGCCGAGAGCGCCATGCGCGAGATCGTGGGCCAGTCCCAGATTCAAAAAATCCTGACCGCCGACCGCAAGCTGATCGAGCCCGCCTGCCAGCAGCTCATGCAAAAGGTGCTGGACAGCTACCACAGCGGCGTCCAGGTGGTTCAGGTGCTTCTGCTTTCGGTCGATCCCCCGGCCCAGGTCATCACCGCCTTCCGCGACGTGACCGCGGCGCAGCAGGACCTCCAGCGCCTCGGCAACGAAGCCGACGCCTACGCCAACAGCGTGGTGCCGGAAGCGCGCGGCGCGGCGGCCCGCATTCTCCAGGAGGCCGAAGCCTATCGCGAGCAGACCGTGGCCGAGGCGCGCGGCCAGGCGGCGCGCTTCGACCAGATCTACGAGCAGTATAAGCGCGCGCCGGCGCTGACCCGCCAGCGCCTCTACCTCGAGACCATGGAGCGCGTGCTCGGCGGCGCCGAAAAGGTCATCTTGGACGAACAGCAAAACGGCGTCGCGCCTTTCGTGCCGCTTCCCGCCTTCTCGCCGTTCCAGGGCGGAGCCCGCAAATGAAGTCCTTGCCTTTCTTTGTCCTGCTGGCGCTTCTCGCCGGCGTCGTGGTCGCGGGCGGCGCCGTCTTCACCGTCTCGCAGACCGAGCAGGCGATCGTCCTGCGGCTCGGCGAGCCGGTCGCCGGGCGCGGCCTGATCACCGAGCCGGGGCTGCACTTCAAGATCCCCTTCATCGAAAACGTGGTCTATCTCGACAGCCGCATTCTCTCCGCCGAAAGCCCCAATCTCGAGGTGCTCGCGTCGGACAACCAGCGGCTCGAGGTCGACAGTTTCGTGCGCTATAAAATCGCCGATCCGCTGCGCTTCTACCAGACCGTCGGAAGCGTGATCGGCGCCAACAACCAGCTCGCGTCGGTGCTGAATTCGGCCGTTCGCCGGGTGCTGAGCGAAGCCAACCAGCGCCAGATCGTGCGCGACGAGCGCGCCGACCTCATGCTCAAGATCAGGGATCAGGCCAATATCGAGGCGCACAAATTCGGCGTCGAAGTGATCGACGCGCGCATCAGGCGGGTCGATCTGCCGCAGCAGATCTCGGAAAAGGTCTATGGCCGCATGCAGACCGAACGCGCCCGCGAGGCCGCGGAATATCGGGCGCAGGGCTCCGAACAGGCCCAGAAGATCAGGGCCAAGGCCGACCGCGAGGTCATCGTGCTGAAGGCCGAGGCGCAGCGGCAGGCGGACCAGACCAAGGGTGAGGGCGACGCCGAGCGCAACCGCATATTCGCGGAGAGCTTCGGAAAGGACCCGGATTTCTTCGCCTTTTATCGGTCCATGCAGGCTTATGAGACCGCCTTCAAATCCGGCGACACCCGCTTTCTCATAGGTCCGCGCTCGGATTTCTTCCGTTTTTTTGGCGCGCCCGGGGGGCAGAAAGCCCCGGCGGGCGCGGCAGCCTCAGCGCCGGACGAGCCGGAAAAGAAACATTAACCCGCCAGCCTCGCCAAAAACATTGATATCGGCGTAGCAGGTGATGTACCGCTGCGAGTGGGGAGCACTCTGGGAGAAACATATGCCTTGCGTTGTTCGCGCCGCCTCCGCGGCCGTGATCACTGGATTGACCGCGGTTTTTCTGACCCTCGCGCCTGCGAGCGCGAAAGGCCCCGACTCCTTGGCCGATCTTTCGGCTCAGGTTTCCGATGCGGTCGTGAACATCTCCGCGACACAGACCGGCGAAACCAAGCATTCCAAAGGCGGCGAAGCGCAGCCTGGAATGCCCCCGGGAGGCGCCCCGTTCGATGATCTGTTCGAGGAGTTTTTCCGCCGCCGGCAGCAGGGGCAGGGGATGCCCGAGGCCCCGCGCCACAAGTCGAGCTCGCTTGGGTCCGGTTTCGTTATCGACCCCTCGGGAATCGTGATCACCAACAATCACGTCATCGCCGACGCCAATGAAGTGACGGTGATCTTCACCGACGGGCAGAAGCTCAAGGCCGAGCTGATCGGCAAGGATCAGAAGGTCGACGTCGCGGTGCTGCGCGTCAAGCCGGAGAAGCCGCTCAAGGCGGTGAAGTTCGGCGACAGCGACAAGGCGCGGGTGGGCGATTGGGTTCTCGCCGTCGGCAACCCCTTCGGTCTCGGCGGCTCGGTGACGGCGGGCATCGTCTCCGCCCGCAACCGCAACATCGACAGCGGCCCCTACGACAATTACATCCAGACCGACGCCTCCATCAACAAGGGCAATTCCGGCGGGCCGCTGTTCAATCTCGACGGCGAGGTCATCGGCATCAACACCGCGATCCTGTCGCCCTCGGGCGGCTCGGTGGGCATCGGCTTCGCGACGCCATCGAACACCGTCCAGCCGGTGATCGACCAGCTCCAGAAATACGGCGAGACCCGGCGCGGCTGGCTCGGCGTGCGCATCCAGAACGTCGATGACGCCATCGCCGAGAACCTCGGCCTCGGCGCGGTGCGCGGCGCGCTGGTTGCGGGCGTCGACGACCACGGGCCCGCCAAGCGTTCCGACATCAAGGCCGGCGACGTTATCGTCAAATTCGACGGCAAGCCGATCAAGGAATCGCGCGATCTGCCCAAGCTGGTCGCGGCCACTCCGGTCGGCAAGGATGTCGAGCTCGTGATCGTGCGCGGCGGCAAGGAGCAGACGAGAACGATCAAGCTCGGGCGGCTGGAGGACGGCGAGAAAGTCGCCTCTCGCGACGGCGGCGACCTCCATGACGGCGTCGACAAAACCGCGCCGCAGTCGGCGCTGGGCCTCGAGCTCTCCAAGCTTTCGGACGAGCTGCGCGCCCGCTTCCAGATCAAGGACACGGTCAAGGCCGGCGTCGTGATCACCTCGGTCGACCCGCGCTCCGACGCCGCCGAAAAGCGTCTCCAGCCCGGCGAAGTGCTGGTGGAGATCAATCAGGAAGCGGTTTCCGACCCCGGCGACGCGATCAAGAAGATCAAATCGCTAAAGGACGGCGGCAAGAAAACCGCTCTGCTGGTGGTGGCCAACGGCCGCGGCGACACCCATTTCGTGGCGTTGCCGATCGAGTGACCATCTGAGCGATATGATCCGGGTTCCAAGCGTATCCCGAATCGTTCAGGCGAAGGGCGCTTTCCCTCCCCTTGACGGGGAGGGTCGCCGCGTAGCGGCGGGGTGGGGTGATTTACGGGCCATGTTGCGCCTTTCATCCCCCCACCGCCCGCCTTGCGCGCTTTCCGCTCGAACGAAGTCGTTCGAGCGATAGGAAATCGCGCCAGAAAACATGCGAAGCGCATTCTTTATCGCAAAAGTCTGTCAACCTTTGCGGAATGCGCTTTGCGGCCGACCTCCCCGCAAGGGGGGTAGGGCGGCCCATCTTCAGGTGTTAAGGGCTTTCCTTTCAGGCTACCGGGAACTGCGCCTGCAATTTTCAATTTTCGACAAATTCCTCTCTTCTGAACCCTTGCGCATAGAGCAGCGCGGTCAAATCGGCGTGATCGATCCGCGCCTTCGCCATCGCGGCGACCTGCGGCTTGGCCCGCCACGCTGCGCCCAGTCCCGCCCTCGCCAGCATGTCGAGATCATTGGCCCCGTCGCCGACCGCCAGCGTCGTAGTCGGCGCGAGGCCGCGCGCATCCCGCAGGCGGGTCAATATCTCCCCCTTGGCCTGTTTGCCGCGTATCGGCGGCGTAATGCGCCCTGTCAATCTGCCGTGTTCGATCTCCAGGCTGTTGGCGAAGAATTCGTCGAAGCCTAGGCGGCGCGCCACCGCTTCGGCGAAAAGCGTAAATCCGCCGGACACCAGCGCAGTGTGGCCGCCGGCGGCGCTCATCGTCGCGACCAGGGTTTTCGCGCCGGGGCTCGGCGAAAGCCGCCCGATCAGCTCCTCTATCGCTTCCACCGTCACGCCCTCGAACATGGCGACGCGGGTGACGAGGGCCTGCTCGAAATCGATTTCGCCGCGCATCGCCTGCGCCGTCAGCGCCGAAACCGCTTCCTGCTTCCCGATGACGCAGGCGAGCTCGTCGAGGCATTCCTCTGCGATCATGGTCGCGTCCATGTCCGCGACGAGCAGGGATTTGCGGCGGGTTGCGGCGGGTTGCGCTATAATGTCGACCGGCGCCCCGCAAAGCGCGGCTTCCATGGCTTTGAGCGCGGCGTGGGACGGGGTTTCGATGAAAATATCGAGCGCTACGCCGCGTTCGAGCCAGGAGGCGTCGAGCAGCCTGACGCCGGCGGCTTCGACGGCGCCCACCGCCAAAGGTTCTTCGAGCGCGGCGCCGGGCGCAGCCACGAATGTCGCCACGAAATGCGCCGCCTGGGAGCCCGCTGATTTTGACATCTCGCCGCTTTCCCTGCGAATAGCCCCTATGTCCGAGCCCAGCCCAAACCGCCCCGCGCGCCCCAGAGTGTTTTCGAGCGAAGTGGATACCGGTTCGCGTGAAGAAAACACGATCAAACAAAGCGCTCTAGAGTCGCTCCGGTTCGATCTGAACCGGAGCGACTCTCGCGTTGTTCTCATTGCAGGCCCGACCGCCTCCGGCAAGTCCGCCTTGGCGCTCGATGTCGCCCGGGCCTTCGGAGGCGCCGTCGTCAACGCCGACTCGATGCAGGTCTATCGTGACCTGCGTATAATTACCGCCCGTCCGACCGAGGAGGAGGAGCAAACCGTCCCGCATCTCCTTTTCGGGCATGTCGACGCCGCGCAAAATTATTCGGTGGGTCGCTGGCTGGCGGATTTTGGAGCGGCGCTGGAGAAGCTCGGCCGTGAGGGACGGCTCGCCGTGGTCACGGGCGGGACCGGGCTTTATTTCAAGGCCGCGCTGCAGGGGCTTTCCGAAATTCCCCAAGTGCCCGAAGAAGTCCGCGCCAGGGTCCGGGCGAGGGCGCAAGGCTTGCCGCCGCAGCAGCTTCACGCCGAGCTGTCGCGGCTCGATCCCGAAACCGCGGCCCGGCTGCGCGACACCGATCCGCAGCGCCTGCTGCGGGCGCTGGAGGTTTTCGAGGCCACAGGCAAGCCGCTGGCGCATTTCCAGGGGGCGCGCACCGCGCCGCTGCTGGACGCCGCAAATTGCACGGCCTTTTTTCTGGCCCCGCCGAGGGCAGAGCTTTACGCAAGGATCAATGCGCGCTTCGATAAGATGATGGCCGCCGGCGCGCTGGAGGAGGTGCGGGCGCTTGGCGCACGCGGGCTCGATCCCGCTCTGCCGGCAATGCGGGCCCATGGCGTGCCGCATCTTCTCGCCTTCCTCGAAGGTCGGATGTCGCTGGAAGAGGCGATCGAGCGCGGCAAAGCCGACACCCGCCATTACGCCAAGCGTCAGGCGACCTTCGCGCGCCACCAGTTGCCGGGCTTCGCCTGGCTCGATCCACGCCATGCGACCGAAGAGGCGCTCGCGGCGTTGCGCGGGGTGTTGGGGGAGGGGACGGGTTGAATGACGGCGCGTAGGAGCTGAGCTGTCCCGCGCGCAGCTACGGCTTTGCTCTCTTATGCCGCCCACTTCTGGGAGCGCGACGCGACCCTCTAAGATCCGTTCTTGATCGGGTTCGGCGTCAACCGAAACCGTTTAGGCTTGCTGGCGGGGGCAGAGGTTATGTTCCACTCAAGGCCCAACTCTTTGAGCTTATTAAAATACTCCTGACTTCCTGGCTCCAGACCGTCTTTTAACGCTTGGATAAACTCATCGGGGGGGCGGTAGTTGTGATGCTCGATATAGTGGTAAATAAGCGTTGGCGCGGCATATATCTTACCAGTTGGAGAGAATACACGTATTTCTGAAGTTCCCAAAAGAAGCGCTTCACCGTCTCTCTCGGCATAATAGGAATCATCCCCGCAGAATTCGCAATCATGTATCCCACGCATTTGTGCAACGGAAATTCTGCAAAATCTCCATAGTTTGTCTAAAACCTCTTTTGTAGGCTCCGCTTTTTGAAATTCATGTCCCAGCCCAAGCCAACCAACATTCCACGTTCCGGGACGATGGAATGCTCCGCCGTGGTAGCTATATTCTGATAAATCCTCGTAATATGTCATCTTTTTTCACCGGAATGGAGCGAGGCAGGCGCCACTGTTGCAGAAACCACCAATTGTTGTTACTGGGCTTAAGAACTTTGCTGATTTCGCCCGCCGTCATCTCGGGAATGTTATATATGTTCACGCCGGGCATTCTCCCGAACGTCGCAATGTCAGCGTTATAAAGACTCAGATCAGCAACCATTTCGCCGCTCGCGAGCCCATGGACACCACTCAGAATATTTACGTCTCCACCTTTCATTAGGCCACCGTTGACGATACCGGCAAAGTCATTTTGAGAAATTTCCCCGACTGATGTCCAAACCTCACCGCCGGCCGAGTTCGTCGATGACGACAAAATCCCGCCGTACTGGCCTAGGGCCTGTTGAGAATCAGGATTCCCATTTTGGTGGAAGGATGATTCAAGCTCCGAAAGGAGTTTGCAATGCCCCGATTCTGTCTGACGGACGGCCAATGGTCGAAGCTGGAGCCCTTTTGTCTTGGCAAGCCCTCCGATCCCGGCCGGACCGGGAGCGATGGGCGATTGTTTTTAGAGGCGATCTTGTGGATTGCGCGCACGGGCAGCCCCTGGCGCGATCTGCCTCCCGCCTTCGGCAAGTGGAACACCGTGTTCAAACGCTTTCGCGATTGGGTGAAGGCCGATGTGTTCAAGCGGATGTTTGACGCCGTGTCGGACGATCCAGACATGGAATACGCCATGATCGACGCCACCATCGTCAAGGTCCACCGCCATGGACAGGGCGCAAAAGGGGGACTCAGGGCCAGGCCATAGGCAAATCCAAAGGCGGCTGGACCACCAAAATCCTCGCGCTCACCGACGCGCTCGGCAATTTGGTCCGCTTCGTTCTGCTGCCGGGGCAACGCTTCGACACGGTCGGCGTCGCGCCTTTGATCGAGGGCGTCGAATTTGGCGCGCTGCTCGCCGACAAGGCCTTCGACAGCGACTGGATCGTCGCCGAACTGAACGAGCGCGGCGCGCAAATCGTCATCTCCCAACATCCAAGACGAAACGCGCCTCTCGCCATCGACATCGAGCTTTACAAAGCCCGTCACCTCATCGAAAACTTCTTCGGCAAACTCAAGGAGTTCAAGCGGATCGCCCTGCGCGCCGACAAAACCGATCAAAGCTTCACAGCCATGATCCGCCTCGCCGCCGCGCTCATCAATTCGCGATGAATCTCAACAAGCCCTAGTCCTCTTCCTCCCGCCGCTGCTTCTTCCGCCGCAAGCCGAGAGAGAAGAGATTCCAGGCCCCAGCCGACGCTGCCGCCCAGCAAACCGGCCAACAGGGGCGTGTACGGTTTTGGGGGCGCAATCGCGTCGCAGGGGCCTGGAGCGTTGGCGGATTCCGCTGCGAGCAACGCAAAGCCGAAAGCCAACAGGCCCGGCCAAAATTCCCCGCGTGGATCGCTTCGGAGAACCGGATTCCCGCCGACATAAGCATAAGTGTTTATCCCTCCCCCGAGGCCGATCGGATCGCTTTCGATATAGCGCCCAGTGGTGGGGTCGTAGTCGCGGAAGTAGTTGTAGTTCAGACCGGTCTCGGCGTCGGCGAATTGACCCGGAAAGCGCAGGTTGAATCCGACTGCGCTGGTTGGGTTTCTCGGCGTTCCGTTGCCGAAAGGATCGGGATCGAACGACCACAGGATCGTGGGCGTGTCCGGCGACTGAGGCGTGGGGCCGATCAGCGCCATCGGTGCGTTCAAGGCCGGATGTCGCTGGAAGAGGCGATCGAGCGCGGCAAAGCCGACACCCGCCATTACGCCAAGCGTCAGGCGACCTTCGCGCGCCACCAGTTGCCGTGAGCTGCTGCCGGTTTGGTGGACAGCTGGTTAAGCTAAAGCGACCTTCCGCTCGAACTCAACCGGGCTGAGATAGCCGATGGTCGAGTGACGGCGGACGGTGTTGTAGAAGCGCTCGATATAATCAAACACATCTGCCCTGGCCTCGTCGCGCGTCCGGTAGATTTTCCTGGCGACGCGCTCGGTTTTCATCGACGAGAAGAACGACTCCATCGCCGCATTGTCCCAGACGTTGCCGGATCGGCTCATCGAACAGGTGACGCCGTTGTCGGCCATCAGGCGCTGGAAGTGGTCGCTGGTGTATTGGCTGCCCTGGTCGGAGTGGTGCAGCAAGGCGTCTGGCCTGCCGCGTCGCCAGATCGCCATGATCAGGGCGTCCGCCACCAATTGCGCGGTCATCTCGGCCTTCATGGACCAGCCGACAACACGCCGCGAGAACAAGTCGATGACAGCGGCGACATACAGCCAGCCCTCTGCCGTCCAGATGTAGGTGAAGTCGGCGATCCACCTCTGGTTCGGCCGCTCGGCGACGAACTGGCGGTCCAGAACATTCGGCGCCACGGCGTCGGCGAGCCGCTGACCGCCGTCTTTGGGCAAGCCACGCCGGCGAGGCCGCGCCCGCAAGGCGTTTTCCTGCATCAAGCGCTCGATCTTATGCAGTCCGCAGCAAAAGCCGTCAGCCAGAACATCCCGCCAGACCCGGCGTGCGCCATAGGTTCTGGCGCTGGCGACAAAGCTCGCCCGGATGGAGGCCGTCATCTCCTCATCAAGCTTGTCGCGAGCGCTCGGTCCGCGCTTGAGCCAGGCGTGAAAACCCGACCGGGAGACATCCAGCGCTTTGCAGAGCCACGCCACCGGCCAGATCGAACGGTGCTTTGCGATAAAAGCGAACCTCATTTCGCTTCCCTCGCAAAGAAGGCCGCGGCCTTTTTTAGGATGTCGCGCTCCGCCCGCAGCTTGGTGACTTCGCGCCGCAGGCGCTCGATTTCAAGCTGCTCGGGCTTCATCTGCCCCTGACCAGGAAAGGCGGCGGCCGGATCAGCCGCCAATTCCTTCACCCAACGCCGCAGCATGTTCTCGTGCAGTTCCAGATCCCGCGCCGCCTGCGCAACGCTTACGCCGCGCTCGCGCACCAAACGGACCGCTTCGACCTTGAACTCCCGGCTGAACTGACGCCGTTCCATGCTCCACCTCCGGTTCCGTAAAACACCTTATCTCGGTGTCCACCAAACCGGCAGCAGCTCACGCAGGCGAGATCGGCGCCACGCCCTCCAACCCCGCCTCGATCGAGCGTAGCGGATCGTCCATGAACTGGCGCGGCGCATTTCTAAGGGCGCTTAGGCTGTTAGATACGTAGTCGTCCCAGGATTCAAGTCCGAAAGGATCTATCGCCGAGACCGGATTACCGCCGACATAGGCATAAGTGTTTATCCCTCCCGCGAGGCTGATCGGATCGCTTTCGATATGGCCCCCGGTGGTGGGGTCGTAGTCGCGGAAGTAGTTGTAGTTCAGACCGGTTTCGCCGTCGGCGAATTGACCGGGAAAGCGGAGGTTGAACCCAACTGCGCCGGTCGGGTTCCTCGGCGTTCCATTGCCGAACGCGTCAGATACCCCTAATGCCCGCCGCGGGACAGAAACATCTGGGCGAGGGACAGGACGATTTCGACCAGGATCAGCACCACCACGGTCCATTCGAGCCGCACCGAGCGGTCGGCGTCGATGATTTCGGTGAAGGCGCGGGCGGTTTCGCTGATGACCTCCAGCTTCGCCTTCAGCGTGCGTCCGCGCTCGGCCAGCTCATATTCGTCCTCGAGACGGGCGTAGAGGCGCTCGAGATCAGGCCGGTCCCAAAGCACGTCGGGCTTGTCCTCGACCGCGACGCGCCCCGAAACCCGGTGCTGCACGAGAAGGGTCTGGCCGATCAGCTCCAGCATGGATCGCCGCCTCCAGGGCGGGCGTCCGGTGCTGGCCAGCGTCGCGGCGAAGGGCTCGACCGTGTCGAACACCGCATTGACGCGGCGTTCGTCGCGGGCGAGCGCCACGCTCTTGGCCAGCGCGTCGGCCACGACGAGGAGGCGCGGGCCTGTGGCGTCCTTGATCGAGAGATGGCCGTTGGCGAGGGTTTTTTCGTCGCCCTCGGCGGCGACTTCGAGGACCAGGGTTTCATCGTCGCGGCGCGACACCGCGCCGGAGACCCTCGCGCCCACCTTGCCGAGCACCTCGTCTTCCTCGAGCGGCGAAAGCCCGAACAGCACGGCGACGCCGAATCGATAAAGCACCACGAAGCCGGCCTGGCCGGTGTGGAAGGCGAGGGGAGCGGTCGAGACGAGATCGGCGCGCTCAAGCCCGCTCGTGTCGATTCGCTCGCCGAGCAGCAGCGCGCGGGCAGTCAATCTTTGCATTGAGACGGTCGAAACAGCCGGTTGATTTTGCATGATCCAATCGATTCCTGGCCAACTTTTGCGACAATGTCGCGACTTTGACGCTCTGCGCAATTGCGGCTCGCGGTCGCGCTCTCATCAGAGGTCCATCTGAGCTTGCATCGCAAATGCAAAGCGGCTAGCAAACCCGCCAAAGCGAAGGAACTCCAGCATGACCTACGTCGTCACGGAAAATTGCATCAAGTGCAAGTATATGGATTGCGTGGAAGTTTGTCCCGTGGACTGCTTCTACGAAGGCGCCAACATGCTGGTGATTCATCCCGACGAATGCATCGATTGCGGCGTTTGCGAACCCGAGTGCCCGGCGGAGGCGATCAAGCCCGACACCGAGCCGGGGCTCGAATCATGGTTGCAGCTCAACGCCGAATACGCCCAGAACTGGCCCAATATCACCATCAAGCGCGACCCGCCCCCGGACGCCAAGGAATGGGACGGCAAGCCGGGCAAGCTGGAGTCCTGCTTCTCCCCGGAGCCGGGCGAAGGCGACTGACGGCGGGCGAGCGCCAGGGTTGCCTCCCTGGCGCCGGGACACATATTTTATGGCTGGTTAATAGCGAAAATTCCCCTTATATTCCAAGGATAAGCTACGCAACCGCCGGCGGGTTCCATCCCCGTGGGCGCGTTTGGCTTTGATTTTCGCCAAATAACATGATATGAAGGAGGCGAGCATAAGGCTCGCCCGATTTGGCGCGACCGTCTTCGGAGCGATCTCTCACCATATAAGGCCGGTTGCGCTGGAAAACTTGCAAATCGGAAGCTGTCGTCGCTGTCGGGCGCCCGGGGTTCCTACAGGCGCCCATTCGAGTCTGCATATCGAGCTTTTTCTGATCCGACGCCCTCGCGACGCGCTCCGCCCGCTCTAAGGGCCGGAACAGCGTGCAAGACGCGTAATCCGCCCCGTTTCCACCCCGGGGCTTTTGGGAGTGTGCTGAGTATGCCGTCGACCGAAAAAGCTGCGAATTCCGCCAAGACCGCCGCTTCCGCGACGCCGGCCAAGACAGGGGATCGGATCGCGGCTGAGCCCTCAGCCTCGATTAGCAAATCCGGCGCCGGTCCGAAAGAGGACGGCGAGAACGCGAGAAACGCTCCCAAGATCGTCTCCAGGAAAGCCGCCGGAGACGAGGTTTCGATTTTAGCCGCAGCGCCGAAACATCCGCAGGCCGAAGCCGCGGAAAAAGGGCGGGCCGCGAAAAATACCGAGGAGAAGGACAGCCATCCAGCCAGACAAAACGACACTGTCGCCTTGAACCCTGCCGCCGGCGTGCGGGCGCAAGCCCACGCGAAACCCTCGGCGGCGCCGATAACCCCAGCTGCGAGCGAACCCATCCAAGTGGCAAAGAATAACTCCGAGATCGCGGCCAAGGCCGCCGCACCCAAGTCCATTCAGTCCACCGCGACCGCTGCTCCCGCCTCGGCCGGCGCCGGCGCCAAGGCGACCTCGCCTGCGAGCAAGACTCCGGCGACCGCCGCGAAGGCGCGCCCCGCCGGTCAAAAGCATGGGTTCAAGCAAAGCGAGTTCATCGTCTACCCCGCCCATGGCGTGGGGCAGATCATCGGCATCGAGGTGCAGGAAGTCGCCGGCTTCAGCCTGGAGCTGTTCGTCGTCAGCTTCATCAAGGACAAGATGATTCTCAAGGTGCCGACCAGCAAGGTCGTCAGCGTGGGAATGCGCAAGCTCGCCGATCAGGAAGTGGTCGAGAAGGCGCTGTCGACCTTGAGCGGCCGCGCCCGCGTCAAGCGGACCATGTGGTCCCGCCGCGCCCAGGAATATGAAGCCAAGATCAATTCGGGCGATCTCGTCACCATCGCCGAAGTCGTGCGCGACCTCTATCGTTCCGAGACCCAGCCCGAGCAATCCTACTCCGAGCGCCAGCTCTACGAGGCCGCGCTCGATCGCATGGCGCGCGAGGTCGCTGTGGTGCGCAAGCTGCTCGACGCGGAGGCCTTGAAGCTGATCGAGGCTTTCCTGCTCAAGGGTCCCCGGCGCAACTCGAAGAACGACGCAGACGTCGTCGCGGAGGACGAATCCGACGCCGACGTGGATCGCGCCGCCTAAGGCGCATTCGGTTTTGAGCGCGTCAAAACTGAAAGCGCTCAGAATTCATCAGAGAAAAAAGCCTCCCGGGAGCGGCTCGGGAGGCTTTTTTGCGTCGGGTCCATATCTCATGCGACGCGGAGCGGCTTCGCATCTCCACGCTCCGGCGTTTTCTAAACTACAATTTAATTCATATTCGTCCGCCGGATTCTAATATTCGAAAAGCCAAGAATGAGCCCGGTCGCTGGGCCGCTTTGCAGGAAAGAAACGATGAAAGATTCGATTGCCAGGAATTCGCCGAACGCAACCAGACTGCTGCTGGCGCAAGCCCCGTTTCTCGCCATGCTGGCCTGCGCTTTCTTCGGCGTCGCCTACACCAGCGTGTCGCGGCACGGGATGACCTTCTACTGGATGATTCTGGTTCCGGCGTTCGGTCTCGTTTGTGTGGCGACCGCGTGGCGCGAAAACGCCGAAGGCGCGAAGTGGCGGGCGGCGCTGCTCCAGGCCCTGCATTGGGGCGCAGTGATGCTCGCCATGAATCTCGCCCTGATGGCCGATGTGGAAAGGGCCATGAGCGCGGAGGCGAGCGCATTGGTGCTTCTCGTGATTCTGGCGCTGGGCGCAGCCACCGCGGGCCTGCATCTGCGGGCCTGGCCGATCGTCATCGTAGGCGGCGTGCTCGCGATGGGCGTGCCGATATTCGCCTGGCTCGAGGAGCGCACGCTGCTTTTCGCGCTCGGGGGCGTCGGCGTCGCAGCCCTGGCCGCGATGGCGATTTCGGTCAGAAGCCGTCTTTCGGCCGCCCGGGGTTAGAGCATGTTCCCAAAAAGCGCGAAGCGGTTTTTGGAACAGAACATGCCCCGTCAATGAGATTTGGAGCGCGTTCGACTGCGTTTAAACCGAACGCGCGTTTCCCACGCCGAACCGGCGCCCACCGCGGCTGGAAGCGCTATAGCGGTCGCCGCGCCCGAGGCGAGCCGGGCGCGCACATAGCGACGCGTCAGCGATGGGGGCTCTGCGCCGGCTCCTCTATGCCCTGGATATGCGAGAGCGCGCGGCGCAGCTTGCCGAGAGCCCGGTTTTCGATCTGGCGCACGCGCTCTTTCGAAATCCCGAGCTCGTCGCCCAGCGTCTCGAGCGTAACCAGGCTCTCGCTGAGGCGGCGTTCCCGCACGATTCTGAGCTCGCGTTCGGTCAGCACCGCCAGGGCGTCTTTCAGCCAGCGCGCGCGCCGATCCGAGTCGACGTTTTCCTCGACCACTTCGTCGGGAAGCGGTTGCTCGTCCACCAGAAAATCCATCTTCTCGGCTGTGCTGCTGGAGTCGGCGTCGAGGACCAGGGCGTTGAGCGAGGTGTCGCCGCCGCCGAGGCGGGAGTTCATCAGCTCGACGTCGGCCTGCGCCACGCCGAGCGCTTTGGCTATCGCCTGGAAGGCCGCGCCCGGCTCCCGCTCCTCTCCTCCCTGTGCGAGCCGCGCCCGCAGCCGCCTCAGGTTGAAAAACAGGGCTTTTTGGGTGGAGCTGGTTCCGCCCCGGACGATCGACCAATTGCGCAGCACATAGTCCTGGATGGAGGCCCTGATCCACCAGGTGGCGTAAGTGGAGAAACGGACGTCGCGCTCGGGTTCGAAACGGGCGGCGGCTTCGAGCAGGCCGATATGGCCTTCCTGGACGAGATCGGCCGCCGCGAGGCCGTAATGGCGGAAGCGCCCGGCGAGGGCGATCACGAGACGCATATGCGCCCCGGTGAGCCGGTCGAGCGCCCGACGATCGCCGTGCTCGCGCCAGGCGACCGCCAGCTCTCTTTCTTCTTCGCGCTCGAGGAAAGGGGCAGCCATCGCGGCTCGGACCAGCTCGCGACTTACTCCGGGCAAATAAGCCATCGCAAACTCCCTCGCCGATGCAGACGTGGGTTCGAAAACACGCGCCATCGTCGACGCTAGTTTTAGTTGTTCTAGACCGATAATCCCGCGACAGCCTGAATGGTTCCGGCCCGCGGGCGATTCATTCAATTACAATCTTGTAATGTTCTCCCGGGACCAGCGCCGAATCCGGGTCGAGTTCATTGAGAAGAGTAAAGTATTCCGCCGGCCGGTTGGGAGTCACCATACGCGTGGACATTGCCGAAATCGTGTCCGCCGGCGCGGCGGCGACGACGCCGATCCTGAGCCCGCGGACATCGCGGGCTTCCTCGGGGGTCAGTCGATGGAAGGTCGCGATCGAGGCGTCGAAGCGCCGCTCGGCGTCCTCGTTCAGGGAGCGGACGGCGAAGATGAGCCTGTATAATTCGTCGCCGAGCTGAACGACGGCGAGCCGGAAGTTCCATTCCCCGGCCCGCGCCGAAGCCGTAACCGCCGGCAATCCGTTGATTTCGGTCTTTTTGATGGAGGATTGCAGAAGGCCGTCGACCCATCCCGAGCCGACATAGCTCTCGAGCGATTGCCCGGCCGGCGTCCGCACGCTGTCGAGGCGCAGCGCTTCGTTGTCGGCGTCCCGAACGCCGAAAACGGCTTCGTTGGAGTTTTCCAGCAGGAAACCTTCCGGGGCCGTGAAGGCGAAGCGGAGCCTGGGATGGGAGAAATTGCGGCCGCGCACGAAGCCTTCGTTGGGGTCGTCGCCGAAAGCGAGGCCGTTGATCGAGGCGAGGTAGCCGTCGCGGTCGCGCTGGCCGGTTTCGGGCGCGCTGATCTGGCGGGCGGCGGCGACGGCGCGCGCCACGCGGTCGGGCGTCGACGGATGGGTCGAGAGAATGTCGAAGTCGGCCGAGGATTTCTTCTTCGAGTAGAGAGAGGCGCGCAATTCCGCCGATTTGCCGAGCGAGGTCAGGAAGCGCGGAGCTCCATAGGGGTCGTAGCCGGCGCGCGCGATCACGCGCACCCCGATGGCGTCGGCCTCCAGTTCCTGCTGCCGGGAGAAACTCGCCACCGAAAGGCGCTGGGAGGAGCGGATTTCCTCGCCTCTCTCGCGGTTTTGAATGACCTCGGCGGCCTTGGTGATGACCGCGGCCTCGCGCTCCCGTTCCGCGCGCAGAGCGCTGTGCCGCGCGGTGACATGGGCGATTTCATGCGCCATCACCGCCGCGACTTCGGAAGCGTCGCTGGCGAGGGCCAGCAGGCCTCGGGTTATGTAGAGATTGCCCGAGGGCAGGGCGAAAGCGTTGACGACGGGCGTGTTGAGTATGGTGACCCTGTATGCGGGCTGGCCTGGAGTGTCGCTCGCGCGCGCGAGCTGGGCCAATATGCCGTTGAGGTAAGCCTCGGCCGCGGGAGCGGAATATTCGCCCCCGAACTGGGCCACCAGCTCCTTGTGCTGGACGCTGTTGCGGTTGTCGGTTCGGGGTCCCGTCGCGGCGTGGCGCGGCGGACGCGCCGGCTGCGGAGAAAAAATCTGGCCCTGCTGCTCGAGCTGGGCGCAGCCGGCGAGCGCGGCGACGCTCAACCAGACCGCAAGAATTCCTGCGCGCCGGAACGGCTTACGGAGCGGCGTCGCCATCGAGCAGTTCCAGTTCTGCAGGCGAGGCGATCTCCATGAGCAGTCCGTTATGCGTTTCAATCAACCCTCTCGCACGCAGGCGGCGCCCTTTCAGGGCCAAGGGACCGACGCCGCCCGCCTCAAATATAGCGAAATTTCGTCTGGAAATCATAACGGCGAATTTGGAGACGCCGCGGCGACCGAGGTTGAGATAGGCCGCGCGCCGCGATTCCCCCACGGATTGAACGACGCCCGAGACGACGACCATGCCTTTCCTTTCGGCGAGGCCGGCCATCGACGGGCTGTTGCCGGCGGCGCCGAAGTCGACGACGGGTTCGCTCGTCCATATCCCGAGATTTTTCTCCCGGGCGGGGGCTTCGGCGGCCTGGTAGAGTTTCGCGCAATCCGCCGCGGCGGGATCGGGCCGGAAACGCGCCAGGCCCTCCTGCAGCATGGCTGCGCCGACCAGGGCGAGCGGAGCCCCGGCCAAAGCGCGGTCGGGCGCCGCTGCATAGGCCGGATGACGGCCCCAGCGATCGGGCGCGGGCGAAAGCTCGGAAAGAAAGACCTGGTCGCCCTCCAGCAGCGCCGAAAGGCGGGACAGCGCCCGGGCGCGCAGCCCGGGGTCTTTGCCGCCCTGCGCGGGAAATTCGAGGCCGGCGAGAACGACCCGGCGTCCGTCGTCGAGCAGCAGGTCGAAGTCGTCGTCGACGAGCGCGACGACGGCGGGGCTGACCCCGGCGAGCGAACAGGGGCCGCTTTCACGGGCGGCGTCGACGCCCTGCGCCTGCGCCGGGACCGAAATCGCGGCGAGAAACAAAGCCCGCGCCAGCGTCGATTCCGCCAAAAAAGCGGAGTCGTTCTGCGTTCGTGTCACTTTCTTTGCTCCGGCGCGGCGTCCCGATACTGAATTTTAACCATGATTTTCTAAAAGTTTCTCATTCCCGACTGGAGAAATTCCATGCGCGCCTTCGTTTGGTTCGCTACCGCCGCCGCCGTAGTAGCGAACGTCCCACTGGCCAATTCCTCGCCCCTTTATAACGTCCCGTCCGAAACGTATAGGGCCGCCCCCGTCGAATCGCCGGTGGCGCTTCGGCCCACCCTTTCCGCGGTGGAGCCGCCGGCGCCGCTTTCGCCGTGGAGCGGGTTTTCGGTCGGCATAAATCTCGGCGGAGCCTGGGCCGGCGCCGACGGCGCCCAGATGAGCGTCCTGCCGACCCTTCCGGGCGCAGACCCCGCCTTCGGCAGGGTGCTCACCTCGAATGTCACGTCGACGTTCGGCGGCTTCATCGGCGGCGCGCAGATCGGCTACACGCAGCGCCTCGCCAACGGGATGGTCCTCGGCGCAGAGGCTGACTTCCAGGGGCTGACCGGCAAGCAATCGGGCTGGATGTCGGGCGTCACCGCCGATAAATTCGTCCAGCAGACGACCGACGTGGGAGCGGCGACCTTCTCGAAAGGGCTCAATTACCTCGGCACAGTGCGCGCGCGCATGGGTTATGAGGTCGCGCCCAATATCCTCGCCTATATGACCGGCGGCCTCGCCTATGGCCAGACCACCTTCAACGCGAGCAGCTCGGCGATCTGGCTCAACCCTCTGCAGGTTCCGCTCGCGACCGCGGTGAGCAGCCCGACCACATTCTCCGGCATGAGAACCGGCTGGACGCTGGGCGGCGGCGTGGAGTTTCCGATCTGGACCAACCTGACCGCCAAGATCGAATATCTCTATTATGACCTCGGCTGGGTCTACACCAAGGCTCCCTTCATCAGCAACACAGTGGGAAATTTCCCCAGCGCCTTCGGAACCTCGGTGGTCTCGGTGGCCAATGCGCGTTACAGCGGGAGCATCGCCCGCTTCGGCCTCAACTACCATTTCAACATGCCGATGCCGACACTGGCGCCCATCGGCCCGATATCGGCGCAGTTCTAGCCCTTTTTCTTCAGTCGGGCGGAGCGGCGGGGCGCGCGGCCCCGCCGTTTTTGTTCGTGCGTCCGAGCGGGCCGGGGAAAGCGTGAATTCGACAATTCTTTCGCAGCCAAAGGCTTGTGTCGCGAGGGCCGGCCGGAATATTGTTGCTGCAGCGCAATAGGCGGTGCGCGCGAAAGAGGTTGCGATGGTCGAGAAAAAAGGCTCGGCGCCGGAGCGTCCGGTCGTCACCGACAAGGAAGCCTTGCTGTTTCATTCTCGCGGTCGCCCGGGCAAACTCGCCGTCGTCGCGACCAAGCCGATGGCGACGCAGCGCGATCTTTCGCTCGCTTATTCTCCCGGCGTCGCGGCGCCGGTGCACGCCATCGCGCAGGACGCTTCGCTCGCCTTCGACTACACCGTCAGGGGCAATATGGTCGCCGTCATCACCAATGGCACGGCGATCCTGGGGCTCGGCGATCTCGGCGCCCTCGCCGCAAAGCCGGTAATGGAAGGAAAAGCCGCGCTGTTCAAGCGCTTCGCCGACATCGATTCGATCGACCTCGAAGTAGACACGAGGGACGTCGACGAATTCGTCAACGCCGTGCGCTACCTCGGACCCTCGTTCGGCGGGGTGAATCTCGAGGACATCAAAGCTCCCGAATGTTTCATCATCGAGGAGCGTCTTCGCGAACTCATGGACATTCCCGTGTTCCATGACGACCAGCATGGAACCGCGATCATCTCCTCGGCCGGCCTCATCAATGCGCTGCTGCTGACGGGACGCGACATCAGGAAGACCAGACTGGTCTGCAACGGCGCCGGAGCCGCCGGCATAGCCTGCCTCGAACTCGCCAAGGCGCTCGGCTTCGATCCCGCCAATGTCACTCTCTGCGACACCAAAGGTGTGATCTACCGGGGCCGCAGCGAGGGCATGAACCAATGGAAGAGCGCCCATGCGGTCGAGACGAGCGCCCGCACGCTGGCCGAGGCCCTCGAAGGCGCCGATATTTTCTTCGGGCTCTCGGTCAAAGGCGCCCTGACCCCCGACATGCTGAAGGGAATGGCGAAGGACCCGATCGTTTTCGCCATGGCCAATCCCGATCCCGAGATCCTGCCCGAAGAGGCGCTGGCGGTCCGCCCCGACGCCATCGTCGCGACCGGGCGCTCGGATTACCCCAACCAGATCAACAACGTCCTCGGCTTCCCCTATATTTTCCGCGGCGCGCTCGACGTGCGCGCCAGAACCATCAACATGGAGATGAAGATCGCGGCGGCCAAGGCGCTGGCGCAGCTGGCGCGGGAGGACGTGCCCGACGAAGTAGCCAACGCCTATCGCGGCGCGCGTCCGCGTTTCGGCCGCGATTATCTGATCCCCGCGCCTTTCGATCCGCGGTTGATTTCAGTGGTGCCGCCGGCGGTCGCCGAGGCGGCGATGGAGTCGGGGGTCGCGCGGCGGCCCATCGTGGACATGAAGCACTATCGGGCGGAGCTTTGGGCGCGTCGCGATCCGGTGGCCGCCGTCATGCAGACGGTTTACGAGCGGGTGCGCCTCAGCCCGAAGCGCGTCGTTTTCGCCGAGGGCGAAGAAGAGCAGGTGATCCGGGCGGCGCTGGCATTCGTGAACCAGGGCCTTGGCCGCGCGATTCTGGTCGGGCGCGAGGACCGAGTCCTGAGCACGGCCAAGGAGGCGGGGCTCGATCTCGGCGACCGAATCGAGATCCACAACGCCAAACTGTCTTCGCGGAACGCCGTCTATGCGGAATTTCTGTTCGAGCGCCTGCAACGCAAGGGCTTCCTGTTCCGCGACTGCCAGCGCCTCATCAACACCGACCGCAACCACTTCGCCGCCGCCATGGTCGCGCAAGGCGACGCGGATGCGATGGTCACGGGCGTCACCCGCAATTTTTCCAACGCGCTGCAGGACGTTAGCCATGTGGTGGATCAGAAGCCGGGGCATCGCCTGATCGGCGCCTCGCTGGTTCTCGCCAGCGGGCGCGTCGTCGTGGTCGCGGACACCGCCATCACCGAAATGCCGGAAGCGTCCGACCTCGCCGAAATCGCGATCGAGGCGGCCGGCGTCGCGAGGCGCATCGGGCTGGAGCCGCGGGTGGCCATGCTCGCCTTTTCCACTTTCGGCTATCCGCCCGGCGAGCGCACCGCCCGCGTGCACGAGGCGGTTCGCATATTGGACCAGCGCCGGGTGGACTTCGCCTATGAGGGCGAAATGGGCGCGGATATAGCGCTCAACCGGCAGCTCATGGCCGCCTATCCCTTCTGTCGCCTGAAGGACACGGCCAACGTGCTTGTCATGCCAGCGTTTCATTCCGCCGCTATCTCGACTAAGATGCTTCAGGAACTGGGTGGAGCGACGGTGCTCGGGCCACTGATCGTGGGGCTCGACAAACCGATCCAGATCGTTCAACTGGGAGCTACGGACGCTGAACTCGTCAATATGGCGGCGCTCGCCGCATTTGGCGTCGGCGGCTGAAGCAGGCCGAATTTGCGGCGGTCTGGACCCCCTTAAGCGCTGAAAGATAAAAGCTTATGAACATTACAATGATCGGGTCGGGCTATGTCGGCCTGGTTTCCGGAGCCTGCTTTGCGGACTTCGGTCATGTCGTTACCTGTGTCGACAATGACGCGAGCAAGATTGATCGCCTGAACAAGGGCGAGATTCCGATCTACGAGCCCGGCCTCGACGAACTCGTCGCGACCAATGTCCGTCAGAAGCGCCTGTCCTTCACCACCGACCTCGCCTCGGCGGTTCGCGGCGCCCAGGCCGTGTTCATCGGCGTCGGCACACCCTCCCGGCGCGGCGACGGCCACGCCGATCTTTCCTATGTCTACGCGGCGGCCAGGACCATCGCGGAAGCGCTCGACGGCTTCACCGTCATCGTCAACAAATCCACCGTCCCGGTGGGCACCGGCGACGAGGTGGAGCGCATCATCCGCGAGATCCGGCCCGACGCCGATTTCTCCGTCGTCTCCAATCCGGAATTCCTGCGTGAAGGCGCGGCGATCGAGGATTTCAAGCGCCCCGATCGCGTCGTCATCGGCACCGAGGATCCCCGCGCGCGCGAGGTCATGGCCGAGATCTACCGGCCGCTGAGCCTCAACCAGCCGCCGCTGCATTTCGTCGGACGCCGCACGTCGGAGCTGACCAAATACGCGGCCAACGCCTTCCTCGCCACCAAGATCACCTTCATCAACGAGATCGCGGATCTGTGCGAGAAAACCGGCGCGGACGTCCAGGACGTGGCGCGCGGCATCGGCCTCGACAACCGCATCGGCGGCAAGTTCCTGCACGCCGGGCCGGGCTATGGCGGCTCGTGCTTCCCCAAGGATACTCTCGCCTTGCTGAAGACCGGCCAGGACGAGGGCGCGCCCCTGCGCATCGTGGAGACGGTCGTCGCCGTCAACGAGTCGCGCAAGCGCGCCATGGCGCGCAAGGTGATCGCCGCGCTGGGCGGTTCTGTGCGCGGAAAGCGCATCGCGCTTCTCGGCCTCGCCTTCAAGCCCAATACCGACGACATGCGCGACGCCCCCTCGCTCGCGATCGTGGCTTCGCTCGCCGGAGACGGCGCCAGCGTCCACGCCTATGATCCCGAGAGCATGGACCAGGCGCGCCCGCTGATGCCGGAAGTGACCTTCCACGACAACGCCTATTCGCCGATCGAGGGCGCCGACGCGCTCGTGATCGTGACCGAATGGGACGCTTTCCGCGCGCTGGATCTCGACCGCGTCAAGCAACTGCTGAAGACTCCGGTCATCGTCGACCTGCGCAACATTTATCGGCCGGCGGACGTGCGCAAGCGCGGGTTCACTTATGTGAGCGTCGGACGTAAATAAGCTTCTTGATCGCGGCGGGACTCGAGACCCGCGCCCCGCCGCGCCCAATGTAAGGGTTGGCATGAAGCATTTGCCGAAAAGGCGACTTGTCGTCCTCGCAGCCGTTCTCGCTTTGGCCGGTTGCGCCGGCGGGCCGCATAACGTGCTCACCCCCATCGAAGCGCAGGCCCCGGGCGCGAGCCGGGTCGATATCCTGGTCGCCACGACCCGAAGCCCGATCGGAGCGCAGCCGGGCGAACTCTTCACCGGCGAGCGCGGCGATCAGCTTTACTACGCCGATATCGCGGTCTCCATTCCGCCGGACGCCGCCCGCAAGGTCGGCGACGTTCAATGGCCGGAGTCGAGCCCTCCCGATCCGACGCGGGAGTTCGCGACTCTTCGCGCCGACATTCTGCAGCGTCCGGAGGCGCTCGCCCGTTTCAACGCGAGAATAGCCAAGACCCCCCGCCGCCAGGCGCTTGTTTTCGTCCATGGCTACAACACCCATTTCGAGGACGCGGTCTATCGTTTCGCGCAGATCGTGCACGACTCCGACGCCACCGCGCTGCCGGTCCTCTTCACCTGGCCGTCGCGCGGCAAATTGCTGGCCTATGGCTATGACCACGAAAGCGCCAGCTATTCCCGGGACGCTCTGGAAGAGCTGTTGCAGTCTCTCGCCGCCGACAAATCGGTCGGGGAAGTCTCGATACTGGCCCATTCCATGGGCAATTGGGTGACGATCGAGGCCCTGCGACAGATGGCGATCCGCAATCACGGCCTGCCCGCCAAATTCAAGGATGTCATGCTGGCCGCGCCGGATGTGGATTTCGACGTGTTCCAGCGTCAGATCGCCCAGATCGGCTCCGCCACTTCCCGCTTCACCATCTTTGTCTCTCGCGACGACGAAGCGCTCGCCGCTTCGAGGCGCGTGTGGGGCGACAAGCCCCGCGTCGGCGCCATCGACCCCAATTCTTCGCCCTACCAGCAGGACTTGAAGAACGCCAACATAACCGTCGTGGATCTGACCGACGTTCACTCGGACGATCCGCTCAATCACGGCAAATTCGCCGCGTCGCCGGAGGTCGTGCGTTCGATCGGCCGCAGCCTCGCCAGCGGTCAGACGCTGGCCACCGGCGGAGCGGGCGTCGGCGACCGGCTCGGGCAGGTCGTGGTCGGCGCCGCCTCGACCGTGGGTTCAGCGGCAGGCGTGGCGGTCGCGGCGCCCTTCGCCGTGGTCGATCCGCGCACGCGGGAGAATTTCAGCGGCGACATCGAGCAGTTGGGCTCGAATATCGGCTCCACCTTCGGGGCGGTCGGCGGGCGTTAAAGTCCAAGCGCCGGGACGACTTTTTCCGCGATCAGCTCGATCGACCGCAGTATTTGCGGGTGTGGCGGATCGACCGAATGGACCTGAAACACGAGATCGGTGGCGCGTTTCAGCGTACTGTCGGCGGTCAGCGAAGCGATGACGTCCTCCGGCGCGCCGACATGGGCGTCGGACGCGGCGATAAGCCCTTCGAGCGATTTATCGGGCGCCGAATGCCCCGCAGCGATGAAGCGCGCGAGGCTGCGCCTCAAGCCGATCTCCGCGAACCGCAAGGCTTCTTTTCTGTTCTCCGCGACGAAGACCGTCCGGGAGGCCAAAATGCGCGGCTCTCGCCCTTGCGGCAGCGCCGCGAGATAGGCGTCGATGATCGGATTCTGGATTTCCGCGAGCGAGGCGCCCGGCGCTTCTTTGGTGCGCGGCTGGGTGCGCGAAAGCATCAGCCCATCGCCCGCCTTGCCGGCGCGGGTTCCGCCCGCGGCGGTAAAAGTCGCCTGCCAGATGTGATCGGAAAGGCCCGGCGCCTCCGGGTAGAGCCTGTTTCCGCCGCCGAGCGGCCTGCCGGCGAGAGCATCCCTCAAAATTGCCGAATGCCGGTCGAACAATGCGGCGCGCTCGGCGCTGTCGCAGCCAAAGCCGGCGAAAGCCGAAGGTGCGCCGCCGGTTCCAATCCCGAGTTCCAGCCGGCCGCCCGACAAGGAATCCAGAACCGCGGCGTCTTCCGCCACCCGAACCGGATTTTCGAGCGGCAGGGTGACGATCCCGGTGCCGAGACGAATGCGGGAGGTGCGCACGGCTACTTGCGCAAGAAATACGAAAGGCGATGGCAGGCCGCCTTCTTCGCCGTCGAAGTGATGCTGGGCCACCCATGCCGAATCAAAGCCGAACCGCTCGGCGTGGATGATCTGCTCTGTCGCCAGAAGGTAGCGTTCCGCAGCCGGCGCCTGGTCGAGCAGCCGGGTGAAGAAACCGAGCCGCTTGGGGCCAGCAAGTCCCACCATAATATTTCCTCGCGGGATTTCAGTTACCGTCATTGCGAGCGAAGCGAAGCAATCCATGGTCGCTACAGTGCCTATACCCAGCTATTATTTAATGACAATGGAATTTTATATTTTAAGTATATCCTGGGTTGCTTCGCTTCGCTCGCAATGACGCCCTTTGTGCGATTCTCTGTTTGATTACGCTAAAACGGCGCTTTCTTTCCGGCTGCGACATAGGCGTCGGCGTCCTGAGGCAGCAGCAGCCGTTCCTTCACCAGCCGGTCGGCGACCGAGCGCAGCGCCGCGACGAAATAGGCGCGGGAGCCATAGCGCTCCGGCAGGGACTGGCGCGGATCGCCGCTCGCCCGCCGCGCGGCCTCGTTTTCGGGAAAGGGGAGCTTCGTCCCGGCCGCGCATTTGCCCTTTGCGGGATCCCGCGGCGCGTTCCACCCGGTGAAAGTCGCGATAGGAAGGGCCTGATCCGGCAGCAGCAAGCCGCTGGTCTCATTGCCGTCGGCGTCGATCGGAGGCGCGAGTCCGGCGTCCTGCGGCGGCGGCAGGCCCGGGATCTTCGGCCAATGCAGCTCTTTCACCGGAACCAGAACAGCCGGGCGGGAGGCTGGAACCGCCACGCCTTTGCGCAAATATTCATCCAGAGCGGCGAGCAGGGCGCGGCGGGCGGGATCAATCGAGCGATCGTTGATCGGCGCGGCGCAATTTTCTGCATGCGCGCCGGCCGATAGCGTCGCCCCGGCGATAAAAAAGCTGCGCCGGTTCGGGGCTTTCGAATCGGGTTCCTGCGGCTGGGGCGGGCTTTTCCAGAAGCCCTCCGAGCCATAGAGATAGACGATAAATGGCGGGCCTTTAGCGGCTGCCGGCGCTTGGCCGCCCGCGAGCAGCAACGCATCGAAGGATTTGCTTTCGAGGCGAAGGTAATCTTCCCCGGCGCCCGCGCCGACGACCTTCCGGGCCAGCGGCGAGCGGCGCAAATCAGCGATTGTTTCGGGCAGTCCGGCGCCCTCAGGGCGATCTCCCGCAAACAGGATGGCCATGCTGCGCTCGCGGGCGGCCTGCAGGATATCAGCCTCGCCGGGCTTTGCGAGCGAAGGCTCCTCCCCGGCGACGACGAGCAGAACTCCGCTCGGGGCGGGGGGCTTCCAGATCAGGAACCGCGGTCCGGCAACGCCGGCTCCGCCGACGAGTTCACGCTGATAGCCGTCCGGCAGGGCGGGCGGGGGAGGCGGGCCATAGGCCGGCTGAGCTTGCGCCGCCGCCGCGCCGGCGAACAGCGCCACAATGGCCGCCGACGCCAGCGCCACCCGCTTCATAGCTTTGAGATGAAGTGAGCGAAGCTCATGGAGCCCTCCGGCCAGGGCCCATGTCCGCTCGCGAGATTGATATGGCCGGCGGCGCCGGCGTCGAGGAAAGTCGCGCCGAGGTCCGCGGCGAGCGCTTCGGCGAAGCCCGCCTCCGCGTAAGGGTCGTTGTTTCCCGCGACGAGCGTGGCGGGGAAGGCGAGCCGCGCTCTCGGGATGGGGAGAAATTCCCTGTCGATCGCAGGGAGTTCGCGCAGCGCGCGCTCCGATGGCGGGGCGACGAGAAAGGCGCCTGTGATCTTGTCCGAAACATTGTGGGCGGCGTGCAGGAAAGCGATGACGCCGAGCGAATGCGCGACGACCACCGCGGGGCGCCGGCTTTCCGCAATGGCGCGCTCGATGACCGGGACCCAGGCGTCGCGCTTCGGCGCGTCCCAGTCCTGCTGCTCGACGCGCCGGGCGCTGGAAAGCTTCTCCTGCCACCGGCTCTGCCAATGCCCGGGGCCCGAATTCTCGAGGCCCGGGAGGATCAATATGTCGGCTTCGGCGGAGCGCATGAGGTCAACCCGCCTTCGGCAGGAACTCTCCGGCCAGGGCTTTCGCGATCAGCTTGCGGGTTTCCTCTATGCCGTAAAGCGCGACGAAGGAGCCGAAACGCGGTCCGCGCTTTTCCCCGAGAAGCACCTCATAGAGCATGTTGAAGAAATCATTGGAGACGCCAGGGCGTTCCGGGGTCGCGCCCTTGGCGTTCAGATCCTGATAGCGCGGCGTCACCCGGGCGACGTCGTAAAGCGAAGTCTGGATGGCCTCTGCGCTCGCCTCTGCGGGCAGCGCCGCCAGCGTGGTCGACAGGGTTTCGAGCACGCCGCGCTCCACCTCGTCGGCGGCGCGGTAGCTTTTCGCAGGCCGCACGAAATCGCGGAAATAGGCCACGGCATAGCCGACGAGCTTGTCGAGCCGCGGGTGATTCTCGGGCGAAGCCTGCGGCGCATAGCGGCGCAGAAAGCCCCACAGGACGGCGGGGTCCTCGGCGTTGGCGACTGTGGCCAGATTAAGCAGCATGGCGAAGGAGACCGTGGTTCCCTTGGCGTCGCTCTCTCCGGCATGGTGCAGCGTTTCGGGCGCCGGCGGATTTCCGGCGTGAATGTGCCATGCCGGATTGCCGAGGCGCTCCTTCCAGGCCTGACGGGGATAGGCGTCGATGAAGGTCAGATAGTCGTCGACATTGCGTGGAATGACATCGAAATGCAGGCGCTTCGCCGCGCTCGGCTTCTGATACATGAACTGCGCGAGGCTCTCCGGGCTGGCGTAGGTCAGCCATTCCTCGATGGTGAGGCCATTGCCCTTGGACTTGGAGATTTTCTGGCCGTTGGCGTCCAGGAAGAGTTCGTAATTGAAGCCTTCCGGCGCCTTTCCGCCGAGCGCCCGCACGATGGCCCCCGAAAGCTTGACCGAATCGATGAGGTCCTTGCCGGCCATTTCGTAATCGACGCTCAGCGCATACCAGCGCATCGCCCAATCCGGCTTCCATTGCAGCTTGCAATGGCCCCCGGTGACGGGCGTGGTGAAACTTTCGCCGGTCTCGGGGTCACTCCAGTCGATCGTGCCGGCTTGCGCGTCGCGCCCGGTCAGCGGAACCTGCATGACGACGCCGGTGCGGGGATGGACGGGAAGGAAGGGCGAATAGCTCGCCGCGCGCTCCTCGCGGAAGCTCGGCAGCATGATCTCCATAATGGCGTCGTAGCGCGCCAGCATGAGCCGGAGAGCGTCGTCAAACCGGCCGGATTTGTAATATTCGGTCGAGGAGGCGAATTCATATTCGAAGCCGAAGGCGTCCAGAAAGGCGCGCAGCCGCGCATTATTGTGGGCGCCGAAACTGTCATGGGTGCCGAAAGGATCGGGCACGCGCGTCAGCGGCTTGCCGAGATGGGGCGCGATCAACTCCTTGTTGGGTATGTTGTCGGGAATCTTCCGCAAGCCGTCCATGTCGTCGGAAAAAGCGAGCAGCCGGGTGGCGATCTCGCCTTCGGTGATGACCTCGAAGGCGCGGCGCACCATGCTGGTCCGCGCGACCTCGCCGAAGGTGCCGATATGGGGAAGCCCCGACGGCCCGTAGCCGGTCTCGAACAGAACCTGTTTCTGCCCGCTGGCTTCGATGCGCTTCACCAGTTTCCGCGCTTCCTCGAAAGGCCAGGCGGGCGAAACGCGCGCGGCTTCGACGAGGTCGGCGGGAAAGACATGCGAAGAAGAAAGTGAAGCGGACATGGCCTGTTCTGCATCGATGGCGGGAGGCCGGCACAGTATGGAGGCCGCGCCGGCGCGTCAACGATTGCGTTGCAGCAGGATTTCCGAAAAATGGTTGCCGTTTTCGGACCGCTAATTGGCGCAGGTCAGGCCGCGCCTGGCGTGGACATGGCCGTTTTCGTCCGTCACGCGCGTGATCGTGACCGTGCAGTCTTCGTCCTCGGCGTCGAAAGCGCGGCCGACCCTTATCGCCGGTCCCCGCGCCAGTGGGCGCATTCCGGATGCGTCGTCCCGCAAGACGCTCATTTGGCCCGCGCTGGCCTGCGCTGGGGATTTGGCGTCCGTGGGGGCCGCCGGCGCCGCCGCGACAGCGGCAAGAAATCCCGCCGTGGCGGCGATGAAAAGGATTGTCTGCGAAACGCGATTGGCGACTGAACCGTTCTTGGACGAAATCATCTTGAAGCCCCCGCTTTTTGGATGGGTGACAGGGCGCTTGCCGGATAATTTTACTCCGTGCGCCTCTTTATCGCTGTGACAACGCAACGGCCCCGCTGTTGGTTGCGCGCGGGAACAAAATTTTTACAAATTTTCATGCCGAAGCGATTCGTAGGCGGGTGAGGGGAGCAGGCTCCGGCGCATTGCTGCGCCACCTTTATGGTGGTAAAGTCGCGTCATGGAAAAGCGCCGACCGACCTATGATCTCGACGCCGTAAAGCTGTCGATCGGCTCGGTCGAAACCCTCGCGATCACAACCTCGGCCTTGCGGGACGCCATCGCGCTCGGCTTCGACCGCGGTCGCATAGTCCAAACCATCAACGGCATCGAGCGCACGATGTTCTAGTCGATGACGACTTTCGCGGACCACCGAGTTTGGCAGGACGTCTACCATGTCCCGTCGGAGAGGCTGACGCTCTACGTCAAATTCCAGGCGGACCTCTTCAAAAGCGCAAACAGGCTGGAAGTGTCCCAGCGCTTGCCGCCGATATTTTCCACTTCCGCGTAAAACTGATCGACCAGCGCCGCCACCGGAAGCCTCGATCCGTTCCTGCGGGCTTCCTCCATGCAGATGGCGAGATCCTTGCGCATCCATTCGACCGCAAAACCATGGTCGAACTCGCCTTTCAGCATCGTCGCGGTCCGGTTCTCCATCTGCCAGGATTGCGCCGCGCCGTTCTTGATGAGATCGATCGCGGCGGCGGCGTCGAGGCCGGCATGTTCGGCGAAATGCAGGGCTTCGGAAAGGCTCTGGACCAGGCCGGCGATGGCGATCTGGTTCACCATTTTGGTGAGCTGGCCGGCTCCGCTCGGCCCCATGTGCCTGCAGGCGCGGGCGTAGCTGGCGATCACCGGCTCCGCTCTGGCGTAATCCTCGGCCGCGCCGCCACACATGACGGTGAGCGCGCCTTTCTCGGCGCCGGACTGGCCGCCCGAGACGGGAGCGTCGACGAATCCCAACCCGCTCTTCTTCGCGACCGCGAATAATTCGCGGGCGACCTTGGCCGAGGTGGTGGTGTGGTCGACGAAGACCGCGCCCCCTTTCATTCCGGCGAAGGCGCCGGTCTCGCCGAGCGTGACCGAACGCAGATCGTCGTCGTTGCCGACGCAGGAGAACACGAAATCGGCGCCTTCGGCCGCGAGGCGCGGGGTCGCGGCGAGCCTTGCCGGGAAATCGGCGCAGAACCGCTCCGCCCTGGACGCCGTGCGGTTGTAGACCGAGACCGAATGGCCCCGAGTCGTGAGGTGGCGCGCCATGGGATAGCCCATGACGCCGAGCCCAAGGAATGCGACGTGGCGGCGATCGGTCATGCTGGCGTCCTGAAGGATGATGTCGAGAAAAATTCGCCATTGGCGTGAGCCGGCCGCAAATGCGGGCGTCAGCCCCCGGTCGTGCTCATATGGCGGGGAACGGCGGGCGCCTGCGCTGCGCGGTCTATGATGAAATCATGCCCCTTCGGCTTTCTCGCGATGGCGGCGTCGATGGCGGCGTAGAGCGCTTCGTCGGAAGGGCCTTCGCGCAAGGGGGCGCGCAGGTCGGCCGAGTCCTCCTGGCCGAGGCACATGTACAACGTCCCGGTGCAGGTCACGCGCACCCTGTTGCAGCTTTCGCAGAAATTGTGCGTCAGGGGCGTGATGAATCCGATGCGTCCGCCGGTTTCCTTCGCGCGCATGTAGCGGGCGGGGCCGCCGGTGCGGTAGTCGATTTCCTCGAGCGTGAACGCCTCGGAAAGGCGCGCGCGAACTTCGGACAGCGGCATGAACTGATCTATGCGCGCGAGCCCCTCGAGCTCGCCGAGCGGCATCACCTCGATGAAGGTCATGTCCATGCCCCGCTCATGCGCGAAGCGCACGAGGCGGACATATTCCTCGTCGTTCACGCCGCGCAGCGCGACGGCGTTGAGCTTGACCGCGATCCCCGCTTTGAGCGCCGCGTCCATTCCGGCGAGGACGCGGGAAAGGTCGCCCGTGCGGGTCACGGCGCGGAATTTTTCCGGGTCCAGCGTGTCGAGCGAGAGATTGATCCGCCGCACCCCGCAATCGGCCAGTTGCGCGGCGAAACGCGCGAGCTGCGACCCGTTGGTGGTCAGGGTCAGCTCCTCGAGAGCGCCCGAGTCGAGATGGCGCGACAAACCCTCGAACAGGCTCATCACCCCATGCCGCACCAGCGGCTCGCCGCCGGTGATGCGCAGCTTTCGGGTTCCCCTGGCGATGAAGGCGCTGCAAAGGCGGTCGAGTTCCTCCAGCGTCAGAAGGTCCTGGCGGGGCAGGAACTGCATGTGCTCCGACATGCAATAGACGCAGCGAAAGTCGCAGCGGTCCGTGACCGAAACGCGCACATAGGACACAGCCCGGCCGAATGGATCGACGAGCGCGGGCGCGGCGGCTGAGAACGGAGCGTGCAGAGAAGCGTTCATGCTGGGCGAATACCATGTTTTCGGAGAGGGGCGCTATCCGGGTTTCAGCAATTCATATATTTCTGTCACACGGGAAAAACAGCGCGAGCAGAGCTGCGGAGGCGTCGGATGTCTGTCGGAGGAGAACCCTGGCCGAGCGAGATACGCCTGCTCGATCACGGCAAGGCGCTTCGCGTGAGTTTCGACGACGGCGCCAGCTTCACATTGAGCGCCGAATATCTGCGGGTGCGCAGCCCCAGCGCGGAGGTTCAGGGCCATTCCCGGGACGAGCGCAAGACCGTCGGCGGTAAGCGCAATGTCGCGATCCTCGACGTGGCGCAGGTCGGCAACTACGCTGTCCGGCTCGATTTCGACGACCTCCACAACACCGGCATCTATACCTGGCGTTACCTTCGCCAGCTGGGGGAAGGGCGGGAGGCCGATTTTCAGGCCTATCTCGATGAACTCGCCGCCAAGGGGCTGGATCGCGACAGGCCGGGAGAATTGTGAGCCGGTTCAAGCGTTTTCGAGCGGAGCGGATGCCCGTCCGCATGAAAAAAGTGCAATGGAACAAGGAGTTATGGAGACGCCCCGGCTCGGTTTCAGGCGCTGGCGCCAATAATGCTTTCCCGCGCAAGGGTTTGGCATTCTAGCGACGGGAGCGGACAATGTCGGGGACGGACAGTTCCTCAAAAGGATTTTTCGTAGATTGGGACGGCAAGCTGCGGCCGATAGACCAGCCCGGCAAAGGCTTGCGCTGCGAAGTGGACTTCAAGGCCAAATATGTGATGGTCTTCAATAAATATGGCGGACTCGACCATGAGTCGACCTGGTATCCCGATGAAGCCGCGGTTCAGAAGGCCGGGATCAAAATAGCCTATGCCGACGTCGCCGCGCCGATCCGGATTTCGTCGATAGACTGATACGAAACCTGCTCGATTGGAGCGCGTTCGGTTTAAACGCAGTCGAACGCGCTCCAAAACTTATTGGCGAAGCATGTTCCCAAAATCCGCTTCGCACTTTTTGGGAACATGCTCCAGAGCTGCATTTCGTATTCGCTCGCCGCAAAAATCGATGCCGTTCGGCGATTTTTGCGGCGGCCGCTTCTGCGGATCGCAAGGCGATCGCGCGGAAGCGGTATGAAAGATCGCGGTTCTGGCCGGAGCGGCGTCGCTCCGACGTTACGAACGGAAAGCGCAGGCGCGTCTGTCGCGCCTCTCCGCCATGCCACTTCGAGTCGGCCGGTTCAGCGCAGGACGACGACGCGGGTTCCGATTTTCACGCGGTCATAGAGATCGGTGACGTCGTCATTGGTCATGCGGATGCAGCCCGAGGACACGGCCTGCCCGATCGACTCCGGCTCGTTGGAGCCGTGGATGCGATAGAGCGTGCCGGAGATATACATCGCCCGGGCGCCGAGAGGATTGTTGATGCCGCCTTCCATATGCCGAGGCAGGTCGGGTCGACGCTTCAGCATCTGGGCCGGCGGGGTCCAATCCGGCCACTCGCGTTTGTGGGTGATGTAACGGGAGCCCGACCACTCGAAGCCGGGGCGTCCGACGCCGACGCCGTAGCGAATGGCCTGCCCGTTGGGCAGAACATAATAGAGTCGGCGTTCCGCGGTCGAGATGACCACTGTCCCCGGACCATAGCCCCCGCTGTAAGGGACGATTTCGCGCGGAATGGCGCTGGCCTGCGGACGCCCCTCGGCGGGTCGCGCCGCCACGGTCGGCTCGAACAAGCTCGCAAAGGGGTTTTCGTTCGCCGCCGCGCTGTCGGAAAGCAGGCAAACCGTAGCGCCGAACGCTCCAACCAAGGCCATAGTAAGCCGCCGCATACATTTCCCCGTTCAATTGATGACAATGAAGGTCGCCCGCGCCAATGCGCAAAAGCGCTGCGGAGACGGAGGCTATGTCTCGCAGACCAGCGGGCTGCGCAAGCCTCTATCCGAGCGGGCGGATTGAATCGGTTTTTTGTTTCTGCGCTGTTGCCGTCATGCAACAGCGCCGGGGGGAAAAAGCGACTGTGTGACGGACGATCCGAGCCGGCTCGGGTTATTTCGAGCCGCGACGGCGACGCTGCTGCCCGAGACCCATTTGCTTGGCCAGAGTCGAGCGGGCTTTGGCGTAATTTGGGGCCACCATCGGATAATCGGCCGGAAGACCCCATTTCTCGCGGTATTCCTCGGGCGACAGGCCGTACTGGGTGCGCAGGTGGCGCTTGAGGGACTTGAATTTCTTGCCGTCTTCGAGACAGACGATGTAGTCGTTCGTGACCGATTTCTTCACGGCGACAGCAGGCTTTGGAGCCTCTACTGGGGCCGGCGCGACGGCGCCGCCCGCGCCAACACGGACCAGGGCGCCGTAAACTTCATTGATCAAACCGGGCAGATCGGCTGCGGGCACAGAATTGTTGCTCACATAGGCGGACACTATCTCTGCCGCGAGTTCGATATTGTTGTTGGTCGTCATTGCGTCACTCATCGCCTTCTCTTGCTTTCGCAGGGACCGAACAGGTCCTTCGTCGGTCTGTTCCAACCTGCCGCGGCGAAAACTACACATGGGGGCGGCGGCGCCCTCCGTCGATTCGGGGCGGAACAATCAAAAATTTACCTCCGGAAACAGAATTTAACAACTAATAAAACGGTAACATTGCTTCGTTGATGAAAATATTATTGTAACGACTATGTCTGCGCCCATGGGCGGGCTGTCTTCCATACTGAAGATTGCAAAAAGTGCGGCGGCCCGCCGTCAAGCTGCAACTGGGCCCGCGCTTCCTCCAAACGGCTCCGCGCGTTTCACGCGAGCGTGCAAAACAGGCTGATTATTTGTCAAGTCGGCGAGTTCGTTTTTTTAGCAGGCTCGGCGGGCGCTCCAGGGTCTCGCGCCAGTCGGGTTTTTGAACCAGGGGCGGGCGCGACCTGGCGCCGAGGACTTCGGCGTCCGCAGCTTGCGCAGCGATCATTCGAGAGCCCTAAAAATCATGTTTTATCAAATATTTGCAGTCGATCTGAAGACGAGGCCGGGAGGTCTCGGCGCCGCAGGTTCCGGCTCTGGATATAAGCAAGGTCTCCTGCCGTCGATCGTCAGGAGACCTCTTCAAGCCTTCGGCTGCATCGTAATGCGATGGAACTGCGCTGCAAAGTATTGATGGGCTGCGATTTCTAGAGCGTTTTCCGGCCGGACGGAAGCGTCCGGCAAAATGAGAAAATGCTCCAGGTCGTGGGGCTGGAGCGCATTTTCTTCGCGACGGATGTCTACTTTCGCGAAAATGCGATCCGGCTCCGGCGCCCCATCGGCTGCGGATCAGCCTTCTTCGTCGGTGTCGATGTCGCCGTCGATCAGGCCGGAGACGTCGTCGTCCTCGCCCTCTTCCTCCTCAAGGAAGGTGTCGTCGGCTTCGCCTTCGTCGTCGATGTCGACATCCTCGTCGATCTCGATCGATTCGATCTTGTTTTCGCTTTCCTCGACTTCGGTGAGGGAAATGACCTCGGCTTCGTCCTTCTCCGTTTCCGCCTCTTCATCGTGGGCTCGCGCCGCCACCCGCGCCAGGGGGGCGAGCTGGAACGCGGCGCCGCATTTCGGGCAGAGGATCGGGTTTTTGTTGAAATCGTAGAATTTTGTCGCGCAGGACTGACATTGGCGCTTGGCGCCGAGTTCGGGTTTGGCCACGGTCCTTGGGTCCTCGAGATGAAGCAGCGTGGAAACGCCCGCTGTGGTGAAAAGCCGTCGGGCGCTCCGGTTAGTTTGCGCGCCCGTCGCTGTCAAATAGGAAATGCGCCTTGTTGCAGTTAAATGTCGCCCCGGAACGCGTCGAGATCAACTAACCCATTGCCAATTGTCGCGCGGCTTGGCATATCGGTGTCAGCGCGGGTGTAGCTCAATGGTAGAGCAGCAGCCTTCCAAGCTGAATACGAGGGTTCGATTCCCTTCACCCGCTCCATTTTTCAACTGCATTTATGGAGGCGATCATGAAAACGGATTTCGACCGGCTTCCCTGCTTTCGAGCCAATATCCAAACGCCGTAAGGGCTTCAACTCCGAAACCCATGTGAAGCGCGGCCTGCGTCTTGTCCATGGCGACAAGGAGCTGGTCGAGAAGCTGGGGCGCGCCGACCCTTGCCCCTGCGGCTCGGGCGGGAGCTTTCAGGCGCTGCTGCCTTAAGACCGGCCGCTACGACGGCGTCCGGCGGGACCATTACTTTCAGAGAGTGATACGGTTTCCGGCTGAATGAAGCGGCTTCGCGCCATCGTCGCGAGGAGCGTAAGCCCCGCGGCGATCCAGCAGGACTGGCGCGGCTCTGGATCGCTGCGCTTCGCTCGTGAACCGATCAGTCGGAAGCTGTATGAGCGGTTCGGGTCGTGAAGCGGGCCGGCGCGATGTTTCGCGCGCCGGCGCCCGGTGCGATCAACGTCCGCCCTTCTGCTTCATGGCGGCGAGCAAAGCCTCGCCGAGGCCGCCGGGACCGCTGTTTCCGGCCGGCTTGTCGCCGCGCGGCGCTCCGGTCTGCTGCGGACCGCGCGCGCGATTGTTCTCGCGGCCCGCCCCGCCTCCCTGCGACGTCTGCTGCCCGGGGGCGTCGTCGAGGCGCATGGAAAGGGAAATGCGCTTGCGCGGGGCGTCGACCTCCAACACCTTGATGCGCACGACGTCGCCGGGCTTCGCGACGGCGCGAGGGTCCTTCACGAATGTCTTGGACATCGCCGAGATATGGACGAGGCCGTCCTGATGCACGCCGATATCGACGAAGGCCCCGAAGGCCGCGACATTGGTGACGACGCCCTCCAGGATCATTCCCGGCTTCAGGTCGGTGATTTTCTCGACGCCCTCCTGGAAAGTGGCGGTCTTGAACGCCGGACGCGGGTCGCGGCCGGGTTTTTCCAGCTCGGCGATCACGTCGGTCACGGTCGGGAGGCCGAAGGACTCATCGACGAATCGCTTGGGATCGAGGCTGCGCAGGGTGGTCGAATCCCCGATCAGCGAACGGATGTCTTTCTGCGCCGCTGCGAGAATTCGTCGCACCAGCGGATAGGCTTCGGGGTGGACGCCCGAGCGGTCGAGCGGATCGTCGCCGTCGATGACCCTCAAAAAGCCCGCGCTCTGCTCGAAGGCCTTGGGTCCGAGACGGGGCACTTCCTTGAGCGCGGCGCGGCTGCGGAACGGCCCCCGCGCGTCGCGATGCGCGACGATGTTGGAGGCGAGCAGCTCGCCGACGCCGGAGACGCGGGCGAGCAGGGGCGCCGAAGCGGTGTTGACGTCGACGCCGACCGCGTTCACGCAATCCTCGACCACGGCGTCGAGCGAGCGCGACAGCCTGGTCTCGGAGATGTCGTGCTGATATTGGCCGACGCCGATGGATTTCGGCTCGATCTTGACCAGCTCGGCGAGCGGGTCCTGCAGGCGGCGGGCGATGGAGGCCGCGCCGCGCAGGGTGACGTCGAGATCGGGCAATTCGCGCGAGGCGTATTCAGAGGCGGAATAGACCGAAGCGCCCGCTTCCGAGACCATCACCTTGGTCAGCTTCAGCTCCGGGTTTTTCGCGATCAGCTCGGACGCGAGCTTGTCGGTCTCGCGTGAGGCCGTGCCGTTGCCGATCGCGACGAGCTCGGTCTTGTGCTCGCGGGCGAGTCTCGCCAAAATTGCGAGCGCCTCGTCCCATTTGCGCTGGGGCTCATGGGGATAGATCGCGGTGGTCGCGACGATTTTCCCGGTCTTGTCCACCACCGCGACCTTGACGCCGGTTCGAAAGCCGGGATCGAGCCCGATCGTCGGCCGGGCGCCGGCGGGGGCCGCAAGAAGAAGATCGCGCAGATTGCCGGCGAAGACGTTGATCGCCTCGTCCTCCGCCGCTTTGAACAGCTTTGCGCGCGCGTCCACAGCGAGATGCAGCTCGATCTTGGTGCGCCAGGCCCAGCGCACGGTCTCAGTCAGCCAGCGGTCGCCCGGACGGCCGCGATCCTCGACGCCGAATCGGCGCGCGATCCGGCTTTCGTAGCCGGCAATCCCCGGTTCCGCCTCGGGCGATAGTTCGAGATCGAGGAATTCTTCCTTCTCGCCCCGGAACAACGCCAATATGCGGTGCGACGGCAATTTGGCCAGCGGCTCGGAGAATTCGAAATAATCCGAGAATTTCGCTCCGGCGGTTTCCTTGCCTTCGCGCACTTTCGATTTCAGCGCGCCATGGGTCCAGAAAATCTCGCGCAGCTGGCCGATGAGGTCTGCGTGTTCGGCGAAGCGTTCGACGAGAATGGCGCGTGCGCCTTCCAGCGCGGCCTCGGGGGTCGCAACGTTCTTCTCGGCGTCGACGAAGGCTTCGGCCTGGGATTTGGGTTCGTTCTGCGGAGCGGAGAGAAGCGCTTCGGCGAGCGGGGCGAGACCCGCTTCGATTGCGATCTGCGCCTTGGTGCGACGCTTGGGCTTGTAGGGAAGATAAATATCCTCGAGCCGGGCCTTGTTGTCGGCCTCCTGAAGCACGGCGCGCAAGGCGTCGGTCATTTTGCCCTGCGCTTCGATCGATTCGAGGATGGTTTTGCGCCTGTCTTCGAGCTCCCGCAAATAGCGCAGGCGTTCTTCGAGGCGGCGCAATTGGGTGTCGTCGAGCGCGCCGGTCGCTTCCTTGCGGTAGCGGGCGATAAAGGGCACGGTCGAGCCTCCATCGAGCAAGCCGACCGCCGCCTCCACCTGCCATGGTTTGGCCGCCAGTTCCGTGCTGATGCGTTCGACGATCGTGGTCATTCGTTATCCCTGACTAGGAAGGAGAGGGGCGGCTTTTAGCGCCTGGGTCCGCGTCCCGTCAAAAGACGCAGGCGCCCGAGACCTGAGCCTGCGCCCGAATCGGGGAGAAATGCCGGCGCGGCGAGCCGGGATAATAGTTTTCTGTGCAAAACTCAGGGTCGCAGCGCCTGGAAGACGCCATTTATTACACGCCGGTCATCGACGCGCGGCACGCCTCTCGGCTTATTGGGCAGCGGCGGCCGACCACGCGCCACTCGAAGTCGGTCAGGTCATATCGGCTCATGCCGACGCTGAATAACGTTCTCCGGCTCCTCGAAAGGAGCATCGGATCGCGACAGGATTGGCTTCGATAATGTTTGTCGGCATGATGCGGCGATGTCGAACCCAACTTTCAAGCGCCTAAACGACGATTGGAATGCGGAGCCCAATGCACCTTGCGAAGAGGTGGCAGTGAGCGGCTCCACGGTGCGACTGACGTTCTTCCTGAACGCATGGGCTTACGACGCCGAGGAGGACGAGAAGGGATGCCTGACCTTCGAGGAGTGCTCCATATGGCGGCTGGGGTCGACCAACGACGAAGGCTGGCATGCTGGCCAGTGCCGCTACAGCAAAGCCGCCCCGGCTTGGGGTGAGTTTTATGAGCTGCTTGGCGAAGACGACCAGCGGCTCAAGCCTACGGACTGGCGCGAACTCACGACGTTGATGCCGGAAAAGCGGCACTTCCTCTTCTACCTTCGTGATAGCACGTTCGAATGCTTCGCTGCTGAATGGCGGTTTGAGCGCGGGCCCCCCGTCGCATGACCCGCCCTCGCGGCCTTCTCCTTCATGGGTTCACAACCTAGGCCTGCCGTTGCAGCGGAGCTTGAGCCCCCTCCTCGCCGGAAAAAGGCGAAACCAGCCGCACGCGCTGGCCGAGATAGGCGTCGACCTGATTGAAGGTCGTCTCTCTGATGTCCCGGCGGTCGGCGAGGGCGCGGTACCATCGCGCCGTCCATTCCACCGTCTCTCCGAAATCGAGCAGGGGCGACCAGCCCAGAAGCTCGCGCGCCCTGGCGGTGTCGAGCCTGAGAAGATTGGCCTCGTGGGGATGCTCGCCCTTGTCCTGAGTCCAGCGGGCGCTGGAATCGAAAGCCTCGATGAAGCGGGTCACGAGCGCCTCGACGCTCTGTTCGCTCGCCGGGCCCGGGCCGAAGTTCCAGCCGCCGTCGATCCGCTTCGAATCGTCGAGCGCGGCTTCGACCAGCATGAGATAGCCGGTCAGCGGCTCGAGAACATGTTGCCAGGGGCGTACAGCCCGGGGATTTCGCAAATGTAGCGCATGATCCGAGACAAAGGCGCGGAAAGCGTCGGGGATGATTCTATCCACGGCGAAATCGCCGCCGCCGACCACGTTTCCCGCCCTCGCGGTGACGATCCGGGCCGCTCCGGCCCCGGCGAAGAAGCTGCTGCGAAAAGCGCTGGCGACGAGTTCCGCGCAGGCCTTGCTGTTGGAATAGGGATCATGTCCGCCGAGGGCGTCGGTCTCGCGGTATCCCCAGACCCAGTCCTTGTTCTCGTAGCATTTGTCGGTCGTGACCACGAGCACGGCGCGCACGCCCGGGGTCGCACGCGCCGCTTCCAGCACATTCACCGTGCCCATCACATTGGTGGCGTAGGTCGCGACAGGGTCTTCATAGGAGGCGCGAACCAGCGGCTGCGCCGCCATGTGAATGACGATTTCCGGCGCGGAGGCGGACATGGCGGCGCGCAAGGACGCAAGATCGCGAATGTCGCCGCGAATGTCGTCGATGACGTCGCCGACGCGCGCGAGATCGAACAGATTGGGCGCAGTCGGCGGCTCCAGCGCATAGCCGGTCGCCTGCGCGTTGAGCCGCGCCAGCATCAGGGCGAGCCATGACCCCTTGAACCCCGTGTGGCCGGTGACGAAGACGCGTTTATTGCGCCAGAACGATGACGAGATCACCAGATTTTCCACTTCGCTCGGCCCGAGGACCATTCTTCTTCGAGAAAGATTTTGTCGCGCAGCGTATCCATCGGATACCAGAAGCCGTCGTGCACGAAGGCCCGCAGCTCGCCCATTCTGGCGAGTTCGTTGAGCGGACCGCGCTCCCACACGACCGAGTCGCCTTCGATCAGTTCGGCGACCTTGGGCGACAGCAAAAAGAAGCCGCCATTGACCCATCCGCTCTCCGCGATGGGTTTTTCTGCAAAGGCGGTGACGCTGTCGTAGTCGAGGGTCATGGAGCCGAAACGCATCGCCGGCCGGACCGCGGCGACGGTCGCGAGCTTCCCATGCGACTTGTGAAAGGCGAGTTCTGCGGTCAGATCGATGTCGGAGACGCCGTCGCCATAGGTCAGCGCGAAGACTTCCTCGTTTGCGACATGCTCGATGACGCGCTTCAGGCGTCCGCCGGTCTGGGTATTGTCGCCGGTGTCGACGAGCGTGACGCGCCAGGGCTCCGCATTTTCGCGATGAACCTCCATAGCGCGCGTGCGCATGTCGAAGGTCACATCCGACATATGCAGGAAATAGTTGGAGAAGAACTCCTTTATATAATAGCCCTTATAGCCGAGGCAGAGCACGAATTCATTGAAGCCGTGAGCCGAATAGGTCTTCATGATGTGCCACAGAATCGGCCTGCCGCCGATCTCGACCATAGGCTTCGGACGCACCGAGGTTTCCTCGGCGAGCCTCGTTCCCAGTCCGCCTGTCAGAATGACTACCTTCATCGCCCGTGTTCTTCAAAAGCTCTCGCAAGGGCCGTGCGGAGCGGGGCTCCGCTGAGCGCCGCGCGCCCGGACCGACGACTGGATTCTTTCATTCGATAATGAGCGGAAACCGGTTAATGCTTCGCTTAACGCTCCGGCGCAGACCGCACAGATCATTAACAATCCCGGTCATTAAATCCGCTCATCTCGGAGCGAGCGCGATCAATCCGGCGCCGAGCAAGCAAAGACAGGCCCCCGCGAGATCATAGGCGTCGGGGCGAGCGCCTTCCACGGCCCAGAGCCAGAACAGGGAGAGCGCTATATAGACGCCGCCATAGGCGGCGAAGGCCCGGCCGGCCAGAGCGGAGTCGACCCGCGCAAGGGCCATGGCGAATATGGCGAGACTGACGAGGCCGGGCTCCATCCAGAGCGCGGAGCGGCCGAGCCGCAGCCAGACCCAGAAGCACCAGCAGCCGGCTATCTCGCAGCAGCCCGCGACCAGAAAATAGAAAAAGCTCATTTCGACGCCTCCCGTGACGCCCGTTAACCTTTGTGATCCGCGCCAGCGCCGCAGCGCGCCCGCCGTCGAACCAAATCCTGCGCCAGATCTTTCACGCCGGCGGCCCAGGCGTCCGGAGACGGGGCGCATTCTCGCGCGTAATCGGCTCCGTAACGGTTAATCCTGTGGCTGCGCGAGACCGCCGCGCACGGCGGCGCGATCCCTATCTGGCCCAGTTCGAAACGCAGCGGTAAAAAGCGCCGGCGGCGAACGTCGGGAGCGACGGCAGGCGCAAGGTCGGCCAGCCTCCAGCTTTGGGGGATTGGTCCCGCTCGGGCGCAAGATATCGAGAGAACAACCGGCCAACGGGACGAATTCCGTGATTCGGGCGGGTTATGTTCTCCTTTGGCCCCGAAGATTAACCGCGAGGCCGGAATCCTGCGCGGCCGGGTTAAGCCCTCGGCGAAACCCGGCTTTGAAACCGGCGTCCCGATTTCGAACGCCGCATTAACCCTCTCGCATCTTTCCGGCGCCCGGCCGCATCCAGATCTTGCGGCGCGAACGCCTCGCTCCGCAAGTTTTAGTCGGAACGCACGGCCAACAGTCGCCGAGCAGCGATTCGTGCCGGCTTCGTTCATGCTTCCGCCATAGGGTTAATCCAGACCTTAAAAAAGGCGTGCTTGACATTAACGAGCCGCCTCGAAAGCTTCGCTCGATCCGCTTTTTTTGCGCAGAGCGCTGCAACGCCTATATGTGGTGTTTCGCTATGGCTGTCGTCATCATATGGCGGGAACGGAAAGAGGACTCGGGAGAGGTCGGCGATTCGGGCGCGATTCGTTCCCAGCTTGTTCGAAAAGTAAAATCGCACTGCTGCAAAAGTTCCTTTATGAAACAAAACTACGCAAGTTGGCCGCGACTGCCCGGGTTTCGTTCGGGCTCCGCGCGGGTTTGAAGAGTTCGGCGCCGGGGTAGCGGGTGACAGAACAGGCGGAGAGGCGGCGGACGCAGCCTGAGACGATGGGTGAGCTGCTCGGCGAGCAGGCGGCTCGAATCCGGCCTTATCCGGGGCGGGCCGATGCGCGGCTCGCCGGAGTCTGCGCGTTGCTCGGGCCGACCAACACCGGCAAGACCCACCACGCCATCGAGCGCATGCTGTCTTTCCCCAGCGGAATGATCGGCCTTCCGCTCAGGCTGCTGGCGCGCGAGGTTTATAATCGCGTGGTTCAGCGCATCGGGGCCGACAATGTGGCGCTCGTGACTGGCGAGGAGAAGATCAAGCCGCGGGCTCCCCGCTACTGGATCGCGACCGTGGAGGCGATGCCCCGCGACGTCGACGTGGATTTCATCGCCATAGACGAGGTGCAGCTCGCGGCCGATCTCGACCGCGGCCATGTCTTCACAGACCGGCTGTTGCGATGGCGCGGGCGCCAGGAAACCCTGCTCATCGGCGCCAGCACGATGGCGCCGCTGATCGAGGCCTTCATGCCCGGCGCGCCGATTTTCTCGCGGCCGCGGCTTTCGCGCCTCTCCTACGCCGGTCACCGCAAGATTTCGCGGCTGCCGCCCAGAAGCGCCATCGTCGCCTTTTCGGCCGAAGAGGTCTATGCGATCGCCGAATGGATCAAGCGCCAGAAAGGCGGCGCCGCGGTGGTCATCGGCGCCCTGAGCCCGAGGACGCGCAACGCCCAGGTCGATCTCTACCAGAACGGGGACGTCGATTATCTCGTCGCCACCGACGCCATCGGCATGGGGCTCAATCTCGACGTCGACCATATCGCCTTCGCCTCGGACCGCAAATTCGACGGCTGGCGCTTCCGTCGCCTCACCAGCGCCGAGTTAGGCCAGATCGCCGGGCGCGCCGGCCGGCACATGAACGACGGCACCTTCGGCGGCGCCGGGCGCTGTCCGCCTTTCGACGAAGACCTGATCGAGGCTCTCGAGGATCACCGCTTCGATCCGGTCACGACCCTGCAGTGGCGCAATCCAGACCTCGATTTTTCCACTCCCCGGGATCTCGCCGCCTCTCTTGACGTCTCGCCCGACGATCCCTGCCTCGTCCGCGCCCCGGTTCAGGAGGATCAGCTCGCGCTCGAAGCCCTGATGCGGGACGAGGACGTCCGCCGCAACGCCAGGGCGCCCGCCGACGTAGCCCGCCTGTGGGAAGCCTGCCAGATTCCCGATTACCGCAAGTCTTCCCCGGCCGCGCACGCCGAGCTCGCGGGCTCGATCTTCGGCTTTATCGTCAGGCGCGGCAGGATTCCGGAGGACTGGATGGCGCGCCAGCTCGCCGTGATGGACCGCGTCGACGGCGACATCTCTACCCTTGCCAATCGGCTCGCGCAGGTGCGAACATGGAGCTTCGTCGCCAATCGATCCGGCTGGCTCGAAAATTCCAGCCATTGGCAGAGCGTCGCTCGTCAGGTAGAGGACAGGATATCTGACGCGCTGCATGAACGTCTCACCCAGCGCTTTGTCGATCGCCGCACCAGCGTGCTGATGCGCCGCCTCAGAGAGAATGCAATGCTCGAAGCCGAAATAACCGCCTCTGGCGACGTCGTTGTCGAAGGTCAGCATGTGGGCTCCTTGCAGGGCTTCCGCTTTACAGCCGATCCGGCGGCCGCCGGCGAAGCGGCCAAGGCGCTGAACGCCGCCGCGCAAAAGGCCCTGGCCGGGGAATTCGACGCTCGCGCCACCCGCGTCTTCGACGCGGTGGACGACGCTTTCGTGCTCGGCAACGACGGAACGATCCGCTGGCTCGGGGAGCCAGTGGGCAAGATCGCCGAAGGACCCGGGGTTTTGAAGCCCACGGTTCATGTGCTCGCCGACGAGCAGCTCACCGGCGCGGTCCTCGACAAGGTCAAGCAGCGCCTGGAGCTGTGGCTGGCGCAGAGGGTCAAGAAGCTCCTCGGGCCGCTAGAGCAGCTCGAAGCCGGCGAAGGCCTGACCGGCGCCCCGCGCGGCGTCGCCTTCCAGATCGCGGAAGAGCTGGGCGTGCTGGAACGCAGCCGCGTGGCGAAGGAAGTAAAGAACTTCACCCAGGAGGAGCGCGCCGCCCTGCGCAAGCTCGGCGTGCGTTTCGGCGCCTATCATCTCTATCTGCCGTTGCTGCTGAAGCCGGCGCCGCGTTCGCTCGCCGCGCTGCTCTGGGCGCTTCGCCACGGTGGTCTCGACAGCGCCAAGGGGCTGGAGGAAGCGCCTCATCTCGCCGCCTCGGGCAGAACCTCTTTCGCCGCCGACCCCTCCATCTCCAAAGGCTTCTATCGCGCCGCCGGCTACCGCGTCTGCGGCGAGCGGGTGGTCCGGGTCGATATTCTGGAGCGTCTGGCCGATCTGATTCGACCCGCCGTCTCCTACAGGCCGGGAACGAGCGTCGGCGAACCTCCGGCGGGGTCGGCGGACGCCGACGGCTTCGTCGTCACGGTAGCCATGACCTCCCTGACCGGATGTGCGGGCGAGGCTTTCGCCTCTATCCTGCGCTCCCTGGGCTATGTCTCGACGCAAAGGCCCGGGCCCGCGATAACGGTTCCGATCATTCCCGCCGCCGCGACCGAACCCGTCAGCCAGACCCCGACGGGGGAAGAGCCCGAGGCCGCCGCGCCTGCACCCGAATCCGCAGAAACGGCGAGCGCAGAATCCCCTGCCGAGCTTGCGCCGGCCGAACCCGTCGCTGCGGAAGCAGCGCCGCCTGCCGAGATCGTGGAGCCTGCCGTCGCGCCGCTGGAGATCGTGGAAGCGCCCGCCGTGGAAGCGTCGCAGCCCGCCGCCGAGGAGGCGGCCGCCCCCGCTGACGAGGCCGCCGTTTCCGAGGCGTCCTCCGGCGAAACGGCTGCGGCCGACGCCGCCCCCCAGACGATCGAGGTCTGGACCATGCAGCGTCATCCGGCCGTCGCCCCGCGCAGGCAAGAGGGCGGTCATCGTCGTCCGCGCCCGGAAAACGCAGGCGCCGCTCGTCCGCCGCGGCGGGATCATGCGCAAGGGGAGCGCAAGGAAGAAACCGCAGCAGCGCGGAGCCAGGAAAGCCGTCCGAGGCCGGAAGGCCAGAAGGGCGGGTCCCGGGGCGGCGGCCAGGCCGCCCAGGGGCCGCGTTCGGGAGCGCGAGGCGAATATCGAGGCAACAGGGACAACAGGGACGAGGGGCGGCGCGGCCGTCCGGGCGGTTCTTTTTCCGCGCCGGAGAAGCGGGAGCGCCAGCCCGATCCGGATTCGCCTTTCGCCAAGTTGCTTGCGCTGAAGGCCGAACTGGAGAAAAAAGGCAAGAACTGACCCGCCTGTCCCGGCGATTTATATGGGTTTGGGCCCGCCGCTCCCGCGGCGCGGCCAGAGAGATACTGCCTCTGTAATAGAGAGCGGCGACGGCCCGACGCCCGCCTGCCGGGCCTGGCCCTTGTGTTTCGCCCAAGATCATCGAAAGGCGACTTATGACCAAAATTCTACCCGTGATCATGTGCGGCGGCGCCGGAACCCGCGTCTGGCCCGAGTCCCGCGACACACTTCCCAAGCAGTTCATCACGCTGGTGGGCGAGCGGTCGACTTTCCAATCCACCATGCAGATGCTGTCCGATCCGGCCTTCGAGCGGCCGGTCGTCATCTCCAATGTCGATTACCGTTTCATGGTGACGGATCAGCTGCGCGAGATCAACGCCCAGGCGGATATCGTGCTCGAGCCTTCGCGGCGTGATTCGGCTGCGGCCGTGGCGGTCGCCGCCGGCCTTGCGGCGCGTCGCTCGCCAGACACCATTGTCGTCGTGCTTGCGGCCGACCATGTGGTGCGCAACCAGGCCGGTCTCGTCGACCTGTGCAAAAAGGCCGCCGTCGCCGCCAGGGAAGGCTATATCGTCACGCTCGGGATCAAGCCCGACTCGCCCGCGACGGGTTACGGCTATTTGCGGCCCGGCAAGCCCTTGTCCGCCGAGGGCGACGTTCTCAAGCTCGAAGCCTTCGTGGAAAAGCCCGACCGCGACACCGCCCAGCGTTATGTCGAGGCGGGCTATTTCTGGAATAGCGGCAATTTCATTTTCCGCGCCGACGTCATGCAGCGCGAAATCGCCAAATTCGAGCCCGCGATCTTCGCAGCCGCGGAAGCCGCGATCGAGGCCGCCAAGACCGATCTCGACTTTCTGGTCCTCGACGCCGCATCTTTCGAGCAGGCCCCCAAAAATTCGATCGATTACGCTGTAATGGAGCGGACCGAGCAGGCGGCGCTGATACCCGCCGACATCGGCTGGTCCGACGTCGGCAACTGGCGCGCGGTGTGGGAGCTTTCAGACCGCGACGCCAAGGGCAATTCGATCCGCGGCAACGCCGTGGTGATGGACGCCTCCAATGTCCATGTGCGCTCGGACGAGACCCTCACCACCGTCGTTGGCGTCGATGACGTCATCGTCGTGACCACGCAGGACGCCGTTCTGGTGCTGCATCACGAGCATGGCGACAAGGTCAAGCAGCTGGTCGAGCAGCTCAAGCGCGACAATCGCCGCGAGGCCGGAGAGCACAAGCGCATCTTCCGTCCCTGGGGCTATTACCAGTCGGTCGACGAAGGCTCGCGCTATCAGGTCAAGCGCATCGTGGTGAAGCCGGGCGAGAGGCTGTCGCTGCAAAAGCACTTTCATCGCGCCGAGCATTGGATCGTGGTGAAGGGCACCGCCGAGGTCGGCCGCGACGAGGAAGTGCATCTCGTCCATGAGAACGAGTCGATCTATCTGCCGATCGGCTGCAAGCACCGCCTCACCAATCCCGGCCGAATCGACCTCGAGCTGATCGAGGTGCAGACCGGCTCCTATCTCGGCGAGGACGACATCGTCCGCTTTCAGGACGTCTATAATCGTGGATGACGGCGCGGATAGGCGCGCCCGTCGATGGGGGCGCCTATGCCGGATTTCGCTCAAACGCCGCCTCCGCCCTATTATGCGGTGATTTTCACCTCCAAGCGGGCGGATCTGGACGGCGCCTATGAACAAATGGCCGCCGTTCTTGCGGAAAAGGTCCGCAGCGCCCCGGGATGCCTCGGATATGAAAGCGCGCGGGGCGCCGACGGCTTCGGGATAACCGTCGCCTATTTCGCCGACGAGGCGTCGATCGCGGCCTGGAAGGCGGATGCGCTGCATCGGGAGGCGCAGCGGCTGGGCAAGACGCGCTGGTATGAAAAATATCATGTGCGCATCGCGAGGGTCGAGCGCGAATACGAGGGGCCGTAGGGTAATTGGGTGAGTGCGTAACCGTTTGATGCGCGGCGCTTCTACCCCTTTGCCGGGAGGTCGAGCTGCGCCGGGCGCGGGACCCCGACGACTACTCAATCAGCGATTTGGCGAAGGTTTTCTCCATCTCCGCCCGACCGTTCAGCGCATTCGCGCCAAACAGCTCTCAAAATCCGCGTCACCTGTCTTCAATGTTCACGGCACGGAGCCGCGGTCGTATGAAGCCATTCCATCAATTCAATCCAAATACGCGTCCAGATCACGAGTTCTTGCCCGGAACGCTTGAATTGCTGGTGGAAGGCAATGCTTGCCGCCTGCGGGATCGCAGGCGGACTCCAGGGCGAATAGAGAGCGTTTCTGCTGAATCAGGCTATTTTCGCTGGAGGATTCTCGATTTTGAAGACAGCGGGAAATTTTGGGATGTGCAAATAGAAGATGTGCGTAAATTTCAGTTCGAGATTGGCAGTCGCAAAGAGTCTCCGGCAATCGTAACCGATTATGAGAGGTTGATCAAAAAATTCCAGCTCCAGTTGGTCATCGACACATCTGGGGCTGAATCCGACGCAATAGACAAATGCTTAGCTGAGCGGACGGTTGAAATTCAGGACTGGCTTTGTACGAGACAAAGATTTTCTGAGCTTTCATTCGAAACCGATGTTCAAGAAATATCGATTCACGCTTTAGCTGCGTTGCAGGACTACATGAAATTGCGAGGGCTTACAGAGCAGGAGCGGTTGACGTCGGAAATCTATGTCCTGAATCCCCATTCCGGGGAATGGATTAAGGGCATGAAGATCGTGCTTGCAGAGATGGGTCTGAAGAAATTTTCCGGTTCGATTGTACGTGACAGGAACCTTTTCCTTGGATTGGGCGATAAGCGTCACCGTCGAGCTTATCTTCTGGAGCGCCTTGCATTTGTTCGCGCGCTTTTCCAACTGCTAGGCAAATCGCACGTCCGGTTGTTTCGGGGAGCGTCGGTTGAAGGCCCTTGGCGCGTGGGCGCGCCGAAATTTTTCTCTTCGTGGACCTTTTCCAAAGCGGTCGCTGAAAGCTTTTGCTGTTTTGACCCGGATTCGGGGACAGCGCATTCGTATCTTTTCATGAGGACATTCCCGGTCGAAAAACTGCTTATGACCTTTTTGGAGACCCAGTCTATGAACAGACAATACTGCGAGGCTGAAGCCGTGCTGATGCACGACGACGAGGATGGTCTGTTATGGTAAAAGGGGTTTCCAAAACCTTCCGCTATCGCCTTATTCCTTAGCGTCGATGCCGATCAAAAAACCCCTATATTGATCGACCAAAGCTACAACTGGTGCCAGAAATAGCGTTTGCGTATCGCGAAGTGCGAGCGCGACTAGGAACGCTCGTAACGGAGAAGCACAGGCGTGATCGTCAAAATCTGCGGGCTCCAGACCTCGGAAACGCTGGAGGCGGCCATCGCCGCCGACGCCGACATGGCCGGGTTCGTCTTTTTCGAGACGAGTCCACGCAATATCGACCTCGAAACGGCGCAAAGCCTCGGCGCTCAGGCCGCAGGCCGGATTGCCAAAGTCGCGCTGACGGTGGACGCAAGCGACGAGGCGCTCGATGCGATCGTCGCCGCGCTAAGCCCCGATTTTCTGCAGCTCCATGGCGGGGAGTCGCCGGCCCGGGTCGAGGCGATCAAGGCCCGTTTCGGTCTCCCCATCATCAAGGCCATCGGCGTCGCGAGCGCAGAGGATCTGCTCAGGGCGGAAGGTTACGCCAGCGCGGATATTCTCCTGTTCGACGCCAAGCCTTCTCCTGACGCCACGCTGCCGGGAGGCAATGGCGTGGCTTTCGATTGGTCGCTCCTTGCGGGAGCCTCCCCGGGAAAGCCCTGGCTGCTCTCCGGCGGCCTCGATCCCGAAAATGTCGCGCAGGCTCTCATGATATCGAAAGCCCCCGGCGTCGACGTTTCCTCGGGCGTCGAAAAATCGCGCGGGGTCAAGGCCCCGGGCCTGATCGCGGCCTTCGTCGCCGCCGCGCGGGCAAGGACGAGCCTATAGCCTTCAGGATGCCTGCGCCGCTTTCTTCGCGGGCGCTGAAAGGCTACATAAACGCGACACATGCCCTTCCCGAGGAAACGCCCGGTGAACCAATTCGCGCCTAATTCCTTCCGCAATGGTCCAGACGAAAACGGCCGCTTCGGCATTTTCGGCGGCCGCTTCGTCGCCGAAACGCTGATGCCTCTGGTGCTCGCTCTCGAGCGCGCCTACGGCGAAGCCAAGGCCGACCCGGCTTTCCACGCCGAACTGCAGGATCTCCACAAGCATTATGTCGGCCGTCCCAGCGCGCTTTATTTCGCCGAGCGCATCACCGAGCATTTGCGGGAGAAGGCCGGCGAGGGCATGGGGGCCAAGGTCTTTTTCAAGCGCGAGGAGCTCAACCACACCGGCGCGCATAAGATCAACAACGTCCTCGGCCAGATCGTCCTCGCCCGGCGCATGGGCAAGAAGCGCATCATCGCCGAAACCGGCGCCGGCCAGCACGGCGTCGCGACGGCGACCGCCTGCGCGCGTTTCGGACTGCAATGCGTGGTCTATATGGGCGCGGTCGACGTCGAACGGCAGAAGCCCAATGTGTTCCGCATGAAGATGCTGGGGGCGGAGGTCGTGCCGGTGCAGTCGGGCGCCCGCACCCTCAAGGACGCGATGAATGAGGCGCTGCGCGATTGGGTGACCAATGTCGCCGACACTTTTTATTGCATCGGCACGGCGGCGGGGCCGCATCCCTATCCGATGATGGTGCGCGATCTCCAGTCGATCATCGGCAAGGAGACCCGCGACCAGATGCAGGAGATGGAGGGCCGTCTGCCGGATTCGCTGGTGGCCTGCATCGGCGGGGGCTCCAACGCCATCGGCCTGTTTCACCCCTTTCTGGACGAACCCGACATAGAAATTTACGGCGTCGAGGCGGCGGGCCATGGCCTGGAGGTTCCGAACGGCCATGCCGCCTCGCTCGCCGGCGGCCGGCCCGGCGTTCTGCATGGCAACCGCACTTATCTGCTGATGAACGACGATGGCCAGATTCTCGAAGGCCATTCGGTCTCGGCCGGCCTCGATTATCCCGGCATCGGACCGGAGCACAGCTGGCTGCACGAGACGGGGCGGGTGAAATATCTCAACGCCACCGACAAGGAAGCGCTGGACGCGTTTCAGCTCTGCTCGCGCCTCGAAGGAATCATTCCCGCGCTGGAGCCTTCCCATGCTCTGGCCAAGGTGCTGGAACTCGCCCCCAAAAAGCCGCGCGACCATCTGATGGTGATGAACCTGAGCGGCCGCGGCGACAAGGACATCTTCACCGTCGCCGAGGTCCTCGGCGGAATGTGAGGCCGAAGCCGGGAAGGAAACTCCCGCCTCGCTCTCCGCGGCGATTACGCCAGCGCCTCCGCTTCGAAATACGAGGCGGAGGCGCTTTTTTGAGGCGGTCTCGTTTCCGCGGATCGCGAAACGGTCTCGCGGAAGCCGTATCAGAGCTGCGACATCTTCGGCTTTATGCTCGAAGACTTCGGGACCGGAGGCAGATCGGGAGCCTTCAGGCTTTCCCAACCCGCCCTGGGCGGGGCCACGTCATTGGCCTCGCGCTTGGGTTGGCGCGGCTTGAAACCGTCCACCAGCGCCTTGGCCGCCGCAAGCTCCTTGGAATCCAGCCGCGAAGCCACCTCGTCGCGCTTCTTGGCGGCGTCGGCGTCGCCCTGCTGCGCCGCAGCCGAGAACCATAGATAGGATTGGGTCATGCTCTGGCCGACGCCGAGGCCGCGGGCGTAGAGGATGGCGAGATTATACTGGCTGTCGCGGACGCCGAGTTCGGCCGCGCGCCGGAACCAGTCCGAGGCGACGCCGTAGTCGGGCTTCCCGTCATTGCCTTCGGCGGCGAGGACGGCGAGATTATGCATCGCCCTCGCATTTCCCGCCTCCGCCGCCTGCTCATAGAGCTTGCGGGCGCGGGTGTAGTCGCGCTCGACGCCTATGCCCTTCTCGTAATATGAGCCCAGCCGGTATTGCGCCGGGGCAAGGCCTTGTTCGGCCGCCTTCTGGAACCATTCAGCCGCGGCCTTGTTGTCGCGCGGCAGGCCGCGGCCATCCGCATAGCGGGAGCCGAGCTCATATTGCGCGGCGGCGTCGCCGGTGGCGGCGAGCGCCTTGATGGCGGCCGCGGTCTCCTGCGGGGAATGGCTGATCGCGCCGACCGGCGCGGTGTCGACGCCGGCGGCCGGCTTTGCAGCCGGATGCGGCGCCATGGCGGGGCCGGACGGGAAGGGGCCGATCGGCGCAAGGCCGAGCGGGGAGGACGCGGCCGTTCCCGCGGGGGTGGAATTTGGGCTCGCGAGCTGGGGGATCGAAGATCCGGCCGCGGCGGCGGGATTGGCCTTTTGCGGTTCCGCGGCCGGCGCCGGCTCGGAAGGCGCGATCTGGGGCTGCGGGGCGGCGAGCTCGGCGGTTCCGCCGGTTTCGCCGATGGAACGCGCGTCGCCGGTCTCCCCATGCTTGGTCGCGAGTTTGACATGATGGGCCATCTGATAGGCGCCCACCAGCATGACGAGAGCCGTCAGGCCGAGGAGAATCGGACGCTTGCGCGCCGCGAGCGTCGCTCCGACGCCGGCGAGGACCGCGCTCTTTTCGTTTTCGGCCTCGACCGGCTTCGACTGCCTGGGCGCTTTCCTGCGCGCCGCTTCTTCGGCGCTCGCCTCCGATGCGACCTGCTGCGCGGCCCGGCGGGCTGCGGCGATGAAGGCCGACTGGGTGCTTTCGCCCCGCGGCGCGAAAGGAGCGGAGTCCTGCCGCAGCGAATCGAAGTCGACGTCCTCGACATCCCGGCCCCGGCGCATGCTCGGCTGTTCGATCGGCCGCTCGAGCGCGTCGAAAGAAGGCTCCGTTATGCGCTTCTGATAGGAGGAACGAGCTTCCCCGGCGCCTGATCCTCGCGCGGCCTCCCGCGGGCGGGCGGCTTCGGGCGCAGGACTGCGCAATTGCGGCGCGCTTCGGATTTCGGTGAGTTCGTCTTCGAAGATCGCGAGGCGATCCACGACGCGCTCCAGGGTTTCATGCACCGCGGACAGGGTTTCGTGCGTCCTCGCGCCGGCTTCGTCCTGCACCCGGCGGATGTCTTCGATTTCCTTGCGGGCGGCCGGATTGAGGGCGCCGGCCATATTCGAAGCCTCGCGCAATACTTCGAGCGTCGCCCTCCGCACCGCCGCCTCGGCGGCGTCGGTCGCGCCGATGCGGGTTTCCTCGATGCGGGAGAACAGTTCCGCGATCTTGCCCTCTATCGAGGCCAGCGCCGCTCCATTGCCGTCCTTGCGGTCGAGCCGCTGCGACAATTCCTTGATCTGGCCTTCGAGCGACAGGAGAACGGCGGCGTCGGCGTTGGGCTCGAGCGCGCTGTTCACCTTGCGCGTCACCTGCTCGACGAGATCGGCCATCTGGGCGCGGTTGATATCCTCGCGCGAGCGGGCGCCGGCTTCGATGCGCGCCGCCAGGGCGTTGTGCATGAAGTCGATTCGGTCCGATATCTCTTCGAACTGCGAAAGAGGCAAGGCGTCGTAGACAGATCCTTCGCCGCGCGCCGAGGAAATATCGCCGATCTTGTCCAGCTTTTGCGAGAGCTGTTCGACCTGATGTTCGAGCTGCTCGATGTCGCGGCGCCCGGCCTCGGGCTCCAAAGCGGCGTCGATGCGGTCTCCGAGCCGGCGGACGAGATCCTCTATGTGGCTGAGGTCCACGGCGCTGTGGGCGAAGCCGTCCTGCTCGTAGCGCGTCGTCAGCGTCTTGCCGATATTGTCTATCCGGTGCGCCAGCTCCTTGAAGTGCCCTTCGTGATCCGGGCCGGACAGAAGGCGTTCGATGCGGGCGATGGACTGCGCCGCCGCCGGGTCCTGAATTCTGGCCTCGAGCTTCTCGATCTTGCGCCCGAGCTCCTCGAAGGCGGGGTTGTGGTTCTTGTTATCGAGAGCGGAGTCGATCTTTTTCGCGAGCGACGCCACGAGGCTCTCGAGCGAGGCGGCGTTCGCCGTCTGCTGCTGGGCCATGCCGCGATCGATGCGCTGGGCCAGCGATTTGTGCATGGTCTCGATGCGCGCGTCGATCTGGTCGAAGCGCTTGGCGCCGCTTTTCGCCGCGACTTCCTCGAGCTTGCCGGAAAGCTTCTCGAGCCGGTGGTTGAAGGCGTTGAGGCTGTTCCCTGTTTCCGCCGCGACGATCGAGCGGATCGCCTTGACCACCTCGTCGATTTCCTTGCCGGAACCCCTGCCGGCGGCGATCGACAGGCCGTCGACGCGCTGCGTGAGGTCGAACAGCCGGGTTTCCAGTTTTTCGAGCGGCAGGGGCCTCGAAGCGAGGGCTCCCAAAAGCTCCTTGATCTCCAGAGTCTGGCGGCTGAGCTGGCCGAGCGTCGCCGCGTCCGCCGGGCTCGCCGACGGCATGTTCTCGAGGCGCTGCGCGATCGCGCGCACGTCGGCGGAGAGATTGCCGACGAGCGGAGACGGATCGAGATCTTTCATCACGGCGCGCAATTCGCCGGCGAGCCTCTCGACCGGAGCGAGAGCGGCTTCTCCTACTCCGCGGTCGCGCTGGGCGTCGATCCGGTGAAGAAGTTCGTGAACTGCGGACTCGATGGCGGTGGTGGAGGCGCGCGGGGCGAGATCGCGCAGCGCGCCGGAGAGAGACTCGATCTCCTCGCGCAGGCGCTCGACGTCCTTCGAGATGCGCTCCTGGCGATCGGCGTTCTGACTTATCTCCTGATGAACCCCCGCGATCTCGCGCGAAAGGGAATGCACCGAATCGCCGAGCTGATCGAATCGGCGCGCCGCCTCGGGATTTTCCTTATGCGCGTTTTGATCGATCTGGCGTGAAAGCCTTTCGAACTGCTCGCCGAGCCGTCCAAAGCGTTCGGCCGTGGCCGGATGTTCCACGCGCAAGGCGTCTTCGACCCGACGCGAAAGCTCGTCGACTTGCTCGCTGAGCCCGGCGAAGCGGCGCGTGTGCGCCGGGTGATCGTATTGCGCCGTCGCGGAAATCTGGTCGCCGAGGCTTTCAATGAGCCCGGCGAGCTGCGAGAAACGCCGGGCGTTGGCCGGTTGATCCGATTGCAGGGCGGATTCGACCTGGCGCGAAAGCGTCTCGACCTGTTCGCCGAGTTCCCTGAAGCGGCGCTCGGCGGACGAGTCCTCCCGCGTCGAAAAGTCCTGCAGGTGACGCGACAGCGAATCGATCGTCTCGCCCAGCCGGTCGAAGCGGCGCACGATCGCGGGATGCTCCTTCCGGGAGAGGCCTTCGATCTGATCGGAAACCAGCGCGACCGTTTTGCCCAGCTGATCGAAGCGGTGTGCGATCGCAGGCGTCTCGCCGCGGGCGCTTTCCTCGATCTGGCGGCGCAGGCTGTCCACCTGCCGCATCAGCACCAGCTGCTGATCGGCGCGATCGCCTTCGCCGCTTTGGAGAGCTTCGAGCCTTCGGGCCACGGCGTCGACCGCCGCGTGCAGGTTCTCGAGACGCTCGATGGCGAGCCGGGGGTCGGGCGAGGGGGCTTCTTCGACGTCTTTCTTCGGCGGCGCGGCGGGCGCATCCGCTGCATCGAGCTCGGATTGGCGGCTGGCGATCTCGGCGATCGCGTCGGCGAGCGGCCGCTTATGGCGCGCGGCGGCGCCGAGCGGGGCGGGATCGACGGCGGCCCTGGGGGGCTCCTGCGGCGTTGGTCCGCGCTCCGCCGGTTCGGAACCGGCGCTCGCCGGTTTGGCCTCCCTTTCCCGCGCGTCGGCGTCGAGCCTGGAGGCTATGGCTGCGAGCCGCTTGTCGAGGCCGGAGATAGCCTCCTCGAAATCGGTGCCGCGGCCGTCGTTGGAAAGGCGGTCTATCCGTGATTCGAGCCGCGCCAACGCGCTGCGAATCGGGCGGGAATTGCCCTGCTCCGGTTGAGCGGCGATCTTCGATTCGATCCGGCCCAGCCGCTCGACGAGCACGTCGAGCGTTTCCGTTTCCTTCGGGCGCTTTTGCGCGCTGTTTTCGATGAGATCGGCGATGTTCTCCAGCGCTTCGGCGGTCCGGCGCTCGTTCTGCGCGGCGCGGCGCTCGAATGAGGCGACGGCGTCGTCGATGGCGCCGGGATCGAACCGCCGCTGGGTGGTCTCGATCATCTCTGCGATGTTTTCCAGGGCCCTGGCGGTATGGCGCTCGCTGGCCGCGACGCGGCGGGTCACCAGGGCGGCGGCGCTTTCCGCGATCTCGTCCGGATCGATCTTCGGCTCGGGCCGTCTCGGCTGGTCGCGCCAGCGGGGGGGCTGCGAATCGAATTCGGGCTCGCGCTCGCGCCGACGGTCGCGGCGCCTCGACGCCGAAGCGTGGCGGCGTTCCTCGAATTCGTCTTCTACGAGACGATCTTCGGAGGCGGTTTCGAGGTCGGCCTCTTGGCGTTCGTCGCGCCAATCGTCACGCCGTCCATCGCGCTCGTTCTCGAAGCGTCGCGCTTCGGCGCGCCGAACCTGACGCGAGTCCTCGCCGGAATTTTTGAATTTGCGGGAAAGCGCCTTGATCATGTGGGCATCCGCCGGGTCAGGCCCTGATGGGGAGTTGGATGATTAAGCTCGAGACTGACGCGGGCGCGGGGAACATCGCGCGGCACTAGCGGCCTGTGACGGCCTTTGAACGCGACTTTCCGTCAATCAGGGTAAACAGGAAGTTAACCGAACGGGGATTTATGAAGCCTGTGTTCATATTTACCTTCTCGCCGGCGCTATCGCCGCAGCTTCGGCGCAGGCGACCGCCCGCGCATTCGTTTACGCACGAACGACGTTCGATAAGGACAGGGCTGGACGCTTGACGCGGGACAATATGCCGCCGTCTGGCGGGCTGGCCGAACGGGCCGGGCCGGAGCAGAGAATCGCGCGACGTCGGAGTGAACTCGAACAGCGAATCGCGACATCAAAATACAAAGCAGGCTCTAGGATTACCGACAAGACGTTTCTGCGAAAAAGCGCAGCACCGTTTCGTCGCAGCCGGGGGTCCCGGCGCGGATTCGGCGTCTTCGAATCGGGCTTGCCGGAGATGTTCCGCGATTTCCAAGGAGGCGCGGGCGGGCCGCGAACTCGCCTATTGCGTCGAAGCGCGGGCCTCTCTAGCTAGGGCAAGGCACGATACTAGATAATAGCGGCATCGGCCGTCGTGCGACAGCAGCGCCCTGCCTCGCAGCGGCGGCCGCCACGCTACTGGAGGGCGCAATGCCGATCTACAAGGCCCCGGTGGACGACGCGGTTTTTCTGTTGGACGACGTTCTTGATTTCAACGGTTACGGCCAGTTGCCGGGCTTCGGCGACCTTACCGTCGACATGCTTTCCCAGATTCTCGGCGAGGCGGCGAAGCTTTTCGAGGAAGTGACGCTGCCCTTGAACCAGATCGGCGACCGGGCAGGTTGCGTGCGTCTCGACGACGCGAGCGTGACCACTCCGCCGGGTTTCAAGGCGGCCTACAAATCCCTCGCCGACGGCGGCTGGATCGGGCTTTCGATTCCGACCGAATACGGGGGGCAGGGCCTTCCCTATACGCTGACAGTGCTCATCAACGAATTCGCGACCTCGGCCAATATGTCGCTCGCGATGTATTCCGGATTGACCCAGGGGGCGATGGCCGCCCTGCTGCGACATGGCGACGAGCGGCAGAAGCGCATATTCATCCCCAGGATGGCGTCCGGAGTCTGGGCCGGCACCATGAACCTCACCGAGCCGCAATGCGGAACCGATCTCGGGCTCCTCACCACCAGGGCTGCGCCCCGTCCCGATGGGAGCTACGCCATCACCGGGCAGAAGATCTTTATTTCTTCGGGCGAGCACGACCTCGCCGAAAACATCATTCATCTCGTGCTTGCGCGGATCGAGGGAGCGCCTGCGGGCGTGAAGGGCATTTCGCTGTTCATCGTGCCCAAGTTCAACCTGAACGGCGATGGTTCGCTGGGCTCCCGAAACAACGTGTCCTGCGGCTCGATCGAGCACAAGATGGGCATTCACGCCAATTCCACCTGCGTGATGAACTACGACGACGCGACGGGCTTTCTCGTGGGCGAAGCCAATCGCGGGCTCAACGCCATGTTCGTGATGATGAACGAGGCCCGGCTCGGCGTCGCGGTGCAGGGACTTTCAATATCGGAGATCGCCTATCAGAACGCCGCGCAATATGCGCGCGAGCGCTTGCAGGGCAGGTCCCTTTCCGGTCCCAAATATCCGGCGCAGAGCGCGGATCCCATCATCGTGCATCCCGACATCCGCAGGATGCTGCTCGAAATCCGCTCCTTCAACGAAGCTGCGCGCGGCCTCGCGCTCAGCGCCGCCCTCGACAGCGACGTGGCGCATCGATCGTCCGACCCGACAGCGCGCCAGGCGGCGGAGGATCGGCTCGGCCTGCTGACCCCTGTGCTGAAAGGCATGCTGACCGACGTCGGTTTCGAGAACGCGGTCAAGGCGATGCAGGTCTTCGGCGGCCACGGCTACATCGGCGAATGGGGCATGGAGCAATTCGTGCGCGACGCCCGCATCGCCATGATTTACGAAGGCGCCAACGGCATCCAGGCGCTCGACCTCGTGGGGCGCAAGCTGCCCAAGGACGGCGGCCGGGCCGCGATGGCCTGGTTCAAGGAAATTTCCGCCTTCATCGCCGCCAATGGCGAGAACGAGCCGTTGAAGCCGTTTGTTCAGGGACTTCAGTCCGCGCTGGGCGATCTGCAGAAGGCGACGGCGTGGCTGATGCAGAACGCTCTGGCCAAGCCCGACAATGCCGGCGCGGCCTCTTATGACTATATGCATCTCTTCGGGCGGGTCGCGCTGGGATACATGTGGGCGCGGATCGCCAAAGCCGCCCTCGCCGGGGCGCAGCGCGATCCTGCGTCCGCCAGGGCCATGGAGGCGAAGCTGATCGCCGGCAGGTTCTTCGTCGAGCGCATGCTTCCCGAAACGGCGTTTCGTCTCGCGCGCATCGTTTCGGGAGCGGACACGATGATGTCGCTGGACGCCGAAATGTTTTGATCGCGCTTTGCTTCTTCAGCGCGCCTGCGCGGCCTCAAGGCGTTCTTCGCCATAACGACGATCCACGGGGAGTTTCATGTCCGAAGCTTACATCTATGACGCAGTGCGCACGCCGCGGGGACGCGGCAAGCCGGACGGATCGCTGCACGAAGTGTCGACGCTCGGCCTCGCCGTCACGGCGCTCCAGGCGATCAAGACCCGCAACGGCCTCGAAGGACCGGAGGTCGACGACGTCATTCTGGGCTGCGTCGATCCGGTCGGGGAGGCGGGCGGCGACATCGCCCGCGCCAGCGCGATCGCGGCCGGGTTTGGGAACACCGTTCCCGGCGTGCAGATCAACCGCTTCTGCGCTTCCGGCCTCGATTCGGTGAATTTCGCGGCGGCGCAGATCATGTCGGGCCAACACGATCTCGCCATCGGCGGCGGCGTCGAGAGCATGAGCCGCATCGGCATCGGGGCGTCGGGCGGGGCCTGGCCGGTCGATCCCGCCGTCGCCATTCCGTCCTATTTCATGCCTCAGGGCGTTTCGGCCGATCTCATCGCGACCAAATACGGCTTCAGCCGCGACGACGTCGACGCCTATGCGGTCGAATCGCAGAAGCGCGCGGCGCAGGCCTGGGACGAGGGAAGATTCAAAAAATCCATCGTGCCGGTGAAGGACGTCAACGGCCTGACCATCCTCGATCGCGACGAGCACATGCGGCCCGGCACGGACATGCAGTCGCTCGCTTCCCTGAAAGCCTCCTTCGTGATGATGGGCGAGATGGGCGGCTTCGACGCCGTGGCGGTTCAGGCTCATCCCGAGATCGAAAACGTCAATCACGTGCACCACGCCGGCAATTCCTCGGGGATCGTGGACGGCGCGGCCGCGGTGCTGATCGGCTCCAGGGAAGCCGGCGAGCGAATCGGCGCCAAGCCGCGCGCGCGCATACGCGCTTTCGCCAATATCGGCTCCGAGCCGGCCATGATGCTCACCGGCCCGGTGGATGTGACGAAAAAACTGCTGGCGCGGGCGAAGATGTCGCTTTCCGACATCGACCTCTTCGAGGTCAACGAGGCCTTCGCGGCCGTTGTGCTGCGCTATCTGCAGGCCTTCGATCTCGATCCCGCCAAGATCAACGTCAATGGCGGCGCCATCGCGCTCGGCCATCCGCTCGGCGCCACCGGGGCCATGCTGGCGGGAACCGCGCTCGACGAATTGGAGCGGAGCGGCAAGCGGACCGCCCTGGTGACGCTGTGCATCGGGGCCGGCATGGGCACCGCCACGATCATCGAGCGGGTTTAGCGCCGACGCGCCCTTCGAGACGCCCGCTCCGCGGGCTCCTCAGGGCGAGGGACAGTGGGAATAAACGGGGCCCAGCTCCTCATCCTGACGAGCCCGCGGAGCGGGCGTCTTGAAGGATGAGCAAGATGCCCTCGATTCAATTCAACGGGAGAACCCCATGAATCTCCGTAATTTCAAGTTCGAAACCGGCGCCGACGACATCGCGCTGCTGGTCTGGGACATGCCGGACCGCTCCATGAACGTCATCACCGAGGAGGTGATCGATGAACTGGCGCAGGCGGTGGAAAGAGTCGCGAACGAGCCCTCGATAAAGGGCTGCGTCATCGCCTCCGGCAAAAGCTCTTTTTCCGGCGGCGCCGATCTCTCCATGCTCCAGCGCAGCTCGGCCGCCTATGAAAAGGCGAGGCAGGAGCAAGGCGAAGAGGCGGCGGCCGAAATGTTTTTCGAGGGCGCGCGCCGGCTTTCGCAGCTCTACCGCCGGCTCGAGACCTGCGGCAAGCCTTTCGCCATCGCCATCGACGGCGTCTGCCTCGGCGGCGCCTTCGAGCTGGCGCTCGCCTGTCACTACCGCGTCCTCGCCGACAACGACAAGACCAAGGTCGGCCTGCCGGAGATCAAGGTCGGTCTGTTCCCCGGCGCCGGCGGCACGCAGCGAATCGCGCGCATGCTGCATACGGGAGACGCGCTGCAGTTTCTGTTCAAGGGCGAGCAGATCAAGGCCAAGGCGGCCAAGGCCGCCGGCCTCGCCCATGAGATTGCGCCGCAGTCCGAGATCGTCGCCCGCGCCCGCGCCTGGATCGCCGCAGGCGGCAAGGGCGTCGCGCCCTGGGACCAGAAGGAATTCAAGAACCCCTCGGGCAAGGTGTTCTCTCCCGGCGGCATGATGGTCTGGATGCCGGCGAACGCCATCTATCGCCGCGAGACCATGGATAATTACCCGGCGGCCAAGGCGATCCTGCACAGTGTCTATGAGGGCCTGCAGCTGCCGATGGACCAGGCGCTGACGGTGGAGGCGCGCTGGTTCGCCCATATTCTGCGCTCGAAGGAAGCCGCGGCCATGATCCGCTCGCTGTTCCTCTCCAAGAGCGAATTGGAAAAGGGCGCGCATCGGCCGAAAGAAGTCCCGCCGACAAAATTCAAGAAAATCGGCGTGCTCGGCGCCGGTTTCATGGGCGCGGGCGTCGCCTATGTCAGCGCCGTCAACGGCCTCGAGGTCGTGCTGATCGATCGCGACCAGGAAAGCGCCGACAAGGGCAAGGCCCATTGCGACCAGCTCATATCCGGTCAGGTTTCGCGCGGCCGCGCAACGGCCGCCGACAAGGAAGCCCTGCTCGCCCGCATCGAGGCGACGCCCGATTACGGCAGGCTCAAGGGCTGCGACATGATCATCGAGGCGGTGTTCGAGGATCGCGCCGTTAAAGCGGAAGCGACCAGGCGCGCGCAGGAAGTGGTGGGGCCGGACGTGATCTTCGCCTCCAACACTTCCACGCTGCCGATCACTTCGCTGGCGCAGACCTCGCTTCGCCCGGAAAATTTCATCGGCATTCATTTCTTCTCGCCGGTGGAGAAAATGCTGCTCGTCGAAATCATCCTCGGCAAGGAGACCGGCGACGCCGCGCTCGCCGCAGCTTTCGATTATGTGCGGCTGCTCAAAAAGACGCCCATCGTCGTCAACGACACGCGCGGTTTCTTCGCCAACCGCTGTGTGTTGAACTATGTGCGCGAGGGGCACATCATGCTGCTGGAGGGCGTGCCTCCGGCCATGATCGAGAACACCGCCCGCATGGCGGGTATGCCGGTGGGGCCACTGTCTCTCAACGACGAAATCGCGCTCGATCTCGCCTGGAAGATTCTCGTCGCCGCAAAGAAAGACCTCGGCGAAGCGGCTTCCGATCCGGCGCAGGAGCGCGCGCTCGGATTCATGGTGGAAGAACAGGGGCGCTTCGGGCGCAAGAACGGCAAAGGCTTTTACGATTATCCCGCGGGCGGAAAGAAAACGCTTTGGCCGGGCCTGTCGCAACTCGCCGAACACAAGCTCGATCCCGATACGATCGACGTCGAGGAATTGAAGCATCGCTTCCTCGCCGTGCAGGCTGTGGAAGCGGCGCGCACCATCGCCGAAAATGTTGTGACCGATCCGCGCGAGGCCGATGTGGGCTCGATCCTCGGCTTCGGCTTTGCGCCCTTCACCGGCGGAACTTTGTCCTACATCGACGGCATGGGCGCGCAGGCTTTCGTCGAGCTGTGCGATAGGTTGGCGGCCAAATACGGGCCGCGGTTCTCGCCGCCGCAACTGCTGCGCGACATGGCCGCGAAGGGCCAGAGTTTTTACGGCCGCAAGGGCGAAAAGGCGGCGGCGGCGTAATCTGCGCGCGGCGCTTGGGAGTTTTCTCGAGCGCCGCAAGCTCGTATCTATTTTTGGTAAATCGGGAACGGTTCAGGTTCCTGCACGACGCGAGTTTTCGCTGCATGCGGATCACTTCGAGGAAATTCATGTTCCAGATATAGCTGCAGAGGGGTATCAGTTAATATAATGCCTTGCCGTGGCAAAAAGTACTGGATTATAGAAATCACAAGCGGCTTCGATACCGTTTTCCGAAAGCGCTTGGCAGGGAATCTGAGTAATTCTGAGGTTGTGATAATTTTACAGAGACTGGTCTGCCGGAATCTGACTCTTGCGGAGGTTGTGGCTGCCTCGATCAGAAAGCCAAATCGTACGTCGCATTTGGAATACCGTGTTGATGGTCCTCCCAGCGGTAAACGGACTATGGTCTGGCTTCCCGCTTATCCTGATTACAAAGCGAGCCGCTGGCGCGAGGAAGAGCTCGAAAATCATCCCGAGATATTGCCTGAGGAGCAAATAGAATAGGCACGAACCAAAGAGCCTCGCCAAGGGGATCACTTTAAGAAGCATGAGGCCCCGATGCCGCTTTTGATCCGAAGCCGACTCAAGGCCTGAGACAGTCGAAGTGATAAAGGCGGGGCGAGAGGGTCGGTCGGCGAAGCGGTTGAGGACGTTGTTCGTCGAACCCGGATAACCGCGTTGCAGGGATATCTGAGCGTGGCTGGCATGCCGTCCTCCTCCGCGGAAGGAACTATATCTCGGTATCGGCTGCCGCCCTCCTCCAACCCTAACCCCCGCTTAACCGCCCCTTCGCGCGCTCGGTCTCAAAATAAGAATCCCGGCCCCAAACATGAACGAAGCCGGTCCGAATCGGGAGCGCCCGATTCGGGCGGAGCCCTCCGTTAAGGAAGCCTTGCCGACCGAAAAACGGTTTTTGCGCCGGCTCCGGTTGCTTCCTCCTGACTCAAAAACGCAAGCAACGTCATGGAATTGTTATGATCTGCGTCATCTGAACGACGTATAAGCGGCACAAAAGCGTTGCGTGAGACGCCTACTGTTCCAGACATGACGTTCATGCCCAATCCCCTCTCTTCGACAGCGCGCCTCTCTTATCGTTCGGGGCTTTCGCCGCTCGGCGTACGCCTTTCGATCTGGGCCGCGAAATTCGCCGATCTCGACCTTCGCGCCGTGAGAACGATCAGCGCGTCGGCCGCCGCCCGTCCGCTCGCGAAAAACTTCGCCATCGCAGTGAGCAAGCTCGGCAACGGCTGGATCTACCCGCTTCTCGCGGCGTTGATCTTCGCCCAGTGGGAGTGGCAGGACGCCCGGCGCATCATCGCCCTGGCGGCGCTCAACGCTGCGCTGATGCATATCATTTATCCGCTGGTCAAAAAGCGCTTCAAACGGCTGCGGCCTTTCAAGGTCGATCCGCGCCTGCCTTCGCTGCTGCCTACGCTCGACGAACATTCCTTTCCGAGCGGCCACGCCATGACCCTGACCGGGGTGCTTGCGCCCATCGTTCTGCTCTGGCCCGCCATGCTGTTCTCGGCCGTGGTCATGGCCTGCTGCATGGCCTGGTCGCGGATCGCCACCGGCCATCATTATCCGAGCGACGTCGCCGCCGGCGTCCTGTTCGGCGTGTGCCTCGGCGTCCCGCTCTCCAATACCCTGATCGCCTATTTCTGAAGCTTTGGAATAGTTCTCAGCCGTCGGCGCGATTTGCGCCGAAAGGGGCAGGGGAAACCGCCCCGCATCGGCCCTTTCCAGCCACAGCCGCGCCATCGGGCGTTTGTCCGCGCGGCCGAAGACGGCCCCTGACAAGAGCCGTTACACTCCCTATATAGAGATGCTTGGACTAGGCGCATTCGCGCGCGAGCCTTTGCGGCTTTGGGCGGGAAGCGCTTTGATTTGCTGATTCGGCGCGAACGCGCTCGCTCGCGATGATCCCCATTGCGTCCTTCGGGATGGGGGCGCGAGGCACGCTTCGTGCCTGTCCTGCCTCGGCAGGCCCGCGGAGCGGGCGGAAAGCGCCAAAGCATTTGTCTCGGCCGGCGGCCGAAGAAAGGCGACCATGTCGAATTCCTCGACGGCGAATACAGCTTTGACTCCAGGGGCGGCGGCTTCGGCCCATGGGGCGTCCGCCGTGGCCCATGCAAAGCTCGACAACGGCATGGATGTCGTGGTGATCCCCGACCATCGCACCCCGGTCGTCACGCATATGGTGTGGTACAAGAACGGCTCGGCCGACGATCCGGTGGGCAAATCCGGCATTGCGCATTTCCTCGAGCATCTGATGTTCAAGGGAACCAAGCAGCATCCGCAGGGCGCCTTCTCCAATCTCGTCGCCGAACTCGGCGGCCAGGAGAACGCTTTCACCAGCTATGATTATACCGCCTATTTCCAGCGGATCGGCAAGGAGCACCTCGCCACGCTGATGGGTTTCGAGGCGGACCGCATGACCAATCTGGTCCTCACCGACGAGGTGGTGGGCCCGGAGCGCGAGGTCGTGCTGGAGGAGCGCCATATGAGGGTCGACAACGATCCCAGCGCCGAGCTCGACGAAACCGTGCAGTCGACCCTGTTCGGCCATCATCCCTATGGCACGCCGATCATCGGCTGGCGCCATGAGATCGAGAGCCTGTCGCGGGAAGACGCGCTGAACTATTACAACCGCTTCTACACGCCGGAAAACGCCATTCTGGTCGTCGCCGGCGACGTCGACGCCGAGACCGTCGAACGGCTTGCCAGGGAGACCTATGGCAGGATTCCGGCGCGCGCCGAAGCCCCCTTGCGCGCCCGTCCGCAGGAGCCTCCGGCGAGGGCGGAGCGGCGGGTCATGCTGGCCGACGAAAAAGTCGAGCAGCCGGGCCATGAGCGGGTTTTCGTCGTGCCTTCCTACAGCACGGCCGCGCCCGGCGAGGCCGAAGCGCTCGATCTTCTCGCCCATATCCTCGGCGGCGGCCCCGCCAGCGTGCTTTACGAGGCTCTGGTTCGCGAGGAGAAGCTCGCCGTATCCGCCGGCGCCTATTATATGGGAACGGCGCTGGACGACACGCGGCTCTATATTTTCGTGACCCCCGCCGAAGGCGTTACGCTGGAGGATCTGGACGCCGCGCTGGATCGCGCGCTGGAGCGCTTCGTGTCCTCGGAGCTGAAGGCGGAAGACCTGCAGCGCGCCAAGACCCGCATGATCGCCGACGCGGTATACGCCCAGGACAGCCAGGTGTCGCTCGCGCGCTGGTATGGCGAAGCTCTCGCCACTGGCCTCGGAGTCGGCGACGTGGCGAGCTGGACCGACCGGATCGACGCCGTGACCGCCGATGCGATCGTCGCCGCGGCGCAAAAATGGCTCGACAAGAAACGCTCCGTCACCGGCTTTCTTCTGCCCAAAGAGACCGCCGCAGCCTGATCCCGGAGAAGTTGCGGCTTTGGCTGAACTGCAACTTCTCCGAATTCCCTGATTGACGGGTTTTCTTTTCGCGAAGCGCTATCCACTTCGCTCGAAAACCCTCCAGCAACGCGGCCGACGGCCGACCGGAACATTCCGATGAATGCTTACAACACGCTCGAATCCCCCAAATCCAGGGCCGAAAACGTTCAACGCGTCGTCACGCCTTCGGGCGTCGAGGCCTGGCTGGTGGAAAGCTACGCCGTGCCTCTGGTGGCGCTGGAGTTTTCGGTGCGCGGCGGCGGCGCCCAGGACCCGGCCGGCAAAGACGGATTGGCGACCATGCTCGCCGGCCTGCTCGACGAGGGCGCCGGTCCCCATGATTCGCGCGCCTTCCATCGGGCCGTCGAGGACCTTGCAGTGCATATCGGCTTCGGAGCCGACCGCGATGCGATCTCGGGCCATTTCCAGACCCTGACCCGCAACGCCGACAAGGCCTTCGAACTGCTGAAGCTCGCCGTGAACGAACCGCGTTTCGACCAGGAGTCGGTCGACCGCGTGCGTAGCCAGCTTTCCGCCGGCATCAGGCGCGACGCCAACGACCCCGACTCCATGGTGGCCAAGGCGTTCCGCGAGGCGGCCTTTCCGGGCCATCCCTACAGCCGCGCCACCCGCGGGGAAATCGAAACGCTGGAAAGAGTGGCGCGCGACGACCTCGAGGCCATGCGGGCCCGGGTTTTCGCAAAGAAAAACCTCAAGATAGCCGTCGTCGGCGCGATCGACGCCGCGACGCTGGCGGCGCGGCTCGACGCTATTTTCGGCGGTTGGCGCGAAAGCCCCGATCTCATCGCGATACCCGACATCGTGGCCCAGAACGTCGGCGAGCGCCGCATCATCGATCTCGACGTGCCGCAAACCACGATGCGCTTCGGACGGCCCGGAATGGCCAAGGCCGACCCCGATTATTTCGCGGCCGTGGTCGCCAATCACATTCTCGGCGGCGGCGTCTTCACCGCGCGCCTGTTCAACGAGGTGCGCGAGAAGCGCGGTCTCGCCTATTCGGTGTTTTCGCAGCTCCACGAGTTCGATCATTGTCCCACGCTGCTCGGCGGCGCCGGCACCAAGAACGACAGGGCCAAGGAAACGCTCGAGGTGATCGAGGAGCAGTGCCGCCTGCTGGCGAGCGAAGGCCCGACCGAGGACGAACTCGACAAGGCCAGGAAATATCTGACCGGCAGCTACGCCTTGCGTTTCGACACTTCGACCAAGATCGCGAGTCAGCTCGTCAGCCTTCAGCTCGACGGGCGCGAGCCGAGCTTCCTCGACGAGCGCAACCGGCGAATCGAGGCGGTGACGCTGGACGACGCCCGCCGCGCCGCCCGTCGCCTGCTCGGCGACGGCAAGCTGCTGGTGGCGATGGCCGGCCGGCCGGTGGGGATCGCTTAATTCTCCAGCCGCCCGCTTGTTGGGAACTTGGCGGGCGGACTATTTCACCACTGGAAGATTTCGCGCCGAGGGAAAATTCACGACCTCGCGGCCTCGCGTGAGGGCCAGGCGCCGCTCCTCTATCGCCCGCCGGGCCTGATCGAGCGCGAGCGTGATCAGATGCAGGCCCGGCGCCTCCACGCCCCGCAGCCTGCGGTCTCCGAGCGTATTGGTCAGCACCTCGTCGACCTGCCGCTCGAGATCGTCGAGTTCCGTCGGAGTCGCCGCCGCCCGCGCAGTCTGCAGCACTTCCAGGAGTTTTTCCGTCAGTTGCTCGCTGCGCTCGTGCGCATGCGTGTTGAAGCGGCTCGCCAGCGCCGCAGCTCCCGAGCCGATCAGCGAAAGCAGCATCGCCCCGATATAGAACAGATCGCTGTAACGCTCGAAAAAGCCGCGCTCGTTGCCGTCGAGATAGTCGGCCGCGCCCTGATGCACGGGAATGGCGCTGCCCTTGTCGGTCGAGGGGGCCTCGATCGAATTTGCGAGCGGCGCCGTCAATGCGATGGCGCCGCGATGGGAGAAAAACAGGCGGGTGACTTCGGCCGCCAGCGAATCATGCAGCGAGCCGCGCGCCACCAGAAGGGCGCTCACGCTGAGACTGTCTATGGCAGCCTGCGGGCGGGGCGGGTCGCCGCCGAAGGCGCCCTGTATGATCTCATAGGGCTCCAGGGCGGGAAAACGCTTGGCGATGGCCTTGGCCTCGGAAATCGGGATGAAGACCGGCGGCTTGCGCGACACCGAGGCGATGGCGCCCAGGATTTCGTTGACGAGGCCGTTCTGGGGCGCGATCGCCGCGAATATGGCGTCGACCCGGCCTGTCTCCACCGCCGCCCGCACCTCGCCGGGCGACAGCGAAACCATTGTGACCGCCTTCGGCGATATCTCATATTGTGAGAGGATGGCGTCGAGCAGGCGCGCATTCGGGTCCATGGAGCGGACCTCATGGACGACGCCGATGCGCTTTCCGCGCAAATCGCCCACATGGCGCAGTTTCGTGCCGCCGGGCGCGATCAGCAGAATGGCGTTGCGGTGGAGTATGGCCAGAGTCTGGGCGCTCGAGGTGAGCGCGATGTCGCTGCGCATGACCGCGAGATCGGCCGCGCCCGATTCCAGCGCCGTCGCCGCCGAGGCCGAGTCCTCGACGGGCACGATGCGCAGGCGGATCTGCTCATGCTGATGATTGAAGACATGCTCGGCGGAGGCCATCAGATGGACGTCCTCGACCATCGAAGGCACGGCGACGTGAAGGACCTCCGGCCGGTTGAGGAGATAGAGGGCGGCAGCCGCGCCTCCCAGCGCGACCATCGCCACCGCCACCACCGCCAGAACGGTCTTTCCCATCGCGCCGACCCGAACTCCCTCGCCCTCGACTAATATTGGGCGGGAATCGCGGCGGACTAATGGCCAGACCCGGAGGCGCTACTTTTTGCCGCCCCTGGCGGCGCGCTTGGCCAGCGTGCGCAGGCGCAGCGCGTTCAGCTTGATGAAGCCTTCGGCGTCGCGGTGGTCGTAGGCGACGGCGCCTTCCTCGAAAGTGACCAGCTCCTGATCATACAGGGAGTAGGGGCTTTCGCGGCCGACCAGCGTGGCGCTGCCCTTGTAGAGCTTCAGCCGCACCCGGCCAGTGACGAATTCCTGGCTCTTGTCTATGGCGGCCTGGAGCATCTCGCGCTCCGGCGCGAACCAGAAGCCGTTGTAGATCAGCTCGGCGTAGCGCGGCATCAGCTCGTCCTTGAGATGGGCGGCGCCGCGGTCGAGAGTCAGGCTCTCGATGCCCCGATGGGCGACCAGGAGGATCGCGCCGCCGGGGGTCTCGTACATGCCGCGCGACTTCATGCCGACGAAGCGGTTTTCCACGAGATCGAGCCGGCCGATTCCGTGCAGCCGCCCGAGTTCGTTCAGCCTGGTCAGCAAAGCGGCCGGGGAGAGCTTCTCGTCGTCGATGGCCACCGCGTCGCCGCGCTCGAAATCGATCGTGACATATTGCGGGGTATCGGGCGCCTTCTCGGGGTCGTTGGTGCGGGAATAAACGTAATCCGGGACCTCCTGGGCCGGGTCCTCCAGCACCTTGCCTTCCGAGGAGACGTGAAGAAGGTTGGCGTCGGTGGAGAAGGGCGCTTCGCCGCGCTTGTCCTTCTGGATCGGGATCTGATTCTTCTCGGCGAATTCGATCAGGGCGGTGCGGGAGGTCAGATCCCACTCGCGCCAGGGAGCGATCACGGCGATGTCGGGCTCCAGCGCGTAATAGCCGAGTTCGAAGCGCACCTGATCGTTGCCCTTGCCGGTGGCGCCGTGGCAGACGGCGTCCGCGCCGGTCTTGCGGGCGATCTCGATCTGCTTCTTGGCGATCAGGGGGCGCGCGATCGAGGTGCCGAGCAGATACAGCCCTTCATATTGGGCGTTGGCGCGGAACATCGGAAAGACGTAATCGCGCACGAACTCTTCGCGCAGATCCTCGATGAAGATGTTTTCCGGCTTGACGCCCAGAAGCTCCGCTTTTGCGCGCGCCGGCCCGAGCTCCTCGCCCTGGCCGAGATCTGCGGTGAAGGTTATCACTTCCGCGCCATAGGTCGTCTGCAGCCACTTCAGAATGATCGAGGTGTCGAGTCCTCCCGAATAGGCGAGGACGACGCGATTGATTTCTTTTTTCCTGGAGGTCATTTCGGGCTCTGTCTCGAAGCGGCGTCGAAAGCTGCGCGACTATAGCGACAAGGCGCGCTTGCGCAAGCCGCTGCGCCGGGGGAAAAGTCGCCGGGCCTTCTACTCGCGGCCGCCGAGCTTCGCCGACGGTCCGGCCCGCCCCTTTCTGCGCAGCCGCAGCATGTCGCGCTCGCCGCGGAGGACGAAGGCCGGATGGCGAAAACACGCAATTCCGGGGCGTTGCACGCCTTGACTTCGCTGTAGCGCAACAATATGTTGCGCCCCGGCTCGGAGAGGCCCTCGCACGAGGGTTCGGCCAAGTCTGTCGTTTTCCCGCTTCACGCCCTATAAATCCGCTCGTCAGACGGAGCTCCGCACCAAATGCGGGCAGGGATTTTACCGATGAGCGAGCGCAAGCAAAACGAAGACGAGGCGGCTCTGAGAGCGCGACTCGAAAGGCTCGACAGGGCGCTTCGAGCCCGCGACGAGCGCGAAGCCGCAGAAAAAGACGCGGAATCCCCGCGCGGCGCAGGCTTCGGGCGCGCGATCAGCGCCGGGCTCAATGTTTTCGCCGAATTTGTTTCGGCGGTGGTCGTCGGCGCCTTGATCGGCTGGCAGGGCGACGCGTGGTTGGGAACGAGGCCGTGGCTTCTGGTCCTCTTTCTGGGGCTGGGGACGGCGGCCGGGTTCTGGAACATCTATCGCATGGCGGCCCGCAAAGGGTCGTCGCGGGAAGAGAACTCATGAACAGGCGCCGGCGCGTTCCGGGGCCTTAGCGATGCGAAGGGCCGGGTGGCGATGAATCCTGAGACTGCGGCGAAGCCAAATCCGATTGAGCAGTTCGAGCTTCTGCGTTACTGGAAGCATGACGTCTACGGCGTCGACGTCTCTTTCACCAACGCCTCGGCCTATATGCTGGCCGCCGCTTTCGGCGTCGTGCTGCTGATGATATTCGCCACCGGCAAAAAGTCGCTGGTGCCGGGGCGCGGTCAGGCCGCCGCCGAGTCGCTTTACGAATTCGTCGCCAATATGGTGCGCCAGGTGGCCGGCGAAGAGGGCATGAAATTTTTCCCCTTCGTCTTCAGTCTGTTCGCCTTCATCCTGATCTCCAATCTGATCGGCCTGGTGCCCTATACCTTCTCGGTCACCAGCCAGATCATTGTGACCTTCTCGCTCGCGCTCCTGGTGCTCGCGATCGTCGTCGCCTATGGCTTTTGGCGCAACGGGCTGGGTTTCCTCAAGCTGTTCGTGCCCCACGGCGTTCCGGCCCCCGTTCTGGTCGTGCTGGTTCCGATCGAAATCATCTCCTTCCTCTCGCGGCCGATCTCGCTCTCTGTTCGTCTCTTCGCGAACATTCTCGCAGGGCACATCACGCTCGCGGTGTTCGGCGGCTTCGTCGCGATGCTGCTGGGCGCCGGAGCCTGGGCCGCGCTTTCGCCGGTTCCGCTAATCGCGATCACCGCGCTCTACGCTCTCGAACTGCTGGTCGCCTGCCTGCAGGCGTTCGTCTTTTCGGTTCTCACTTGCGTCTACCTCAACGACGCAATTCACCCGGGCCACTGATAAACACCCAACAATAAATAGTCGCCCACATTCCTGCCAGGAGATGACAATGGCTACTGAACTTCAACTCGTCGGCGCGGGTCTCGCCGCCATCGGCACCGGCGCAGCCGCTATCGGCGTCGGCATCATTTTCGGTAACTTCGTCAATGGCGCGCTCCGCAATCCGTCGGCCGCCGCGAGCCAGTTCACCAACGCCATCATCGGCGCGGCTCTCGCCGAAGGTCTCGGCATCTTCGCGTTCCTCATCGCGATCCTGCTCTATCTCAAGTGAGTTTTCATCCGGCCCGGTTCTCGCCGGGCCGGAGCTCTTGATCACGCGCAACGAGGCGCGCTCACGCGCGAGCAGCGCCCGCATAAGTTATCGGAGCCGTCATGGCGATCATCTCTTCCGCCGTCGCAGCCGAAGAAGCGACTCACGAAAACCACGCCGTCGCCGGCGATGAAGAGCACGCGGGCGCAGCCGGAACGCTGGCCCATGGCGGGGCTCACGAAGGCGGCGCCTTTCCACCCTTCGAGACCGCGAATTTCGAGCACCAGCTTGTTTGGCTCGTGCTGGTTTTCGGTCTGCTTTACGTGCTGATGTCGCGCATCGCGCTGCCGCGTATCGCCGGCATTCTCGCCCATCGCGAGAACACGATCGGCTCCAACCTCGACGCCGCGCGCGAATTGCAGGCGAAAGCCCATGCCGCCGACGCCCAGAACAACGCGACGCTGCGCGCCAAAAAGGAAGAAGCCCAGGCTATCGGCCGGGAAGGCCAGGAAAAAATCGGCGCTGAAGTCGGCGCGCTGCGGGCGAACGCGGAAAAGAAATTCGCCGAGGAGCTCGCCGCCGCAGAATCGCGCATCGCCGCCGAAAAGGCGGAGGCGCTGAGCCATGTCGAGAGCCTGGCCAAGGACGCGGCCGCGGCCATCATCGCCAAGCTGACCGGCGCGCATGTGGACGCCAATGTCATAGCGGCGGCCTATCGCGATCTGCCCAAGGGCCATTGAGGAGAAGAGGATTATGTTGGACGCCGAACTCTTCGTCTTGGCCGGCTTTGGCCTCTTTCTCGCGGTTCTGTTCAAGGTCGGCGCCCCGGGCAAGCTGATCGGCGCGCTGGACGCGCGCAGCAACCGGATCAGCAACGAACTCGCTGAAGCCGAAAAGCTTCGCTCCGAAGCCGAGGCCCTGCTGGCTTCCTTCGAGAAGAAGCGCGCCGAAGCCGAAGCCGAGGCGGCCGCCATCGTCGCCAGCGCCCGGGCGGAAGCGGATATGATGGCTGCTGAATCCCGCAAGCGTCTCGAAGAATTCGTCGCTCGCGGCGAAAAGCAGATCAGGGACAAGATCGCCCAGGCGGAAGCCTCCGCCATCGCCGAGGTGCGCTCCGCTGCAGCCGACACCGCCAGCCGGGTCGCCGAGGCTGTGCTGCGCGGCGGCGTGAACGGCGGCAAGGATTTCGTCGCCGACGGCATTCGCGAATTGCGTTCCCTTACGGCGCACTGAGGGGGTGTTCCGCCCTGGAACCCTTGGGTTCCGGAGGCGAGACATTGTTCTGCCCAGCGGAGTTGGAAGACATTCCGCTCCAGAAATCCCAAATAGAAAAGGCGCCCGCGGCCCATAAAGCCGGCGGGCGCTTTTCGTCTTTGAGGGACCGTTCGAAGGGCACGAGTCGTCGGTCGATAAGACCACGCGCCAGATCAAATGGTTGGAGCGCGTTCCTATCGGAACATCCCCGCCTTTGCGGAGCGCGTTCCGATATTATGTGTTCGAGCCAATTCGACGACGGTCGCCTGCAGGAAAAAACCGCCCGTCTAGAAAGGATTCCCGCAGGGCGCCGATCCGCCGCGCCTAAACAGCGCTTCTCACCCCCTCGGGCATTTCCCGGCACGGCCGCCCGGCGCATGAACGCCGACCGACGACCCGCCGGGCTAAGAGACTATTCGCTCTTGCGGCGTTTTTTTCCTGGCGAGGCCTGCGCGCCGCCCTCGGGCGCAAAACCGATTATGATCTCGTAATCGTCATTGGGGTTGGCGCTGACCAGAGGCGCCGTGAGATCGTCGACAAGGATCGAATATTCGCCCCTCGCACTCCCCGCGCCCACGGCGGCGCCGACCTTCAGCGTCTTGGAACTGAACAGCTGCTCGTCCTTCTTGCGCCGGAGAGCGATGCGCAGATTGCCGTAATAAGCGCCCGCTTGACCGGCCGGCCCGAGCATCACCGAGCCGTTTACGCCGAGCTTCACAGAGAATTGATCCCCGGCCCGGGCGCATTCGCGCGCCGTGCGCCCAAGCGCAATTTCATATCGCAGGCTGGAGGCTTCGGCTCCCGCCGGCGACCGTAAATCGGCGGCGCCTCCATCGACGATCACTTCGGGACATCCCTGAAGCGCGTTGTCCTTGGAGCCCGCCTCCTTCGGCTCGCCGCCGCCCTCTTCGTGCGGCCCGAGTTTCTGAAGCATCTGAACAACGAAGGGCGGCTTAGCGGCGTCGTCCGATTCGGCCAAGGCTGCGTTCGCGGAGGAACAGAGGAGCAGAAGCCCGGCGAGGCAGCGCTGGGCGATAGGGCGATCGTTGAAAACGCGCCATTTTGTCTTCAACTCAACATTGTCGGTTTTGTCGATCATGGCAGCTTTGCATAGCCCTCTTTGAAGCCGTTGAGCGAAAGAGGCAGGCCAATGCCCTCGTCGGGCGTCTGATGAATGACGAAGGTTGCGATCTTGCCGCTTTTCAGCTGATCGATCAGCTTGTCTTCCATGATGACTTCGGCCACGCAGCCGGTGGGCAGGCATTTGACGAAGCCTGCGCTGCCGATTTTGGCCTCGTCGATATTGAGCCCGAGACCGCTGGGCAGGAGAACTCCCAAAGGGGCGATGACCCGGAGCAATCGGGATTTGCCGTCGCTGGTCTTCAACACGATGACCACCAGATTGACGTTGGCTTTGTCCTCGGCGGTGACGCTCTGGATCAGCGCGCATTGATCGGCGGTCGCCCCGGCGGGCTTTTCGCACCGAATCTCCCAGTCGCCGTATTTCGCTTTGGCTACGCCTTGGGCGTATGTCGGACAGGGGCCGACGAGAGCGCCGAAGAACAGCGCCGCCACGCCCGATGACATTTTTGTAAACAGGCCAGCGCCCGCGACCAGTTGTCGCGACCAGGCGTTTGAAATTTCGGCGCTCAATGGCGTCATGAGGTCTCCAGCGGTGTTGCAGTCGGCATCGGTCCCCACAGCCCTGCAGCGACAAAATGCGTAGCAAAAGGACTAAGGCTGTCAAGGCGGATTTTTGGCGGGAAATCCGGCGACCCGAGCCTTCCGGGTGCGGCGTTTTGCCTGTATGGTCGCCGCGGCGCAGCAATTGCGCGCGGCGATTGTTTGTGATTGATACGGGCGGATCGTCGAACGGTCCGGGCTCGATTGCCCAGCGTGTTCGATTCTTGCATAAAGCACGCGCGCAAGCGATCCAAACCGACAGACGAAAGGTGCGAAAGGCGACCTTCATGCTCACCGGCAAACGACAACTAATTCGCCGCGCTGCTCTTGCAGGCGCAGCATTTATTCCGGTTCTTCTCTTTGCGGGATTGGCCGCGGCACAAGTAGAAGGACAACCAACTCCCGGTGGCGTGGGGCTTCCTCCGACGGTCACCGAAGTGGGTCGGGAGACGCAGCAATTCTACAACGTCGTGCTGCTTCCGATCATCACCTTCATCGCTTTGTCGGTGCTCGGCTTGCTGATGTATGTGGCCTGGCGTTTCAACGAGAACGCCAATCCGGTTCCTTCCAAGCTCACGCATCACACCGGCCTGGAGATCGTCTGGACGCTCGTCCCGGTCCTGATTCTGGTCTTCATCGCGATTCCGTCCTTCCGCCTTCTTGCGCATCAGGTCGAAATTCCGGCGGCCAAAGTCACCATCAAGGTCACCGGCAACCAGTGGTACTGGTCCTACAAATATCCTGAAGATCAGGGCGGCTTCGGCTTCGACCAGGTCATGAAGCAGGACGCCGATCTCCAGCCCGGGGACGTCCGGCTGCTGTCGGTCGACAATGAAGCGGTCGTTCCGGTCAACGAAGTGGTGAAGCTTCAGGTCACCGCCTCCGACGTGATCCACTCCTTCACCATTCCCGCCTTCACCGTCCGTATGGACGCGGTGCCGGGTCGCCTGAACGAGACCTGGTTCAAGGCGGAAAAGGAAGGAATCTACTACGGGCAGTGCTCGAAGATCTGCGGCAAAGACCACGCCTTCATGCCGATCGCGATCCGCGTCGTGAGCTGGGAGAAGTATCAGGAGTGGCTCGCCGAGGCGAAGAAGAAATTCGCCGGCGCGGGGCCGCGTCAGCAATTCGCCGCCGTCAGCGCTCGCTGATCCGCCAATAGTACATAGAAGCATTCGAGGAACACGACGATGGCAAGTTCGACGACCCATGACGGGGCCCATGGCCATCCCACGGGGCTGCGCCGCTTTCTATTCTCGACCAACCACAAGGACATCGGCACGCTTTACATCATCCTCGCGGTGATCGGCGGCGTGGTCGGCACTTTGATGTCCGTCGCTATCCGCGCCGAGCTGATGCATCCCGGCATCACGATTTTCCCCGGTCTGGCGCAGCTGCTTCAGGGCGTCGACGCTTCGATGGCGCTGGACGGCGGCAAGAACCTCTATAACGTCTTCATCACGGCCCACGGCGTGCTCATGATCTTCTATATGGTCATGCCCGCGCTGATCGGCGGCTACGCCAACTGGTTCATTCCGATCATGATCGGCGCGCCGGACATGGCCTTTCCGCGGCTGAACAATATTTCGTTCTGGCTGCTCGCCGTTTCGCTCGTGCTGCTCGTGCTCTCGATGTTCGTCGACGGCGCCCCGGGCATGCTGGGCTTCGGGGGCGGCTGGGTGTTCTATCCGCCACTGTCTTCCAACATCGGGCATCCCGGCCCGGCCATGGACTTCGTGATTCTGGCGCTCCACCTCGCCGGCGCTTCGTCGATCCTCGGTTCGATCAACTTCATCACCACCATCTTCAACATGCGCGCCCCGGGGATGACCCTTCATCGCATGCCCCTGTTCGCCTGGGCCATGCTGGTCACCGCCTTCCTGCTCGTGCTGACGCTTCCGGTGCTCGCCGGCGCGATCACGATGCTGCTGACGGACCGCAACTTCGGCACGATGTTCTACGATCCGGCCGGCGGCGGCGACCCGCTGCTGTTCCAGCATCTGTTCTGGTTCTTCGGCCACCCCGAGGTCTATATCCTGATCCTGCCCGCCTTCGGTCTGATCAGCCATATCGTCTCGACCTTCTCCAAGAAGCCGGTGTTCGGTTATCTCGGCATGGCCTACGCGATGGTGGCGATCGGCTTCCTCGGCTGCATCGTGTGGGCCCACCACATGTATACGGTCGGCCTCTCGCTGAACGCGCAACGCTACTTCGTGTTTGCGACCATGGTGATCGCGGTGCCCACCGGCATCAAGATCTTCTCCTGGATTGCGACGATGTGGGGCGGTTCGATCTCGTTCCGGGCCCCGATGATCTGGGCGATCGGCTTCATCTTCGTGTTCACCATGGGCGGCGTCACCGGCGTCGTGCTCGCGAACGCCAGCGCCGACCGTCAGCTCCATGAAACCTATTATGTCGTGGCGCACTTCCACTACACGATGTCGCTCGGAGCGGTGTTCGGCGTCTTCGCGGGCTTCTATTACTGGTTCCCGAAGATGACCGGCTATCTGTATAACGAGTCGCTGTCGAAGATTCACTTTGCGCTGCTCTTCATCGGCGTCAATCTGACCTTCTTCCCGCAGCACTTCCTGGGTCTCGCCGGCATGCCGCGTCGCTATATCGACTACCCGGACGCGTTCGCACTGTGGAACTACTGGTCGTCGATCGGCGCGTTCATCGGCGCGATCAGCCTGATCGCCTTCTTCGCCGTCGTCATCGAGGCTTGGATGAAGAAGCGTCCCGCCGGCGCCAATCCGTGGGGCGTCGGCGCCACCACGCTTGAGTGGACTCTGCCTTCGCCGCCGCCGTTCCATCAGTTTGAGGTTCTGCCGCGCATCTCGGGCTCCGAGCACTAAGGCGACCTGTCGCCCGGACGAATATGTTCGGGCGATAAGGAACCGGACTTGAAAACAAGAGCGGATCGGCCAGGCGCCTCCGCTCCTTCCAAAAAAGCTCCCGCCGGCCTCAGGGCCGGCGGACGGCGCCCCAAAAAGGTTCGGCTAAAGGGGCTGCGGCCGAATTCCCAAGCTGGAAATCAAGCGGAGCGATAAGTGAGCGACGCCTCTTTCACGGTCAATGACAGCCGGGTTCCGCATATACCCGTCGCGGCCCCATCCGATTATTTCGCGCTGCTGAAGCCGCGTGTGATGTCGCTGGTGATCTTCACCGCGCTCGCCGGTCTGCTGATGGCTCCGGTCCCGCCGCATCCGGTAATCGCTTTCGCCTCGCTGCTCGCGATCGCCGTGGGGGCGGGAGCGTCGGGCGCGTTGAACATGTGGTACGACGCCGACATCGACGCCGTGATGACGCGGACCAGAACCCGACCGATTCCGGCGGGGCGGCTGACGCGGGAGGAAGCCCTGGCTTTCGGGCTCGTCCTCGCCAGCATGGCGATCACGACGCTTGGCTTGGTCGCCAACTGGCTCGCCGCGGGCCTGCTCGCCTTCACGATCTTCTTTTACGTCGTGATCTATACGATGTGGCTCAAGCGCTCGACGCCGATGAACATCGTTATCGGCGGCGCTGCGGGCGCGCTGCCGCCGATGGTCGGCTTCGCCGCCGCGGCGGGAGAAGCCAGCCTGTCGAGCTTCATCCTGTTCTCGATCATCTTCATCTGGACTCCTCCTCATTTCTGGGCCCTGGCCCTGCTCAAGAGCGAGGATTACGGGCGCGCGGGCGTGCCCATGCTGCCCAATGTGGCGGGACCGGACCGTACGCGGCTGGAAATCCTCATCTACTCCCTGATTCTCGCGCCGGTCGGCGTCGCCCCCTATGCGCTCGGCTACGCTTCGCCGGCCTATGGAGCCATCTCCGTCGCGTTCGGCGCCGTCTTCGCGGCTTTGGCCATAACCACCTATCGGCGACGAGAGGGCGAAGCGGCGAAAAAAGCGGCGCGGCGGCTCTTTTTCTTTTCGATCTTCTACCTCTTCGCGCTGTTTCTCGTTCTCGTCGTCGAACGCGTTCTCCACCTCGCGGCGGTGATTCAATAGGACGTCAAATCGAAGGCGCCGAACTAGCGGGTCAAGGATGTCGAAGCAGCGCCCCGAAGGGCAGAATGCAGAGCAGGAAGGCGTGATCCTGACAAAGGAGCAGAAGCAGAGTCGGCGCGCGCGCAATATCGCGATCGGACTCGGCATCGCTTTCCTGGTCCTGCTGTTTTATGTCGTAACCATCGTCAAGCTGAGCGGCGCAGTCGCTCCGTCGGCGGGTTGAGGCGGCCGGGATGGACGTTCGGGAAAAAGGCAAAAAATCGGGACGCGTCGCGCTGCCGCTCATCGCAGGCTCCTTCGCGATGCTGGCGCTGAGCTTTGCTTCCGTTCCGCTTTACCGGATGTTCTGCGCCGCCACCGGATTTGGCGGCACGACGCAGGTCGCCGGCCAGAGCGCCGAAAAACTGGGTGATCGCGTGCTCAACGTGCGGTTCGACGCCAATGTCGCGCGCGACCTTCCCTGGCGTTTCGAACCGGAAGTCGCGAAGATATCGCTCAGGACCGGGCAGACGGCCACCGTCTATTACAAGGTGGCGAATCTCGCGGACCACGAAACGCGTGGAGTGGCGGCCTATAACGTCGCCCCGGATCAGGCGGGCTCGTTCTTCAAGAAGCTGGCCTGTTTCTGTTTCTCCGAACAGCGGCTGGCGGCCCATGAGACGGCCGAATGGCCGGTGGTCTTCTTCCTCGATCCCGCGCTGGAGACGGACGAAACCATGCGCGGCGTCGAAGAAGTCACGCTTTCCTACTCGTTTTTCGCGGTAAAAGGCGCCGGTCCCGCCGCCGCCCGGAGCAGCGAAGCAGCGCCGGTAAAGCCCAGGAGTTGATCTTGTCCGGCGCGAGACGGAAGCGCGCGGGCTCGAAGAGGTTTCAAACAAGCCGGCCTGTCCGGCGCAGTCGAAGGAAGTGATGACATGGCCGATGGACACGCCAAACCGCAACACGACTACCATCTCGTCGATCCGAGCCCGTGGCCGCTCGTCGGCGCCCTCTCGGCTCTGGTGCTGGCGATCGGGGCCATCAGCTGGATGAAGGGCATGCCCATCCTCGGCCAGAAAATCGGTCCGATGGTTTTCTTCGCCGGATTGGCCGGCGTCCTCTTCACCATGTATTCGTGGTGGAGCGACATCATCGACGAAGCCGAAGTCAGGGGCGATCACACCCCGGTGGTGCAGCTTCATCACCGCTACGGGATGATCCTCTTCATCGTCTCGGAGGTGATGTTCTTCGTCGCATGGTTCTGGGCCTTCTTCAATTCGAGCCTTTTCCCGGCCGACGCAGCGCAGACCATCCGCTCCGCGCTGTTCGACGGCGTGTGGCCGCCGAAGGGCATCGAAGTGCTGAGCCCCTGGAAGCTGCCGCTCCTCAACACGCTCATTCTTCTCAGCTCCGGCGCGACCCTCACCTGGGGCCACCATGGCCTGCTGCATGGCGACCGTGAACAGCTCAAGAAGGGCCTGATCGCCACGATCGCCCTCGGCCTGTTGTTCACGACGATCCAGGGCTGGGAATACGCCCACGCGCCTTTCGCCTTCAGGTTCGATCCGGCGCATCCCGCCGCGACGAATTACGGCTCGACCTTCTTCATGGCGACCGGTTTCCATGGCTTCCACGTCATCGTGGGCACGCTGTTCCTGATCGTTTGCCTTCTGCGCACGGTGAAGGGGCAGTTCAAGCCGGAACAGCACCTCGGACTCGAATTCGCCGCCTGGTACTGGCATTTCGTCGACGTGGTCTGGCTGTTCCTGTTCGCCGCGATATATGTTTGGGGCAACTGGGGCGGCGCCGTCGAATAAGAGTCCGGCGGACGCTTCAAGCGACGACAAACCATGTAACCACTTCCGACGGTCACGGATTGCTCCGTGACCGTTCCCGTTTGGCGAAAGGCGTCTGATGTCCAACCTCGACCATCCTCCGCACGTCAATCCCTATTGGGCCGGGTTCACCGGTTCATGCCCTCGCTGCGGCAAAGGTAAAATGTTCAACGGCCTTTTGCGCATCGCCGACAAATGCGATGCCTGTGGACTTGACTATTCCTTCGCCGATACCGGCGACGGGCCCGCGATTTTCGTGATGATGATCGCGGGATTTCTGATCGTCGGAGTCGCCGCCTGGGTCGAAATCGTATACCAGCCCCCATATTGGGTGCATGCCGCGATCTTCCTGCCTTTCTCCGCCGCGGTCTGCATCGGGATGCTGCGCCCGACAAAGGGATTGCTGGTGGCCCTCCAATATTACAATCGAGCGGAAGAAGGACGGCGGATCAAGTGAGGCCTCTGCCCCGTTCGCTGGGTTGGCAGGCTCTGAGCGCAGGCCTCGCACTGGCGTTGCTGTTGTCTCTCGGCTTCTGGCAGACGAGGAGGCTTGCGTGGAAAGAGGCTCTCATCGCCCGGGCTGAGACCCGTATGCGGGCGGCGCCGGTCGCGCCGCCGCCGCGCGACCAGTGGGCGCTGCTCGCGCCGGAAGAATACGAATATCGCCACGTCGAAATCAGCGGCGAATTCCAGCACGCGCTCAACGCGCTGGTTTACGCGCAGGCCCCGCCAGGAGGCGGGCTCGAACCGGGATTTGTGGTTCTCACTCCCTTGAAGCTCGACGATGGAGGAGTGGTTGTCGTCAACCGCGGCTTCTCCCCGAAATCGAAGATCGATCAGGGCGCCTGGAAAGGCGAGCCGGCAGGTCGCGTCAGCATCAGCGGGCTGCTACGGGCGCCGCAGGGACGCAACATGTTCACTCCCGAGGACGATCCCCGGCGCGGCTTGTGGTACACCAGCGACGCGATCAGAATCGCGGCAGCCCTCGGAATCGAGGGCGCGGCGCCGTTCATCCTCCAACAGGACCCCGGCGCCGATCGAGCTCAGGCGAGCGCGGAGGGCCTGCTTCGCACGCCGATCGAGGCGGTCGACATACCCAACAACCATTTTTCCTACGCCGTCACCTGGTTCAGTCTGGCGGCGGCGCTTGCGGTCGTCTTCGCCTTATATGCGCGTGCGCGCCTCGAGGAGCCGCGGGCTCGAGCTTGAATCGGAAAGCCCGGAGGCCGGCTGGCCAGCGCAGGCCGCAGCCTGCGAAAAGTGCGGCGTCGTGCTATAGGGACGTCGCCGCCGGGCCGCCCTCCATGCGCTTTTTTGACGAAAAAGGGGCGCGGCTCTGCTAGTGTGCGTGCGGTTCGAACAGAACCGGACGCGCTGCAAATCTCATTGATCGAGCATGTTCTTTTCCAAAGGCCGCGCAGTGCGTTTTGGGTGCATGCTCTAGGGCTTGTTGAGATTCATCGCGAATTGATGAGCGCGGCGGCGAGGCGGATCATGGCTGTGAAGCTTTGATCGGTTTTGTCGGCGCGCAGGGCGATCCGCTTGAACTCCTTGAGTTTGCCGAAGAAGTTTTCGATGAGGTGACGGGCTTTGTAAAGCTCGATGTCGATGGCGAGAGGCGCGTTTCGTCTTGGATGTTGGGAGATGACGATTTGCGCGCCGCGCTCGTTCAGTTCGGCGACGATCCAGTCGCTGTCGAAGGCCTTGTCGGCGAGCAGCGCGCCAAATTCGACGCCCTCGATCAAAGGCGCGACGCCGACCGTGTCGAAGCGTTGCCCCGGCAGCAGAACGAAGCGGACCAAATTGCCGAGCGCGTCGGTGAGCGCGAGGATTTTGGTGGTCCAGCCGCCTTTGGATTTGCCTATGGCCTGGCCCTGAGTCCCCCTTTTGCGCCCTGTCCATGGCGGTGGACCTTGACGATGGTGGCGTCGATCATGGCGTATTCCATGTCTGGATCGTCCGACACGGCGTCAAACATCCGCTTGAACACATCGGCCTTCACCCAATCGCGAAAGCGTTTGAACACGGTGTTCCACTTGCCGAAGGCGGGAGGCAGATCGCGCCAGGGGCTGCCCGTGCGCGCAATCCACAAGATCGCCTCTAAAAACAATCGCCCATCGCTCCCGGTCCGGCCGGGATCGGAGGGCTTGCCAAGACAAAAGGGCTCCAGCTTCGACCATTGGCCGTCCGTCAGACAGAATCGGGGCATTGCAAACTCCTTTCGGAGCTTGAATCATCCTTCCACCAAAATGGGAATCCTGATTCTCAACAGGCCCTAGAGCGCATTTGCGCGCAAAGCGGACAAGCTTTTGCGATAAGAATGCGCCCCACCATATGATCTGGAGCGATTTCATATCGACCTGGCGCAGCCGTCCGGTCCGAAAACGCTCTGGAAGACCGCCGCTCCGCCATGCAACAGGTGTCAGACTTGCAATATATTTCCACTCGCGGCGATGCGCCCGAACTCGCCTTCGACGATGTGCTTCTCGCGGGTTTGGCCGCGGACGGCGGGCTTTATGTTCCAAAAACCTATCCGGCTCTGGATCGAGACGCGATCGCCGCTCTCGCGGGAATTCCCTATGCCGATGCGGCGGCGAGGCTGATCGCTCCTTTCGCGGCCGGGACATTCCCCGGGAATGTGCTCGCCCAGGCGACGCGTAGCGCCTATTCCGGATTTTCTCATGCTTCTGTCGCGCCCTTGGTCCAGATCGCCGACAACCTCTTCGTGCTCGAGCTTTTCCAGGGCCCCACGCTGGCCTTCAAGGATCTCGCAATGCAGCTGCTCGCGCGGCTGATGAACCACGCCCTCGAGCAGAGAGGACGGGGCGCGACGATCGTGGGCGCAACCTCGGGCGACACGGGGGCCGCGGCGATAGAGGCGTTCCGAGGCCAGGACCGCGTCGATGTATTCATCCTCTATCCGGACGGACGCGTCTCGGATGTGCAGCGCCGGCAGATGACCACCGTCGCCGATTCCAATATCCATGCGATCGCTCTGAAGGGAACCTTCGACGACGCCCAATCGATTCTCAAAAGCCTGTTCCGCGACAAGGAATTTCGCACCGGCGTCGGGCTCGCAGGGGTGAATTCGATCAATTGGGCGAGGGTCGTCGCCCAGACGGTCTATTATTTCACCGGCGCAGTGTCGCTGGGGGCGCCGCTTCGCAAGCTTTCCTTCGCTGTGCCGACCGGGAATTTCGGCGACGTTCTCGCGGGCTATGTCGCCAAACGCATGGGGCTCCCGATTTCCCGGCTGATCGTGGCGACCAACGCCAACGACATTCTGGCGCGGGCTCTCGCCACCGGCCGCTATGAGCCTCGCGGCGTCACGCCGACCCAATCGCCTTCGATGGACATCCAGCTTTCCTCCAACTTCGAACGGCTGCTGTTCGACGCCATGGGGCGCGATCCCGCGGCCCTGCGCGCGGCTTTCGCCGGACTGGACCAGTCGGGCGGCTTCGACATCCCCGAATCGGCGCTCCGCGCGATCCGCGAGGAATTCGACGCCCGGTCGGTCAGCGAGGAAGAGACCACCGCGGAGATCGCCCGGACTTGGCGCGAATCGGGCTATGTGCTCGATCCGCACACGGCCACCGGGGTTCGCGCGGCCCGGGAGAGTTTGGCGAAGGACCCCTCCACCCCCGTCATCGCCCTCGCAACCGCTCATCCGGCCAAGTTCCCGGCGGCGATAGAAAAGGCGATCGGGCGCGCTGCGCCGCTGCCCGCGAAAATGGAGCGCATCCTCACCGCGGCGGAGCGTTACACGCTGCTGGACAACGACGAAGCCCGCATCCGAAGCTTCATCGCGGAAAATGCGCGGGCCAAGCCGGTTGGAGCAGGGGCGTGATCATGGCGCTTTTCGGCGTCTCCCTCAGTCGGCGCTATCTTCCGGTTCGGGGCGAGGGCGTTTATCTCCGCCTTTCGGAAACCGGCGACTATCAGGAATGGGCGGAACTGAGAGAAAAAAGCCGCGCCTTTCTGACCCCTTGGGAGCCCTTGTGGCCGGCCGACGACCTCACGCGGGCGAGCTTCCGCAACCGCGTGCGGCGCCATGCCGACGAAATGGCCCGCGACGAAGCCTATTCCTTCTTCGTTTTTCGGGAAGAAGACGACGCGCTGCTGGGCGGCCTGTCGCTCGGCCATGTGCGGCGCGGCGTTTCGCAGGCGGCGACGCTCGGCTATTGGATGGGCGAGCCCTATGCCGGCAGAGGCTATATGAGCCGCGCCGTGCGCGCGGTCATCGGTTACGCTTTCAAGATCCAGGGCCTGCATCGCATCGAGGCCGCCTGCCTGCCCTCCAACGAGCCTTCGAAGCGACTGCTCGAGCGCGTGGGGTTCCAGCAGGAGGGCTACGCAAGAGCCTATCTCAATATAAACGGCCAGTGGCGCGACCATCTGCTCTTTGCGCTGCTCGAAAGCGATCCGCCGCCCCTGCGCACGCCGGGGCAGAGATAACCCCGGCGTGTTTTGCGCGGCGGGCGAGCGCGCGCCCTTTCGCGCCCGCCCGGTTCTTGCTATCTCGCGGCCTCCACACTCGAAAAAGGATTGGATGATGAGCGGGATCTGGCTGGCGACGGGCGAGGCGACGGTATTGGCGGCGGACGGGCAATATACCGACGCCATGCCCGAGGTGATGATCGGCAACGTCAAGGGGCCGGTGGGACACGCCTTCGCCTCGATGGCGGGGCAGGTGGCCGGGCATCCGCGCATGTTCGTGATCAGGGACCTCAACCAGCAGGTGCGTCCCGCCACCATGATGACCACCAAGATGACGGTGAGGTCGGAGGCTTATGTGGAGCTGCTCGGCGGCGTGGTTCAGGCCGCGACCGGCGACGCGATCATCGATTGCGTGGCGGAGGGCATTCTGCCCAAGGCGGAAGCCGGCGAGCTCTGCATGGTCATCATGGTCTGGCTCGATCCCCGCTGCGCGACCGACGAGAACCTGGACCGCAAGGATCTCTACCGCACCAATTACGAGGCGACCAAGCTCGCGATTTCGCGCGCCGTCAAGGGCGAGCCGACCATCGACGAGCTGATCAAGAACCGCAAGACGATCTCGCATTACGCGCTGGAAGGCGTGTTCGACGTTTAAGGCGAAGAGAGCGCCTTTCCGCCGCCATGGGGAGGAAGGGCGCCGCCTGCCGGACTGGGTCTTTCACGCCACAGCCAGCTCCGCTCCCGTCACCAACCCTTCCGAAAACCAGCTTACGAGAAACTGTGCGAGGCGCTCGGCGGCGGGCTGTTCTTCGTTCTGGAACGCGACCATCTGGCAGATTTCGCCGAAGGACTGGCCGGCGCGCGCCTCGTTGAGCGCCAGAAACTCATCGGCCTCGAGACCTCGGTAGAGAGGATCGTGATTGGAGCGCCACACCGCGACAGCCTCCAATCCTTCCTCCGGCGGCGGGATTTCTTCGCCCTCGTCCGAGTTCAGCGCGATATATGCGTCGAGCGTGCCGGCGGCGACTTCCAGCAAGCGAAAGCTGGGATGGAAGCTGAAACTGAGCCTCGGCCAGTCCTCGGGCGAAAAATCGGCCAGGGTCTCGATCGAGAGAACGGGAGCGTCGGCGGCGTCGAATGCGTCGGTCAACGCCCGTTCGAACATGGCCATGCCGATGGCGGGCAGGTCGAAGCGCCATTCTTCATGCTGGCGCATGAATTCGGGCAGTCGCGAGGCGTACCAGCGGGCGTTTCGATCCCGGGAGGGATTGGCGGCGATATATTCTTCGACCAGCGCCTCGAAGACGTCATCCCCGACCAGCGCGCGCAGCGTCGGGTAGTCCTCGTCGAGATATTCGGCGAGCCGGATGCGGTAGGCGCTGACGTAAACGCCGAATTTGGTGGGCTTGTCGGCGCCGCCTTGCGCCGAGACCGCGCCGAGAACAGCGGCGTCTTCCTCGTCGCCGGCGAGGACTGCAGCCTGAAAAAGGCTTTGGAGCTCCTTGAGGTTCACGCGCGGCTCCGCTGCTCCGGCGCGGGAAGAGCCGCGTCTATGTCGCGCATGCGCTGCAGTTCCGCGAGCAGTTCGGCGAAAGGCGGGAAATTGTCGTCGCGCTCGATCATGGCCGAGACGTCGCCGAAGCGCCGCCGGGCCAGGGCGTAGAGCGACCACACCTCTTCGCTCACGGGCTGGTCGTGGGTGTCGATGCGATGGGTTTCGTTGTCGGTGAAGCCCGCCATATGCATTTGAGCGACGCGGGAGGGAGCAATCGCGTCGATATAACGGCTGGCGTCGAAGCCGTGGTTGAAGGCGGACACGGCTACGTTGTTGACGTCCAGCAGCAGCATGCAGTCGGCCCGTTCCGTCATTGCCGAGACGAACTCCCATTCCTCCATTTCCGATTCTGCGAAAGAAACATAGGTGGAGGGGTTCTCGACGACGAGCGGGCGCCCGAGAAAATCCTGCACCCGGAGGATTCGCTCCACGACATGGTCGAGCGCTTCCGCCGTATAGGGGATCGGCAGAAGGTCGTGCAGATTGACGCCCCGCACCCCGGTCCAGGCGAGATGGTCCGACACCCAGGCCGGCTCGATGCGCTCGGCGAGCGCTTTCAGCGCCGCGAGATAGTCGAAATCGAGCGGATCGGTCGAGGCGAGCGACATCGAAACGCCGTGCATGACGATCGGGTAATCGGCGCGCACGCGTTCCAGCATCGCCAGCGGCCTGCCGCCGGGGATCATGTAATTCTCGGAAATGATCTCGAACCAGTCGACCGCCGGCTTCTCCGACAGAATTTCTTCGTAATAGACTGGTCTTAGACCCAGGCCGTAGCCCAGGCGAGGAAGCGGGTCCATTTTGATGCCCTCCCGCGACGGCGGCGCGCCGCCGTCGCGTGAAGTAGAAAATAGCAAAAGGCGACCGTCACGCCAGAGCGTTCGTCGCCTCTCGTCGCCTGTCAGTCGATGACCTTGCCGCCTTCGCTTTCGCAGGCTTTGGCGGAATCCTTGTAGATCCAGCCCTGGCCCTTGCAGGCGTTGGCGCCTTTGCAGCTGTTTTTGGGCGTCATGCAATCGCTCTTGCCCTTGCAGCCGTTCACCCCGAAGCAATGAACCTTGCCGGTTTCGGCGGCGGCGGGAGCGACCCCGCCGGCGATGGCGAGCGAGACCGCGGCGATGGCGAGCGCGGCTCCTGAGCGCGATTTGTTCTTCATGCGGTTGTTCCAGAGGTTGGGGTTGACATACGCCTATTCGCGGCAAGCGTCATTTTGTTTCGCTTGCGGACTCCGCGGGGGCCGGGGCCGCCGCGCCCTTGCCGTTCGACTTGGCGGAGCAACCGTTCTTGCCGCCGCAGCCGTGCTTGTCGACTTTCTTGTGATGTCCCTGGGTCTTGTGGGGTTTCGCCGCGGCCGGAGCCGCGCCGGCCAGAACCAGCCCGACCGCCGCAGCGGCGACGGTCGCTCCGCAAAAGATTTTTGCTTTCACGCGATCTTCCTTTCTCGCGCCCTCGCCAAATCGAGGCGTCAGACTGAAGTCCGGCCGCTCGCCGCTGTCAAGATGCTCGGTCGCGGAAAGCTTGCGCGACCTTCTCCCGCCGTCTCGGGCCGCCCCGGAGCGGAGCGGCGATCTCCGCGAAGAGCGTTTTTATATCTTGTGGGCGGCGCTTTCCGCCGTTTGCGTCGCCTGCGCCGACCGGCGGGCTACCCGCCTTTAACCATTTGATTGCTTATAGCTTGTACTTGGCGGTCTGACCGGTTGCGCTTTTCCGGGCGTCGTGTAGGTTGCAGTTCATAGTGCTGTGCAATTCACTCTCGAAATTTCCAAGGTTTTCGAAATGGTCGACAATGCAAGACTGAAAAGCTGGTTGGATCGCGCCGATTCGATCGTCCGGCAAAAAGACTTCGACTGCGCAGCCGCGCTGGATCTCGCCCGGGAAATAAGGCTGGAGCGCATCTATGGCGTTTCGTGGCGGGCGACCCAGGCTTTCATCGTGATGGACAAGGCTCATCGGCGCGATCACGGCCGCGACGCCGGGACGGCGCTTCAGGCTTTCAGCGACATGCGCGAGGCGCTGGTGGAGCAACTCCCCTACTCCAAGTAAAACTCCGGCGTCTCGGGGCTTTCGCCTCCGCCCGGCGCGGGTAAATCCTTGCGTCGAGCCGCGTCGCCTGATAAGGACGTTATGCCTCGCTGGGCTTTTTGGTCCTGCGGGGCATAACCACGACTTTCGACCTTCGGGCCGCGCCGGCCAGTTCGTTTGAACTTTCGTTTCCATGCAGCGTTATCCGCCTCGGGCGGCGCCGCGGAAACGTCCGAAAAGCCGAAAGCTCCCTTCCAACGCCAACCCAGCCGGCGCCCGCTCCGGGATGGAGCTCTCCAGGAGAAACAATGTCATCCGCAACTGCCCAGCGCGCCCCGTCGCGCGACGATTTCGCCGCCCTGCTCGATGAAAGCTACGGCGGCTCCGACGCCTTGGAAGGTTCCGTCATCAAGGGCCGCGTGGTCGGGATAGAAAAAGACGTCGCCGTCATCGACATCGGACTGAAGACCGAAGGCCGCGTCCCCCTGAAAGAATTCACCGGCTTTGGCCGCGATCCCGCTCCGCAGGTGGGCGAGGAGGTTGAGGTCTATCTGGAGCGCATCGAAAACGCGCTCGGCGAGGCCGTCATCTCGCGCGAGAAGGCGCGCCGCGAAGAGAGCTGGGTCAAGCTCGAGAAGGCCTTCGAGAGCAACGAGAAGGTCGAAGGCGTCATCTTCAACCAGGTCAAGGGCGGCTTCACGGTCGATCTCGACAGCGCCGTCGCCTTCCTGCCGCGCAGCCAGGTCGACATCCGCCCGATCCGCGACGCCGCGCCGCTGATGAACGTGCCGCAGCCGTTCCACATCCTCAAGATGGACCGCCGCCGCGGCAATATCGTCGTGTCGCGCCGCACGGTTCTCGAGGAGAGCCGCGCCGAGCAGCGTCACGAGATCGTCGCCAACCTCGAAGAGGGGCAGGTGATCGAGGGCGTCGTCAAGAACATCACCGATTACGGCGCCTTCGTGGATCTCGGCGGCATCGACGGTCTGCTGCATGTGACCGACATCGCCTGGCGCCGCGTCAACCATCCGTCCGAAGTGCTCACGATCGGCCAGACCGTTCGCGTGAAGATCATCAAGATCAATCACGAGACCCACCGCATTTCGCTCGGCATGAAGCAGTTGCTGGAAGATCCCTGGCAGGGCATCGAGGCCAAATATCCGATCGGCGCCAAGTTCCACGGCCGCGTGACCAACATCACCGATTACGGCGCCTTCGTGGAGCTGGAGCCGGGCATCGAGGGACTGGTTCACGTCTCCGAAATGTCCTGGACCAAGAAGAACGTCCATCCCGGCAAGATCGTTTCGACCAGCCAGGAAGTCGACGTTCAGGTGCTCGAGGTCGATCCGGTCAAGCGCCGCATCTCCCTCGGCCTCAAGCAGTGCCTGCAGAATCCCTGGGAAGCCTTCGCCGAGAAGCATCCGGTGGGCTCGATCGTCGAAGGCGAGGTCAAGAACAAGACCGAGTTCGGCCTCTTCATCGGCCTCGACGGCGACGTGGACGGCATGGTCCATCTCTCCGATCTCGACTGGAACCGTCCGGGCGAGCAGGTGATCGAGGAATACAAGAAGGGCGACGTCATCAAGGCGCAGGTTCTCGACGTCGACATCGAGAAGGAGCGCATCTCGCTCGGCGTCAAGCAGCTTGCGGGCGATCCCTTCGCCACCGCCAGCGTCGAGGACGGCGGCACGGTCGAGATCAAGAAGGGCGCCGTGGTCACCTCCGAGGTGATCGAGGTCAAGGAGTCCGGCATCGACGTCAAGATCGTCGGCACCGACCTCACGACCTTCGTCAAGCGCGCCGAGCTGGCGCGTGACCGGGCCGACCAGCGCCCCGAGCGTTTCGCCGTCGGCGAGAAGGTCGATGTCCGCGTCACCCTGTTCGACCGCAAGGCGCGCAAGATCGCCGTGTCGATCAAGGCGCTTGAAATGGCCGAGGAGAAGGAAGCCATCGCTCAATATGGCTCCGCCGACTCGGGCGCTTCGCTCGGCGACATCCTCGGCGCCGCCCTTAAGGCGCGCGAAGGCGAGGCCGCCAAGAAAAAGGGGAAAGGCGAGGAATAATCTTCCTCTCCGAGTCCTGCAAAGGCCCGCGCGGAACCACTCCGCGCGGGCTTTTTCTTATCCTTATCGCGGATGATAAACTCTTTGTTCACCATGAGGTTAAATGGTTTCCGCACGGTAATGTTAATTTGGAGAATGTGGATAAAATGCTGCGTAGTTAAGGCCCGCTGACGAGGGCGGCGTGTTGGAGTTTCGTCATGAGCGTGAGCGGTTTCGACCAGGAATATGTCACCCACCCCGGCGCAGAGCCGCTCTATGCGCGCCCGCTGGGCAATCTCGCCGCCGCGATGATCGGCGTCGTCGCCTTCGTTGTTCTGGGGGCGGCACTCGTCCTTACCGGCGATCATCCTCCCGCGGTGGAGTCGCACAACGACGAGGACGCCCTGCGGGCTTTGGCCGCGGCGGCTCCCGCGGCCGAGACGGCGAGTGCGGCCAAACAATATTCCGCATTCGATCTTTCTTCGCCGGAGTTCGCGAAGGACAAAAAGAGCTTCACCGTAAAACAGCTCGAAGGGGGCGTCCGGGAGGACAACCTCACCTTCGGTCGTTTTGCTTCCGGCGAAGCTTACATGCGCCTCGATATTCGCCAGCCGAGCGGCGAAAAGCGGACGGTTCCCGATTTCTTCCTGGATCTGACCCGGCACGCCGCGCAGGCCGGCCTTTCGGTGACGAAAATCAGTCAGCCCACGCCGCTTTCGACGCGCTTCGGCTCCTTCGAAGTCGCAGATATTCGTCTGTCTCAACCCTCCAGCGAGGGCGCGGCCACCGAGCGCGCCTGTCTCGCCCTGCGGCTCGCCGGCGGGAAGCAGCCGGTCGAAATCGCGGGCCTGTCCTGCGGCGTTCCGGCCAAGCCGCTCGATCGGCGCGCGCTCAGCTGCATCTTGGATCGACTCGACTATTCCGCGAGCGGAGAAAACAAGGCCCTGGACGCTTTCTTCCTGGCGGCGGAGCAGGAGCGCGGCAAAGGCTGCGGCGGCGCGGCGCTGTCGCCCGGCGCGACGAAGTCCAGCTGGCTCGACGCCCATTCGACCATGCCGGCCTTGAAGAATGAGCCGACGCCGGCCAAGCGCGCCAAGAAGACGCGCTGAAGCTTGAGCGAAATCATTAAGTATCGCCGCGCCGAGGTATCGCTTTTGGGCGGCGATCCGCTATTATTCGATTCAGAAATCGACATCTGAAGGGAGCTGCCGCAAATGCGCAAAATCTCGATAATTTCGGCGTCTTTGGGCTGCCTCCTCGCGACCGCGCTTTGCGGCGGCGCGGCCAGCGCCAAGACCTACCGCCATCGCCACTATCATCACGGCGCCGCCTATGTCGCCGAAGGCCGCCGCCCGCTCGTCGTCGAGCGGCGCAGCTTCCTCGATCCCGGGCCGGTGGTTCCGGTCGGGACCTACACCCGCTACGTCTATACGCCGGCCTATCAGTGGGGCGATCCTCCGTCCACCTATCAGCGCAGCTGGTATATGGACGAGAACCTGCATCAGGCCTTCGACCCGCAGCCGCAGGCGCCGCTGGTGTGGCCGCCGCAGTTCTGGCCGTGAGGGCTTTTTCGCCGGCAGGGCGGATTTCAGCATAATGAAGCGCGCCAGCTCACCGAGTTCGGCGCGCTTTTTGTCGTTGAGGCGATCGCGGGCGGGTGTCGCCCTTGACATCGCAGGGGCGCTTTTGTAACCAAGCGCCTTCCGGTCCGGGCATTCCCGGCCCGGCTCGCACCCGTGGCGGCTCCCATAATCCTCAGTGATCGGTGAGCGGCCTGTCGGCCGAGCCTTACGGCTCGGCAGAGGAGGGCGCGTTTCCAGCCTTGCGGATTTTCGCAAGCCGCCAGAGAAACGCGGTCGGACGGCGCTTTTAAGCTTTCCTTCGGGAGAGCGCGCGTGCGTTTTGTCGCCTCTCGGCGCTTGCGTCGAAACCAGGATCGTTGAGAGGACACGCTGTGACAAAGCGCTCGGAAGCCAAGTATAAAATCGACCGCCGTATGGGCCAGAACATCTGGGGCCGCCCGAAGAGCCCCGTGAACCGCCGCGAATACGGCCCCGGCCAGCACGGTCAGCGCCGCAAGGGCAAGCCCTCCGACTTCGGCACCCAGCTCAAGGCCAAGCAGAAGCTCAAGGGTTATTACGGCAATATCTCCGAGAAGCAGTTCCGCAAATATTACGCCGAGGCCATCCGTCTCAAGGGCGACTCCTCGGACAATCTGATCGGCCTGCTCGAGCGCCGTCTCGACGCGGTGGTCTATCGCGCCAAATTCGTCTCCACCGTCTTCGCCGCGCGCCAGTTCGTCAACCACGGCCATATCCGGGTCAACGGCCGCCGCGTGAACATTCCGTCCTATCTCGTCAAGCCGGGCGACGTGATCGAGGTCAAGGAAAGCTCCAAGCAGTCGGTGGTGGTTCTCGAGGCGGTCGCTCTTACCGAGCGCGACGTGCCGGAGTATTACGAGGTCGACCACAGCAAGATGACCGCCAAGCTGACCCGCGTGCCCCACGCCACCGAGGTGCCTTATCCGGTGCATATGGAGCCCAATCTGGTCATCGAATATTATTCGCGCTGATCTTTCGCGTTTCCTGGAGCGGGGCCGGGTTTCGGCCCCGCTTTTTTATACAATTCCGATTGCCTGATTTCCCCGAGTGGTTATGGTCGTGCCGCCTCCAATGACGGAACCACCATGACGAAGACCAAATTTTCGCTCACTCGCCGCGCCGTTCTCGCCGGGTCCATTTCCGCCGCGGCGATCGCGTCGACAGCCGCCTTTGCGCAGAAGGCCGCCAATGGCGCGACCAAAGTGTCCCTTGCGGAATTGATGGCTCCCAACGCCCTGCCGGATATCGTCCAGGGCAAGGCCGACGCGCCGGTCACCATCGTGGAATATGCGTCGATGACCTGCGGTCATTGCGCCGCCTTCCATCGCGAGGTCTATCCTGCGCTCAAGAAGGATTACATCGAGACCGGCAAGATCAAGTTCATCCTGCGGGAATTTCCGCTCGACCCGATCGCCACCGCGGCCTTCATGCTCGCTCGCTCGCTCGGCGACGACAAGCGTGACGCGGCGGTCGATCTGCTTTTCGCGCAGCAGAAGAACTGGGCCTTCACCGAAACGCCGGTCGAAGGACTCGAGGGCGTCGTAAAGCAGGCTGGAATCGGCCAGGCCCAGTTCGAGTCGACGCTCAAGGACACCGACCTGCAAAAGAAGATCGTGTCGATACGCGATCGCGCCGCCGAGAAGTTCGGGGTCAACGCCACGCCCACTTTCTTCATCAACGGCGTGAAATTTTCCGGCGAGATGAAGGTTTCGGAACTCGACAAGGTCATTTCCGAGGCGGCCAAGGCGCCGGCGGAAGCGGGCAAGTAATGCGAATTCCGGCTCGCGAGCCGAAGGCGACGCCTTCCAGAGTCGCCCAGTCCGCCTGGATTGCGTCGTCGCTGCGTTCCTCCTGATGACGTCGAGGGGAATGCAGTAAGACCGGGAAACCCCAATGGAGCGGCGTCAGAAAACCGTGCGCCGCTCCAGCGCCGCGGCGAGGGTCCCTTCGTCGAGATAATCGAGTTCGCCGCCGACCGGCACGCCATGGGCCAGTCGGGTGGTCTTCACGCTGAGAGGCGCGATCAGATCGGCGATATAATGGGCGGTCGTCTGGCCGTCGACGGTCGCGTTGACCGCGATGATCGTTTCGCGGACTTCGCCGCCGCGCAATCTTTCGACCAGCCCCGCGATATTGAGATCGTCCGGCCCGACCCCGTCGAGCGGCGAAAGCACGCCGCCCAGCACATGGTAGCGCGCGCGGAGCAGCCCGGCGCGCTCCAGGGCCCACAGATCCGAAACGGTCTCGACCACGACGAGCAGGCTCCTGTCCCGCCGGACGTCGCGGCAGATGGTGCAGGGATCGCTGGTGTCGATATTGCCGCAGGTCGAGCAAGTCACGATGCGTTCATGCGCGACCCGCATGGCTTCGCTCAGCGGACCGAGCAGTTCCTCGCGTTTCTTGATGAGATGCAGCGCCGCCCGGCGCGCCGACCGCGGCCCAAGGCCGGGCAGGCGCGCGAGGAGCTGCACCAGCCGCTCGATTTCCGGTCCTGCGACAGGCGCCGCCATGTCAGAAAGGCAGTTTGAGGCCGGGCGGCAGCTGCAATCCGCCGGTGACCGATTTCATCTTCTCGGCGGTCGCAGCCTCGGCCTTGGCGCGGGCCTGGGCATGGGCGGAGACGATCAGGTCTTCGAGAATTTCTTTTTCCTCGGGCTTCAGCAGGCTCGGGTCGATCGACAGGCCTTTGAGGTCTCCCTTGGCGGTGAGCGTGATCCTCACGACGCCGGCCCCGGCTTCGCCTTCCACCTCCAGGGCTTCCAGCTCCGCCTGCGCCTCGGCCATTTTCGCCTGCAGGGCTTGAGCCTGTTTCATCATGCCCATGAAATCCATAAGTCTCTCCTTTTAATCGTCGTTGTCATCGACGGGATCGCTGTAATCCGCTTCGGCGTCGGCCAGCGGCGCGCCGGCGGCGTCGCCATTGTCCTTGCCCCGTATGGCTATGATCTGCGCGCCCGGAAAATGCGCCAGCACGCTGGCGATCACCGGGTCCGCCTCGAGGCCGCTGCGGCGCTCGCGCTCTTTGGCCTCGCGGCGCTCGCTCAGCGTCGGCTGGCCGCCAGATTTAACGACCGAAACCATCCAGCGTTCGCCGGTCCAAAGCTGCAACCGCTGCATCAGCGTTTGCGCAAGCTGGGGATCGCCGTTCGGCGCAAGCTCGAATTCGAGCCTGCCGGGCTCGTAGCGCACCAGCCGAACCTGCGATTCGAGGGCGATTTTAAGCAGCGCGTCGCGCTTTTCCGCCGCGAGAGCGACGAGCGCTTCGAAAGTCGCCGGGAGCGCGCCGCGGGGGACGGGAGCGGCCGTGGCCTGCAGGGCGCGGGGAGAGGGTTCGGCGAGGCGTGTCGCCTGCGCCGGAGCGGCGGCGCGCGGTGCGGGCGCCGGAGAGGCGCGAACGCTCTGCGGGGCGACGGCCCCGCGCGCGGCGGCCTGTCCCGCCCCCAGGCCGAGGCGGCGGAGGGCCTCGTCGAGCGGGGGCAGTTCGGCGGCGTGGGCGAGCCGCACCAGAACCATGTCGGCGGCGGCCAGAGGCGTTTGCGAGCTGCGCAGCTCTTCGACCCCTTTGGACAAAATCTGCCAGGCGCGGGACAGGACCGGGATCGAGAGGCGATCGGCGGCGGCCTGGCCCCGGCGGCTCTCCTCCGGCGTCAGCGCGGCCGATTCGGCCGTGTCGGGCGCGACCTTCATGCGCGTCGCGAGATGGGTGAACTCCGCCAGTTCCTGCACCACTTGCGCAGGATCGGCGCCGCCGTCGTACTGGTCCTCGAGCAAGCGCAGCGCGGCGGCGATGTCGCCCGCCATCACCGCCTCGAACAGATCGATGACTTTCGCCTTGTCCGCGACTCCCAGCATCGCCCGCAGATCCTCCGCGCGGATGCTCGCCCCGCCATGGGCGATGGCCTGATCCAGCAGCGAAAGGGAGTCGCGCACCGAACCTTCGGCGGCGCGGGCGATCATCGCCAGCGCTTCGGCTTCGATGGAGACGCCTTCGAGATCGCAGATCCTGCGCAGATGCTCGCTCAGCAGGGCGGCGTCGATGCGCCGCAGGTCGAAACGCTGGCAGCGCGAGCGCACCGTCACCGGCACCTTGTCGATTTCGGTGGTGGCGAAGATGAATTTGACGTGCTCCGGCGGCTCCTCCAGGGTTTTCAAGAGGCCGTTGAAGGCGGCCTTGGAGAGCATGTGCACTTCGTCGATGATGTAGACCTTGGTGCGCGCCATCACCGGCCGGTAGCGGGCGTTGTCGATGATCTCGCGCACGTCGTCGATGCCGGTATGGGACGCAGCGTCCATTTCCAGCACGTCCACATGCCGCGATTCGATGATCGCCTGGCAGTGGACGCCGAGCTCGTCCATGTGGATCGTAGGCCGCGTCACGGCCGGGCGGCCGTCCTTCTCGGGCAGTTCGTAATTGAAGGCGCGCGCCAGAATGCGCGCGGTGGTGGTCTTGCCGACGCCGCGCACGCCCGTCAGCAGATAGGCCTGATGGATGCGGTCCAGATCAAAAGCGTTCTGAAGGGTCCGCACCATGGGTTCCTGGCCGATGAGATCGGCGAAACTGCTCGGGCGGTATTTTCGGGCCAGCACGCGATAGGCGGGCGCAACGCCGGAAGGCGGCGGCGCGGCGCTCGAGGATGGCGCCTCCGATTCAGGGGGCTCTTGGTTCATCTTCCGCTCGCGGCTCTTTGAACTCGAACGGCGTCGTTCGAGCGAAAGCGTATCGACGTTTTTGAAAATTCGCTCTGGCCGAGGCTGCAGCGCCATCGCGCGCAAGGCGCGTCTTGCGCCGCCGTGAGCGCGAAAGTGGGAGGTTGGACGAAGACCCGCCCGATCTCGTTAGGGCTGCTTCCTTCCGGACCTGACCCGGTTGGCGAGTGGAACGTCCACCGCCAACCTCCCGGCCTCTATTTGGCAAATGACGGCTGCGATTGCAAGCGCCAGAGTGATCGCGACCCCGTCAGGCCGCCCCGGGAGGCGCAAGGCCGGCGTCTTCCGCCTTGGGTTTCTCGGCCTCCGCCCGCGCAAGGGCGTTATAGCGCCGCAGGCCGAAGGGAATCGCCGCGAGATAGGCGACGCTGAGGACGGTGAGGACCTCCATCGGATAGATCGCCAGCAGCAGCAGGGTCACGCCGGCGCCGAACAGCAGCGGAATGATGAGGTCGCGAGAAATCTTGCCGACGCGCTTCCCGGACAGATGCGGGATCGGGCTGGCCATCAGAAAGGCGATCAGCAGCACGTAAAGAATGTAGATGACCACGAAGCCCTTGGAGGTCGGAAGCTCCATGGCGGAAAGATGCAGATAGAGCGGCAGCAGCGCGGTCACAGCGCCGGCCGGGGAGGGCATGCCCACGAAGAAGTCGGCGTGCCAGGCGGGACGGGCCGGGTTCTCCGCCATCACATTGAAGCGCGCGAGCCTCAGGGCGCAGGCGATGGCGAAGGCGAGAGCGGCGAACCAGCCGAAATCCTTGATCTCATGCAGGGCCCAGAAATAGAGCAGCAGGGCCGGCGCCACGCCGAAATCCACGAAATCGGCGAGCGAATCGAGCTCGGCTCCAAAACGCGAGGTTCCTTTAAGGGCGCGCGCGAGCCTGCCGTCGAGCCCGTCCAGCACCGCAGCGGCCATGACCGCGAGCACGGCGGTTTCAAAGCGGCCGTCGACCGCGAAGCGGATCGCGGTCAGACCCATGCACAGCGCCAGCAGCGTGACGAGATTGGGCAGCACCACGCGGATCGGAATATTGCGAAAGCGCAGGCGGCGCCGCTCCAGCGGGCTCAACGAGCCGAAGGAGAAGTCGAAAGATTTTTCTTCGCTCATTTTCTGGCTCGCATCTTTGGCGGGCTCTTTCCGCTCAGATCGAAGCGGAAAGAGCCCGGGGGTCAGCCCGCCTTGAAGGAGAGCGCGGGCGTGCTGGTGGTGAGGTCCGCGAGCACGGTTTCGCCGGCTATGGCGCGCGAACCTATCGCTACGGTGGGCTTGGCGTGGGTCGGCATATAGACGTCGACGCGCGAGCCGAAGCGAATGAGGCCGAAGCGGTCTCCGACGCCGAGGGTTTCGCCTTCCTGCGCGAAACAGACGATGCGGCGGGCGACGAGCCCGGCGATCTGCACGACGCCGAATCGGCCCTGCGGCGCGTCGATGACGAGCCCGTTGCGCTCATTGTCTTCGCTGGCCTTGTCGAGGTCGGCGTTGACGAAGAGGCCGGGGCGGTAGGCGATTCGGGCAATGCGTCCGGTGATGGGGGCGCGATTCACATGGCAGTCGAAGACGCTCATGAACACGGAGACGCGCTGCATCGGCTCGGCGCCGAGTCCGAGTTCGGCCGGCGGCAGAAAGAAGCCGATCGAGCAGATCACGCCGTCCGCGGGGGAAACCACGAGGCCTTCGCGCAGCGGCGTCACCCGCGGGGGATCGCGGAAGAAGTACACGCACCAGGCCGTAGCGATGAAGCCGATCCAGCCCAGCGTCGGGGAAAGCCAGTGGAGGACGAAAGCGACGATGGCGAAGCCGGCGATGAAAATATAGCCTTCCGGATGAACCGGGACGAGCGATTTGCGAACGGAATCAATCACCGACATGAAATCTCTCTCCCGTGCTTTGGCGCCTTGCGCGCGCGCAGTCGCGCCCGAGCGGAAAGCCGGACCAGGGCGCCGACCCGCGGACCCCGGCGAGAGGTCGCCGGCGGCCCGTTCGATTTAACCGCGCTGTATTGCCATTTTGCGTCGCCAAAGTCACGGGGCGCGCAGACTGCCGACCACGTCACGATATCGCCCCCCGTGCTTCGAGACGCCTGCTTCGCAGGTTCCTCAGCATGAGGGGCTTCTTCGCCTGCCAGTTCCTTCATAGCCCTCATCTCGAGGAGCGAGATGTGCTCGCGTCTCGAAAAACGAGGCCGCCTCAGAGGTTTGCCAATAGACCGGGAGCCCGCAAAGCGAGCCAGAACTTCACGCCTTGTCGAAGAATTTGCGCGGCTCGTAGGGTTTCTCGTCGCGCCATTTCGTCATCAGGGCCTCGTATTCCGGGTCGGAGGCCTCAGGGGACATGAGTTTCAGCGAAACATAGAGATCGCCTGCAGGCTTGCCGTCGGACGCCGGAAGGCCCTTGCCGCGCAGCCGCAGCGTGCGGCCGCCGTTGGAGCCGGCCGGGATCGTGAGCTCGACCTTGCCCGACAGGGTCGGCGCGGCGATCTTCCCGCCCAAAGCGGCTTCATAGAGCGTGACCGGCAGATCGAGACGCAGATCGCGGCCCTCCACCCGGAAAAAGGGATGCGGCGCGATCTTCACGGCGATGAGGGCGTCGCCGGCTTCGCCGCCGATCGGCCCCGGCTGCCCCTGGCCGCGCAGCCTGATCTGCTTGCCGTCTTCTATGCCTGCGGGAATCTTGACGTCCATCGTGCGGCCGCTCGGCAGCACGACGCGCGTCGAGCCGCCGAGGGCCGCCGTTTCCAGCGGTATGGTCGCGGTGGCGGCGACGTCCTCTCCGCGGCGGGGCGGCGGCGCGCCCGCGCCTCCGCGGCCGCGCTTCGCTCCGGCGCCGAAAAGATCGGCGAAAAGGTCCGAGGGGTCGAAGCCGGCCCGGCCTCCGCCGCCGCCGAAATTGAATTCATAATGCGATCCCGGCCCCGCGCCCGCCCGTCCGCCGAAGCCGCCGGGGCCGGCGCCGAATCCCTCGAAACCGGCAAAGCGCGGCTTGCCGTCGGGGCCGATTTCGCCCCGATCGAACTTGGCCTTCTTTTCCTCGTCCCCGACGATCTCATAGGCCGAATTGACCTCGGCGAAACGCTCCTTGGCCTTGGGATCGCTCTTGTTGTGGTCGGGATGGTATTTTTTGGCGAGCTGCCGATAGGCTTTCTTTATCTCGCTGGCGGTCGCCGAGCGGGCGACGCCCAATACTTCATATGGATCTCTCATGTTTTCCCGCAGGCCCAATTTGTGCGGCCGTCAAAATCGCTGCGGCCGCTCACGTCTCTTGTGCTATTTGGGCTTGATCCCGTTCTGGCGCAAGCGCAGGCGGGAGCTCACGGTCAGCTTCGTCTTCTCTCGCCCGCCGCAGGGTCGCAGCCCCTGGAGCGAGCTTGCGGGTCGCTTCGTCGACGCTGTGAAAAATGCGTCCCTCGCCAAGGGTCGCCATCACGCCGAATCTTCCGAGCGCATCCTGGGCGCGTAACGATTCGAGCCGGGCGATGGCGAAGTCGATCTTGTCCTTGCGGCACTGCGCGATGGCCGCGTTCAGGATTCGCGCGGCGGTGAAGTCGATTTCGACGATGCCGCTCGCCTCCAGCACCACCAGCGCGAGGCTTGGGCCGGCGTCGGCTATTTTCTTCTCCAGGTCCTTCTGAAAATCATAGGCGTTGAGGAACGACAACGGGCCCTGATAGGCGACGACGATGACGCTCGAGAGCTTTTCCCCGGTTATGGCGGGGCTTTGCGGCCACCACACGGAGGAGTCCGGCAGCCGTTCATATTCGATGAGGCGGCTGCGCGTCGTGGTGAAGACGCCGTGGAGCAAGGACAGCGTGATCGCAAGCCCGACGCCGGTCTGCACCGGCAGCATGGCGACGCCGAGCACGGTGGCGACGGCGAGGCCGAATTCGGCCCTGGTCTTGCCGGCGATGTCGCGAAACTCGCGCAGCCGCGAGATCCGCCCTGCAACGAACAGCAGCACCCCGGCCAGGGCCGCGGCCGGGACCTTGCCGAGCGCATCGGCGCCGTAAAGGCCCGTCATCACGACCACGCCGCAGGCGATCAGGCCGGAAATCTGGCTCCGCCCGCCGGTCTCCGCGACGACCGCCGTGCGCGGCGGGCTCGCATTGACCGGGAACGCGCCCAGGAATCCGGCGAGGGCGCTGCCCGTCCCAAGGCCGATGAAGTCGCGGTCGATGTCGGGCCGCTCGCCCGCGTCGCCCGGAAAAGACCGCGACGTCGCCGCAGTCTGGACCATCACCACCATGGAGACCACCACCGCAAGGCCGATCACATGCGAGAGCTGGTCCAGCGTGGGCGCGGGAAAGGAAAAATGCGGGGCCTCGAAGGCGACGCCGCCGACGACCGCGACGCCTTTGGCCTCGAGCCCGAAATGGTCGACCGCGACGGTCGCCGCGGCGAGGGCGATGAGGGCGCCGGGGATGCGCGGACTGATCCGCTCGGAAATCTCGATGACGGCGAGGCAGAACAGGCCGATCGCCAGCGTGAGGAAATTGGTTTGCCGGATTTCGTGGGAGAGGGCGACCAGGCGGTCGTAGATTTCGCCATGGCCCGCGGGAAGGCCGAGCAGGGCCGGCGCCTGCGAGACCACGATATGCACGGCGATTCCGGCAAGAAACCCGGTCATGACCGGGATCGAGAGCAGATCCGCGATCCAGCCGGCCCGCAGCAATCCGGCGAGGAGGAGAAAAGCGCCGATCAGCAGCGCCAGCACGGCGGCGAGAAAGCCGTATTCGGGCGAATCGGTCGAAACCACCAGCGCCAGCGCACCCGCAAAAATGGGGGTGATGGTCGAGTCCGCGCCGGATGACAGGAGCCGGTTGGAGCCGAAGACGGCGAAGGCCACGGAGCCGGCGATGAAGGCGAGAAAGCCGACATAAGGCGGAAACCCGCCGAGCCGCGCCGTCGCCATCTGCTCGGGAATGGCGATGGCGGCGAGCGTCAGCCCGGCGAGAAGATCGTAGTGCAGCCCGGAGAGCCGAAGGCCCCGGAAGGAACGGAAGATCGGCCAGTCGAATGCGGGCTCGGCTTGCATGCTGGAAACGCCTTCAGTGGCGCCCTTCGCCCGGGGACCCGGACGCGCGGCGCGAAAGCCCTGAGTCCTTCGCTATTCGGTCTTCTCGGTCTTTTCCTCGGGCTTGTCCGCCTTTTCGGCCTTGGCGGCCTGCTCGATCTTGAAGAGGGCGGGATCGGGCGTGCGTTTCTGGTCGATGTTGAACAGCGACAGAAGCGTCTGGTTGCCCTGAGGATCGGTGATCTGCCACTGCTTCAGCTTGAAGGTCTTCGGGTCGAAGATCAGCTTCAGATAAGAGGTGCCGCCGAAGGTGGCCTTGTCCTCCACCGAGACGATGACGCCCGAATCGTCCGACGAAACATCCAGGACCTTGACGTCGGTCTCGAGGTCGATCTTCTCCTTCATCAGGAATTTCAGAGGCGTCTGGTTGATGAAATAAAGGTCCTGGGTCTTCATCTTGCGGTCGCGCACCATGACCTGCACGCCGTCGGAGACGACCTCCAGAGTCGCGGGTTCCGCATATTCGAAGCGGACGCGTCCCGCCCTCTGGACATAGAGCTTGCCTTCCGAGCGCCTGCCGTCGGCGCCCATCTGCACGAAATCCGCGGTCATCACGGGAGAGGCGTTGAAAAAGGCGTTGGCGCGCTTGACCGCTTCGGCCCTTTCGACCTTGCCGGGCGGCAAAGGCGGGAGTTCCTGCTCCGCTGCGGCCGCGGGGGCCGTCTTGTCGCCGGCGGCGGGCGCCGCGGCCTGAGCCGGAGCGGCGGGCTTCGTCTTTTCGGCGGCGGCGTGAGGCTTGGCCGGTTTGGGCTTGGCGGGGGCGGCGGCCGGCTTGGGCGGGGTCGTTTTGGAGGAATCTTCCGCCGGGGCGGCGCCGCTCATGGAAAGGGTCAAAGCGAGGGCCAGCACGGCGCAGGAGAGGTTTTTCACGGGGGCGTTTTCCGAGGGGTCGAATCAGAATCGATTATCCGCCCATTTATGGGCTAGCGAAAAGCTATCAAGGAAATACGCCGGTTCCGTGGTTTTTGAGGGAAGCCGATGGCTTCCCTCACTCCGCCGCCTCGATATCGAAGGCGCCGCGGTCGATCCCGCCGCCGACGAGGATTTCGCGCTTGCCGGAGTGGCTCGGCGGGCTGACCACGCCCTCGCGCTCCATCTGTTCGACCAGAGAGGCGGCCTTGTTGTAGCCGACCGACAGGCGGCGCTGGATGTAGCTGGTCGAGCATTTCTTGTCGCGCAGGACGATGGCGACGGCGCGGTCGTAGAGATCGCCGGATTCTTCGGCGTCCATCGAGCCCGGGCTCGCCGCCGGCGCCTCGCCGGCCTCGGCGGGCTCGTCCTCGGTGGTGATGGCGTCGAGATACTGGGGCTGACCCTGGGTCTTGAGATAGCTCACGATATGCTCGACCTCGCCGTCCGAGACGAAGGGCCCGTGCACGCGCGAAATGCGCCCGCCGCCCGCCATGTAGAGCATGTCGCCCTGTCCAAGCAGCTGCTCGGCGCCCATCTCCCCGAGAATGGTGCGGCTGTCGATCTTGCTCGTCACCTGGAAGGAGATGCGGGTGGGGAAATTGGCCTTGATCGTGCCGGTGATGACGTCGACCGAAGGACGTTGCGTCGCCATGATGAGGTGGATGCCGGCGGCGCGGGCCATCTGCGCGAGGCGCTGGATCGCGCCTTCGATATCCTTGCCGGCGACCAGCATGAGGTCGGCCATTTCGTCGACGATGACGACGATATAGGGCAAAGGCGCGAGATCCATTTCCTCGCGCTCGAAGATGGCTTCGCCGGTTTCGTGGTCGAAGCCGGTCTGGACCGTGCGGGTGATGACCTCTCCCTTGGCGCGGGCCTCCCCGACGCGGGCGTTGAAGCCGTCGATGTTGCGCACGCCCACCTTGGACATCTTCTTGTAGCGGTCCTCCATCTCGCGAACCGCCCATTTCAGCGCCACGACCGCCTTCTTGGGATCGGTGACGACCGGCGTCAGCAGATGAGGAATGTTGTCGTAGACCGAAAGCTCCAGCATCTTGGGATCGACCATGATCAGCCGGCATTCCTCGGGCTTCAGCCGGTAGAGCAGCGACAGGATCATGGTGTTGATCGCGACCGATTTGCCCGAGCCCGTGGTGCCAGCGACCAGAAGATGCGGCATGCGGGCGAGATCGACGATGACGGGCTCGCCGCCGATGGTCTTGCCGAGCGCGATGGCGAGCTTGTGCTTGGAGGTCGCGAAATCCTCGCAGGCCAGCAGTTCGCGCAGATAGACGGTTTCGCGGCGCTGGTTCGGCAGTTCGATGCCGATGGCGTTGCGGCCGGGCACCACTGCGACGCGGGCCGAGACCGCCGACATGGAGCGCGCAATGTCGTCGGCGAGGCCGATGACACGGGAGGATTTTATGCCCGGTGCGGGTTCGAGCTCATAAAGCGTCACCACCGGACCCGGACGCACATTGATGATTTCGCCCCGCACAGAGAAATCGTCCAGCACGCCCTCGAGGTTGCGGGCGTTCTGCTCCAGCGCGTCCTGGGAGATCTTGGCGCCGGCAGAGGGCTTTTTCGGTTCGGCGAGAAGTTCGAGTTCCGGCAGCCGGTAGGGGCGGGACGGAGCGCCCTTGCCCGCCGGCGCTGCGGCGCGCTCGCGAATCACTTGCTTTCCCCCCGTCGCGGCCGCGGCGGGAACCACCTGGCCGGGGGGGCTGACGACGAGCCGGGAAGGCGGAACGGAAGCGTCGGCGCGGGCGGCGGTCCGGGGCCGCGCCGGCGGTTCATCGGCGTCGAAATCGTTCAGATCGCCGAATATCGGCTCCCGGCGCTCATGGAGACCGGCGTTTGAAGGAGAGAGGTGGTCCTGCTGGTCCGGGGTCGGGCCGGCGGCGATCCTGCGGGCCGAGCGCAGCTTTTCGAAACTGCGCCGCAGAAAGGCTTTTACGGTGAGAACGGCGTGGAGGGCGGCTCCGACCGATACGATCGCGACGCCCGGCTCGCCGGCGGCGTCCTCGTCGTCGTCCTCCTTGGCCGGGCGTTGCAGCGGTCGAGACTGTTCCTCCTCGGAGTCGAGCCTCAGATCGCTCTCGCTCTCGAAACCGTAACCGGCCGCGCCGGTCAGCGCCAGAATGGCTCCCACGATCGAGAGAAGGCCCGTGATCGCGACGGCGATCCTGGCGCCGCCGGCGAGATGGCGCGGGAGAGCGAGGACGGCGTCGCCGACGACGCCGCCGAGGCCGGTCGGCAGCGGCCAACGGTCGGTCACCGGCAGAAGCGAAGCCGTGACGGCGGCGGAAAGCACGCCCACGATCCACAGCATGAACCGCAGCCCCGAACGCTCGACGCCGCGATGGGTGAGGAGGCGCATTCCGATCGCCGCGACCGGGAGAATGGCGGCTATGGTCGCCACCCCGAAGAGCTGCATGAACAGATCGGCGACGATCGCGCCCGGCGCGCCGAGAAGATTATGGACCCGCCCATCGGTGGCGTGGTTGAGCGATGGGTCCCGCGCCGACCAGGTGACGAGCGCCGCCGTCAGGGCTCCGCAGGCCCCGAGCGTGGCGAGCCCGACGGCTTCCGCCGCGCGCCGCCGCGCGAATTCGCGAAAGGTGTCGGATGCGGACCCAAGACTTTGGCTGCGCGTCATGATTTCCATCAAGCCCGTGTTCGCTGCTGGTCTCGCCCGCGCCGCCGCAAAAGCCCGCCGGCTTTCGCGAGGCGAGGGCGCGCTGGGCGGCGAGGCGCCGTTTGCCGCGATAATGAACGCGCCGAGGAAATTTACCGTTAAGAGGAGTTAACCGGAATCTGGAGCGCGTTGTCGCAGAATTTGACGGCGATCTGCCGGAAAATGCGCTTCAACTCGTTGATGTGGCGGGATTTCATGTCGGCAGGACGGTCCGGGCGGGCGGCAAGCGCGCCGGTTTCAGCCCTTGGCCGCGATCTCCTGCGCCGCCGCGAGTTCATGATCCTCCCGACCGACCTTGCGGGCGGAGGGGCGCGACGCGATGCGCTCGAAATAGGCGGAAATTTCGGGCGTTGTGGGAACAAGCCCGAAAATGGTGGTCCAGCGCAGGGCCGTTCCCCAGAGCAGGTCGGCGGCCGTCAGCCTGTCGCCGAAAAGATAAGGTCCGCCCGCGAGCTGCGACCGGACGGCCGAAATCACGGCGTCGTAATCGCCATAGGGGCTCATGGCGCGCGAATCGGGAGCGCGCTGCTGCGAGCGGTCCACGATCGCCGGCTCGAAAGCCGAACCGTAAAAGGCGAGCCAGAGCAAATAGGGGCCGCGCAAGGGATCGCCGATGGCCGGGGCCAGTCCCGCATCCGGAAAAGCGTCGGCGAGATAGATGTAGATGGCGACCTGCTCCGTCACCACGGCGTCTCCGTGCTTTATCGCCGGGACCTTGCCGAGCGGATTGACGGCGAGATATTCGGGCTTGAGCTGATCGCCGAGCTTGAGGTTCAGAATATGCAGGCGATAGGGCGCCCCCAGCTCTTCGAGCAGGATGCGAACGCCCGAGGAGCGTGTGCGCGGCGCGTGATACAGGGTCAATTCGGGCGTATCGGACATATCTGGTTCCTCGCAGGCAATGGGGTCCAGATAGCGCGGCGGCGGGATCAAAATAATGGCGCCCGCAGCGCCGCCTTCATTTTTTGCGGGCGGACCTTCTTCGAGGCTGTCATTTGGCGAGGTTTCCTGTCGATTGGACGTTTCCGTCCGATCGGAAAGCGCATCTTTCCGACGGGAGAATTCTGATCGATCGGACTTTCGGTCCGATCGGAAAACGCGCTAAATCATCGCCATGACTTCCCCCGCCCGGTCCGCCGACGCTCCCCCGGAGGATAAATTCCCCGAAGACGAGGAGGATTTCGCTCTCGAGGAAAGCTCCGGGGTCGACCTCTCTGACGAGGCCGAGACGCCGGAGAGCGTGAAGCGCGGCATCGCCGTGATCAGGAGCTACTGGAAGAACGCGCCCAACGGACCCGGGGTCTATCGCATGATCGCCGAAAACGGCGACGTGCTTTATGTCGGCAAGGCGAAAAACGTCAAAAAGCGGGTGGCGAGCTACACCCGCCTCGCCGGCCATGTGAACCGCATCGCCCGCATGATCGCCGCGACCGCGAGCATGGTGTTCATTTCCGTGGAGACGGAAACCGATGCGCTGCTGCTCGAAGCCAATCTGATCAAGCAGCTCAAGCCGCGCTTCAACGTACTGATGCGCGACGACAAGTCGTTTCCCTATATTTTGATCGCGCGCGACCATGAGGCCCCGCAAATCACCAAGCATCGTGGCGCCCGCGCGCGAAAAGGCGATTATTTCGGTCCCTTCGCCAGCGCATGGGCGGTCAATCGGGCGCTGAACGCTTTGGAGCGCGCTTTTCTGCTGCGCTCCTGCGCCGACTCATTTTACGAGAACCGCACCCGCCCCTGCCTGCTCTACCAGATCAAGCGCTGCGCCGGCCCCTGCACCGGAGAGATCAGCATCGCGGACTATGCCGAGCTGGTGCAGGAAGCGCAGGACTTCCTGACCGGCAAAAGCCGCAGCGTGCGCGAGCATCTCGCCGCCGAAATGACCGCCGCCGCGGAGCGGCTGGAGTTCGAGCGCGCGGCGCGGCTGCGCGACCGCATTTCGGCGCTCTCCGCCATTCAGGGCGCGCAGGGGGTCAATCCGCGCAGCGTCGAGGAGGCCGACGTCTTCGCCATCGCCAAGGAAGCGGGGCGTTTCTGTATCGAGGCCTTCTTCTTTCGCGCCTATCAGAACTGGGGCAATCGCGCCTATTTTCCGCGCGCCGACCAGAGCCTTTCCGAAGAAGAAGTGCTGGACGCATTTCTGACCCAGTTCTACGGCGAGCATCCTCCGGCGCCGCTGGTGCTGCTGTCGCATAATATCGAAGATAAGGACGTCCTGGAGGACGCTCTCTATGTGCGGGCAAAGCGCCGCGTCGAGGTCGCAACGCCGCAGCGAGGCGAGAAGCGCGAACTGGTGGAGCACGCTCTCACCAATGCGCGCCAGACCATCGGGCGCAAGCTGGCGGAAGACGCCAGCCAGGAAAAGCTCCTCGCCGCAGTCGGGTTGCTGTTCGGGCTCGAAGCTCCCCCGCGGCGAGTCGAGGTCTACGACAACTCCCACACCGGCGGCGCGCAGGCGATCGGGGCGATGATCGTCGCCGGTCCCGCCGGCTTCATGAAGGCGCATTACCGCACATTCAACATAGCGGGCGAAGCGATCACGCCCGGAGACGACTACGGGATGATGCGCGAGGTTCTGTCGCGGCGCTTCGCCCGGCTGGCCAAGACCGGGGAGCGCGAGGAAGACCCCGAGGCTTTTCCCTCGAAACCCGATCTCATTCTGATCGACGGCGGGCGCGGGCAGTTCGACGCGGCCTGGGAATCGATGAAGGCTTCGGGCGTCGAGGGCGTCACCATCGTCGGCGTGGCGAAAGGCGTCGACCGCAATGCTGGGCGAGAGACGTTTTTTGCGGAAGGCCGCGAGCCTTTCCGCCTGCCGCCCCACGATCCTGCGCTTTATTTCATCCAGAGGCTACGGGACGAAGCGCATCGCTTCGCGATCGGAACTCATCGCGCACGCCGCAAAAAGGCTTTCACGAAAAATCCGCTCGACGAAATCGCCGGCGTGGGGCCTTCGCGCAAACGAGCCCTGCTGCTCGCTTTCGGCTCGGCCAAGGCCGTGGCCGGCGCGGCGCTCTCGGACCTCGAGAAAGTGCCGGGCGTGAACAAGGCGACGGCGCGGCTGGTGTTCGACCATTTTCAGCGCGGCGATTGATCCCGCGCGCCGAACCGGCATCCACTGCGGCTGGAAACGCTTTTAGAACTTGTATCCGATCTTCGCCAGCACGCTGCGCGGCGGGCCGGGGAAATAGATGCCGGAGCTCGAGCTCTGCTGATAATAGCCGTTGTTGATGAAGCCGATGTAGTGCGTATCGGTGATGTTCATGATCGACAGGCTGGCTTCGAGCGTCCCCCAGTCGAGCTTATGGGTATATTTGCCGGTGAGGTCCAGAGTGGCGTAGCCGGCGAGCGGCTGGAATCCTGAGGTGTCGCCCGAACGCGAGCCCACGATGTGCAGGATCGGCGTGAAGGTGAATTCATCGACGCGCCAATTGGCGCCGAGGGTCGAGATCCAATAGGGCACATCGGGCAATTGTCGGCCGACCACCTGGGCCGAATAGACCGTCGCCGCCGACGCGCCGGGGAGCACCGGCAGGTTCTGGAGGAATTCGAGGCGCTGATAGCCGAGCGAGGCGAAGAGATCGACCGTCTCGATGGGGGAGTAATGCGCCATGAGCTGTCCGCCATAGCCTTGCGCTTCGCCGACATTCTGGCTGAAGGGCACGCCGACGCCCGGATCGTAGGAGACGTTCTTATTGTGGTTGCGCGAGTAATAGGCGGTGGGCTCGATGAAGCCGGAGCCGAACCAGTCGGAGAAGGACCAGTGCAAGCCGAGATCGAGCTGTGTCGAGGTCTCGGGCCGAATCGTATGCCAATATTGCTCGGCGGTAATGCCCTGCTTCATGAACGCGTTTGCGTTTTGCTGATAGGCCGGCCAACCGTCGTAGCTCCCCCCGCCATAGCCGCCGCCGCCGCTGAATTTCAGCTTCAGGTCCTTGGCGAGGTCATAGGAGAGCGCGCCGTAGGGGAGGAATGTCCCGACGGTGAAGCCGGTCACGCTGCGGTTGGGGATGACGCCGGAAGAGAGCGCGAGCGCGGTGTCGTAGGGCAGGCCCGTGACGCCGTTCGCGTTATACTCGTCGATGCCAGCCATATGCTCCCACACGTAGCGGGCGCCGGCTTCGAGATGCAGGGGGCCGAAATCGCGGGCGGCGACGCCATAGGCGGCGTTGAAGTTGTGAGAGCTCTTCTGCTGCGCGAGGACCGACCATGAGCCGCCGGTGAGGCCGCCGGCGGCGTTGGGCTGGAACATCTGCCATTCGGTGGGCGGGCCCGGCAGGTTCTGGACGCCGTACCAATGGCCGACGGTCACGTCCGTATCGGCGACTCGCGACTGGATCTCGCTGACCACCCCGTACATGTCGTGGTCGATCAGCCATTTGCGGACCATGCCATTGGCCATGCCGTCGAGGTAGTAGCCGTCCTCGCGATAATAATAGGGCTTGACGACGACGCGCGTCGCCTCGTTCAGTCGCAGGCTGAACTCCGAGAACGCGGTCCAAATGTCGAAATGCTGGAGATTGTAGCCGTAGTAATTGTTCATCTGGCTCGGCAGCGAGCCGGGAATGGCGGCGAAGTCGAACCAGCGGTACACGCCGAGATTGCTGGCCTGATCATAGGTCAGGCCGCGATAGGTGTTGCCGTCGAAGCTGGTCTTTGCCGCGAAGATCTTGGCCTCGAAGGCCTCCGTCGGCCTCGTGTCGAGGCCGAAGTTGAAATCGCCCTTGCCTTGCGGCGATTTTCCGGACCCTCGCCATTTGTCGGCGTCGACGAAGGAGCCGGAGAGAAAGGCCTTGGTCGTTCCGTTGAGGATCGTCCCGGTGTCGACGCGGGCGAATGTGCGCAGGAAGCTGAAGGAGCCGACGCTCTGCGAGATTTCACCGCCCATTTTTTCTTCTGGCCAGCGAATCTGGCTGTCGAACGCGCCGCCGACGGTGAAATAAGCGTTCACGTTCGAGGGCATGGGGCCCTCGTGAAGGACGATCTTGCTCAGGTTTTCGTTGTCGATCAGAAAGGTGGATCCTGGGCCAGGATCGATCCCGGACAGGGGCAGGCCCTCCACCGTTCCGGTGCTGTTGCCGTGCTGGCTGACCTCGCCGCGGATGCGCAGGCCCTTGTTGCCGCCGGGAATATTGGCGAGGCCGTAAGGGTCGATCTCCGGGGCGTCCACCGAGGGCAGACGGGAGATGCCGCGGATCGGATTGGTTCCGCCCCCGCCGGAGGCGAGGTCGATCCCCTGCGCGCCGACGGCGTATTCGGTGGCGGCCGCATCGCGCGGCGTGTCCATGATCGTGTTTTTGGACGTTTCGGCGGAAGTTGTCGCGCTCGGCGTCCGCCCTGAAGCCCCCGCGCCGCCGATGTCGATCGCCGGCAGAGCCTGTTGCGCGTCGGCGCAGTTCGAAAAAGCGAGCAGCGCGGCGAGTGAGCCGCTGGCGAGTAGGCGAGCCCGGAAGCCGCAGCTCGGAAGGGACTGTCTGGCCGACGCGGTGCGCTTCATGACGTTTCTGCCTCTCTGCCCGGCGATCTCGGGCGCGGCTGCTCGGTCCGGTGGGCTTCCCGGAGCAGGCTTCGACCCGTCGATTCGCAATATAGTTCTTTTACTTAATTTGCTCAGGCGGAGCTTTACAAGGACATTGAGTCGCCACAATGCGCGATATTTGCGCATAAACCGAAATAATCTGAGCGAACGTCAGGCAGATGATCGCTTTGTCGGCGGGCGTGATAAATTAGATACATCACGGTCGGGGGCGGCCCGCGCTCGGCCGCCGAGACCGGCGATCTGGGCGCGCGCCCCGGGGAGGGGCGCGTCCGCGCCCTGGGGCGGCGCTGGGGCTTGTCAGAGTATTAGCCGAAACATCGAAAGCCTCGGCCGTGTCTTCGGCTGATCTTGCACAAACATTTGTCTAGGCGCCGCTTCTATAGCCTTGTCCGTCCGCGCCTCAATTATCTATATAGCAAAATTATATTACGTTCGAAAGCCGCGCCCGAACAAGGCTGGCGCCCCGAGGTGTCCCCATGAAAAAATCCGTTCTGTCAATATTGGCCGTCGCCGTGTCGGGCGCTTCCGCAGCCGCTGCGGATCTGCCCTCGCGCAAGGCCCCGCCGATCGTTCCCGTGACGGCTCCGCCGCTTTGGACGGGCCTCTACCTCGGCGTCAACGCCGGCTACGCCTTCAGTGGAAGCTCTGACGTCGATGTGGGGATATACCGCATCACATCGCTCGCTATGGCGCCGCCGACCGGTCTTTCCGTCGCCTCGGCGATCGGCGCCGGCGGTCAATATTCGGCGAACGCCGACGGTTTCATCGGCGGCGGCCAGATCGGCTATAATTGGCAGTTTTCCGGCAATTGGGTGGTGGGATTCGAGGCGGACATCCAAGGCGTCGCGGGCGCCAGCCAGAAGACGACGAGCAGCAACGCGTTCCAGCCCGCTCCGCAGCAATTCCAGATGATCGCCACGACGGTGACGGCGACGAGGAGCCTCGACTATCTCGGCACGGCGCGAGGCCGCATCGGCTATCTCGTCACGCCGACCCTGCTGGTCTTCGGCTCCGGAGGTCTCGCCTATGGCGGCGTCGGCTCGAATTTGGGCATTTTCCAGGCCGTGACGACAGGCATGCCGGTCAATCCCGGCTTCGGCTCCACAGGCGGCTATTCCACCACGCGCGTCGGCTGGAGCGCCGGCGGCGGCCTGGAATGGATGTTCCTGCCGAAATGGAGCGCAAAGCTCGAATATCTCTATTACGACCTCGGCTCCTTCACTTATCCCGGCTCCTGGCTCGGAGCGACCCACACGTTCGACGGCTCGGCGCTGTTCATCAACGGCGTGAGCGCGACGACGCGATTCGACGGCCATATCGTCCGCGTCGGCCTCAATTATCACATCGATTGGGGAATTCCGGCGCCGACAGTCGCCAAATACTGAACGACCGTCGGGGCGGCGAGAGCCGCTCCGCCTATCATCATCTCCACGTTAAAATTCGGGGCATGGCGGAGTTCCCGTCGAGGGCGATAAAGAACGACCTGACGTTCTGCGTCTCGATTCGACGACGCTCGTAACCGCCCGCTTCGCTCGAGAATGTTCTACGCGCCGCCGCAGACATGTTCGGAATCGGGCAGCTTCCAACTCTTCTTGGTGCGCAGGTTGGTCGTGTAATAGACCTTGCCGCGCGTGTCGCCCGGCGGGCAGTTCAACGGCGTACTGATGAAACACATGCGTACGCGGTCCCCCTTGCGCGATTCTTCGATCGCCGGCACGGTTTCATAGGAAACCTGGTAGCCGCCGTTGGAAAAGCGCACGGCGCTGCCCGAATTCGGAATCGGCGCAGAGCCGTCGACGAGCCGCGTCTCAACGGCGTCGACGATGGTCACCACGCATGCGCCGACGCGGGTCGGCAAGGCGCCGCCGTTTTCGGCGCAGGCGGGGTTTGCGATCAAGGCGAGGATAATCCAGATCAGGCGGCTATGCGTCATTTCGGCCCCTTCGAAAGGCGTAAGCTCATTATCCCATATCACAATGCGCGGCGACGGACCGCAACGGCGCTCCCGATGCGCTGCTGTTGAAGCGCGTCCCGGGCTGGATTGTCAGAGTCCCTACAATGTGGGTTAGCCGACAGGGGGAAGCCCTGTTTTCCCTTGTTTTCGGCCCGTCTCCCGGGTTGGCATGACGGTTGCTTCTCGTCCGGCAGCAAAAATCATCGGACGGAGCGTCACAATGATCCAACTCACGGATAGCGCTATGAGTGCAGTAAGGTCGGCGATTGCGGGCGCTGGGCCCGACGTCGAGGGCCTTCGCATCATGGTGGAGGCCGGCGGCTGCGCGGGGTTCAAATATATGATGGGTCTCGTCAACGAGACCAACCCGAGCGATCTCCTGATCGAGCGCGACGGCGTCAAGGTGTTCATCGAGGAAGGCAGTCTCCCTTACCTCGAGGGCGCCAAGGTCGATTTCGTGATCAGCCTCGAGGGATCGGGCTTCACCTTCGACAATCCGCAAGCCAAGTCGAGCTGCTCCTGCGGCAAATCCTTCGGCTGACCGGATCCTGAGGAGAGGTCGCGATGTGGGACTATACCGATAAAGTCAAAGATTACTTCTTCAACCCGAAGAACGCCGGCGTTCTCAATGAAGCCAACGCCGTGGGCGAAGTGGGCGCCATCGCCTGTGGAGACGCGCTGAAGCTGATGCTCAGCGTCGATCCGGAAAGCGAGGTCATCCTCGAAGCCAAATTCCAGACTTTCGGTTGCGGTTCGGCCATCGCGTCCTCATCGGCGTTGACCGAGATCATCATCGGCAAGACCCTCGATGAAGCGCTGAAGATCACCAATCAGGACATCGCCGATTTTCTGGGCGGCTTGCCGCCCGAGAAAATGCATTGCTCCGTGATGGGTTACGAGGCGCTTCAGTCGGCGGTCGCAAATTATCGCGGTGAAGTCTGGAAGGACGACCACGAAGAAGGCGAGCTGGTCTGCAAGTGCTTCGGCGTCGACGCGGGTCTGATCGAACGCGCGATCAAGATGAATAAGCTGACCACGGTCGAACAGATCACCGATTACACCAAGGCCGGCGGCGGCTGCCTCACCTGCTTCGACAAGCTCGAGGAGATTCTCTCCAACGCCAATGCGGAGATGGTCGCGGAAGGCCTGCTGGCAGAGCACGAGGCCTATCGCGTCGGCGCGGCCGATCCCAAGAAGTTGAAGGAAAAAGCGCAGGCCGCCAAGGCGCAGGCGGCTCAGGCCCCGCAGCCCCAGCCGCAGCAGACGCTTACCCAGATATCTCCTCTGGCGCCGATGTCTCCGCTGCCGCCGCCTTCGGCCGGAATGACCAATCTGCAGAAGATCCGCATGATCGAAGAGATCATCGAGGAGCTGCGTCCCCATCTGAAAAAAGACGGCGGCGATTGCGAGCTGGTCGATGTCGACGGCTCCAATGTTCTCGTCAAACTCTCCGGCGCCTGCGTCGGATGTCAGCTGTCCAGCGTCACACTCTCGGGAATTCAGGAGCGGCTGATGGCCAAGCTCGGTTTCCCGGTCCGCGTCGTGCCGGTCGGCCGCAACGCGCATTAACGGAGCAGGCCATGAAGCCGGTTTACCTCGACAATAATGCGACGACGCGGGTCGATCCGGAGGTCGTCTCGGCGATGCTGCCGTTCTTTTCCGAACAGTTCGGAAATCCGTCGTCGATACATTCCTTCGGCGCCAGCGTCGGCGCCGCGGTGAAGACGGCGCGCGGCCAGTTGCAGGCTCTGCTGGGAACGGCTCACGATCACGAGATCATCTATACCTCCGGCGGCACCGAGGCGGACAACACCGCCATACTGTCGGCTCTGGAATCCCTGCCGGACCGCAACGAGATCGTGACCAGCAAGGTGGAGCATCCGGCGGTCCTGTCTCTTTGTCAGCACCTCGAAAAGACCGGGCGCGCCAAGGTTCACTATATCGGCGTCGACTCGCTCGGCCGCATCGACATCGAAGCCTATCGCGCCGCCCTTTCGGACAAGGTGGCGCTGGTGACGCTCATGTGGGCCAACAACGAGACCGGCACGATCTTCCCGATCGAAGGCTTGGCCGATCTCGCCAAGGAGCATGGCGCCCTATTCCACACCGACGCCGTGCAGGCGGTCGGCAAAGTGCCGATCTCGCTGAAGGACAGCTCGATCGACATGCTATCTCTTTCCGGCCACAAGCTGCATGCGCCCAAGGGCATAGGCGCCCTCTACGTCAAGCGCGGCGCGCGCTTCAAACCGCTTCTGCGGGGCGGGCATCAGGAGCGCGGACGCCGCGCCGGCACCGAGAACACTCCGGCCATCATCGGACTCGGCAAGGCCGCGGAACTCGCGCTCGCGCATATGTCCGAGGAACAAACCAGGGTGAAGGCGCTGCGCGACCGTCTCGAGGGCGGGCTGCTCCAGCGCATCCCCAATTGCTTCGTCAACGGCGACCTCCACGACCGCCTGCCCAACACCTGCAACATCGCTTTCGAATATGTGGAGGGCGAGGGCATATTGCTGCATCTGACACGAGCCGGAATTGCGGCGTCATCGGGCTCCGCATGCACTTCGGGTTCGCTGGAGCCGTCGCATGTCCTGCGCGCCATGAACATCCCCTTCACCGCGGCGCATGGATCCATTCGCTTCTCGCTGTCGCGCGACAATGTCGACGAGGACGTCGATCGCGTGCTGGAGACCATGCCGGGCATTCTGGAGAAGCTGCGTGCGCTGTCGCCCTTCTGGACCGGGGACGACAAGGGCGGAAAAGAATTCAAGCCGGTTTACGCCTGAGGCGCGCCCGTGAACAAGGATCGGACCCGAATCTACATCAACGATACGACGCTGAGGGACGGCGAACAGGCTCCCGGCGTCGCCTTCACCGCCGATGAAAAGCTCGCGATCGCGCGGGCCCTGGCGGACGCCGGCGTCGACGAGATCGAGGCCGGCACCCCCGCCATGGGCGCCGACGAGATCGAAGCCATCGGCGCCATAGCGTCGGAGGGTCTGCCCTGCCGGGTGAGCGCCTGGTGCCGGGCGGTCAAATCGGATGTCGACGCCGCGTTGAGCGCCGGCGTGAGCCATGTCAACATTTCGACCCCGATGTCGAGGCTGCAGATCGGCGTCAAGCTCAACACCGACGTCAGGGGCGCCGCCGAGCGCGCGCGGCAGGTGGTGGCTTACGCCGTTTCCAGAGGCCTGTCGGTCGCTCTCGGCGGCGAAGATTCCTCTCGCGCCGATCCTCGCGACATCGGCGAGATTCTCCGCGCTGCGGCGCAGGAAGGCGCGACGCGCTTCCGCTTCGCCGATACGCTCGGCCTGCTCGATCCCTTCGCGGCCTATGAATCGATCAGGCATGTGACTCAGGAAACCGATCTCCCGATCGAGTTTCACGGTCACGACGACGTAGGCCTCGCCACTGCCAACACACTGGCGGCGATCCGGGGCGGCGCCAGCAACGCCTCGGTCACCGTGCTCGGTCTCGGAGAGCGGGCCGGAAACGCGGCTCTCGAAGAAGTCGCCGCGGCTCTCGGCCATGTCTGCGAGGGACGCACCAATATAGACCTCAAGAAGCTTCAGGGTCTCGCCAGGATCGTCGCCGCAGCCTCGCAAAGAAAGATCGGACGCGCCAAGGCGATCGTCGGTTCCGACATCTTCACCCATGAATCGGGTATTCATGTCGCGGCGCTGCTCAAGGACGCACGCACCTATCAGGGACTCGACCCGGCGGCGCTGGGCCGGCGCAACAAGATCCTGATCGCGAAGCATTCGGGCCTCGCGGCGATCGCCAGCCGATGCGAGGAGCTCGGCGTCGTGCTGGATCCTGCCGCCGCCGCTCGCGTGCTCGATCAGGTGAAAAGACGCGCCCGGGCCAAGAAGCCTCCGTTCAGCAGGGCTGAATTCAGCCGCGTGATCGAACGCGCCCGTCATGAGAGTGCGCATCAGGCGACGCACGCCGGAACCAGAGGCCTGTCATGAACGCGATCGCAGCGCTTTTTCCCGCGGTGAAGCTGGCGCCTCCGGATTTCGTGCAAACGCTGCGCGAAGACATCGGATGCGTCTCGCAAAGGGACCCGGCGGCGCGCGGAAAGCTCGAGACGCTTCTGCTCTATCCCGGCGTGCACGCCGTTCTGTGGCACAGGCTGGCCAACCGGCTGTGGCGGGCCGACTATAAATTCCCGGCCCGTTTCGTCTCGTGGTTTTCGAGACTGGTCACCAATATCGACATACATCCCGGAGCCGCCATCGGCTCGCGCCTCTTCATCGATCACGGCGCAGGGGTCGTCATCGGCGAGACCGCGGTGATCGGCGACGATGTGACGATCTACCATGGGGTGACGCTGGGCGGCACCTCATGGTCGGGCGGCAAGCGCCATCCGACCCTGGAAAACGGCGTGCTGATCGGAGCCGGGGCGAAGATCCTGGGGCCTGTGGTCGTCGGCGCGGGCGCCCGGATCGGCGCCAACTCGGTGGTGATCGAGGACGTGCCGCCGGAGATGACGGTGGTCGGCATACCGGGTCGCATCGTCAGGGACGAGCCTCGTCGACGCAACATAAACGGTCGCATCGATCTCGCGCATCACCTGATCCCGGACCCGGTGGGCGACGCTATCTCGACGCTGATCGACCGGATCGCCTTTCTCGAGGCGCGACTGGCGCATGTGCAACTCAAGATGAACGAAGCATCGCCCGCGGTTCAGGCGGATGTAGCGAAGGAAGGGACACAAGGTCATGAGCATCCTTGACGAGCTGCGCAAACTCTCCACGGCCGAAGAGTTCTTCGAGGCCCTCGGCGTGGAATATGACCCCGCCGTCGTGCGCGTGGCGCGGCTGCATATTCTGCGTCGCATGGGCGAATATCTGCACAAGGGCGGCGTCGACGAAACCAGCGACGCCGAGGCGCGTGCGGCCTGCCAGGATTTCCTCGCGAAAGCCTACGCCGATTTCGTCGCCTCCTCTCCGATCCAGGAACGGGTGTTCAAGGTGCACAAGGATGCGGTGAAGCCGACCGAGCCGCCCAAAAAGCAGTTCGTCGCCTTGAACCTCGGCGGCGGCGGATCGGCCGCTTAGGATCGCGCTTGCTCGGCCGAAACAAAGAGGCGGCGCGCGGGGCGAACCTGCTTCGCGAAATTGCCGCGTCCGGCTTTTTGCGGCGCAGGTCCCGGCGAAGCCAAATATGCGGGGATCGCCCCGCTGTAGAACCAGACAAACAACCGAAACAAGGAGATGCGCCGTGAAGATACTGGTGTGCATCAAGCAGGTGCCGGACAGCGCTCAGATACGCGTGCATCCCGTCACCAATACGATCATGCGCCAGGGCGTGCCGACGATCATCAATCCCTATGATCTGTTCTCGCTTGAGGAGGCGTTGCGCCTGCGGGACAAATTTGGCGGAGAAGTGACAGTCCTGACAATGGGCCCTCCGATGGCGGCGGATTCGCTACGCAAGGCCCTGGCTATTGGAGCCGATCGCGCCGTGTTGCTCACGGACCGTTTCTTCGCCGGCTCCGACACTCTCGCGACGACCTATGCTCTGGCCCAGGCGATCCGCAAGATCCAGGAGGTGTTCGGCGAGCAGGACATCGTCTTTGCAGGAAAGCAGACAATCGACGGCGATACCGCGCAGGTCGGTCCCGGCGTCGCCAAGCGCCTCGAACTGCTGCAGCTCACCTATGTCTCGAAAATCGAGAACTGCGAGCCGGAAAAGCGCGAGATCATCGTAGAGAGGCGTGCGGAAGGCGGCGTGCAGATCCTGCAGACCAAGCTCCCCTGCCTGATCACGATGCTCGAAGGCACCAATGAAATCCGCCGCGGAACGATCGACGATTCCCTGCGCGCCGCCCGGGCCGAGATCGTGACCTGGAGCGCGAAGGACGCCGGCATCGCGGACCTCACGAAATGCGGCCTGAAAGGCTCGCCCACGATCGTCAAGAAAGTGTTTGCGCCGACCCCGCGCTCTGATCGCGCAGCCTTGATCGAACCGGCTAAAACGGCCGCAGAATCGGCCGAGGCGTTGATTGGCGCGATTTTCGCTAAGAAAGCGTCGCTCGAAAGCGATATGGCCAAATTGGCGAGCGGTTCCTAAGGAGAGCAAGATGTCCGAAGCTACGGCTGCGCCCGCACAAAGCCGGGCCAACCAGAAAAAGGAACTCCCGGAACATTTCCGCGACTATAAGCACGTCTGGGTGTTTATCGAGCAGGAACGCGGCGAGGTCCATCCGGTTTCCTGGGAACTGCTCGGCGCAGGCAGAAAGCTCGCCGACAAGCTCGGAGTCGATCTCGCCGGCGTCGTTCTCGGCGCGCCCGGCGAGGGAACCCGCAAGGCGGTGAAGGAAGCTTTCCATTACGGCGCCGACGTCGCCTATCTGGTCGAAGACCCGATTCTCACCGACTACCGCAACGAGCCCTATTCCAAGGCCCTGACGCAGCTCGTCAATACGCATAAGCCGGAAATTCTCCTGCTCGGCGCGACGACGCTGGGGAGAGATCTCGCCGGATCGGTCGCCACCACGCTGCTGACCGGCCTCACCGCCGATTGCACGGAACTCGCGGTCGACGCTGACGGTTCCCTGGCGGCGACGCGGCCGACTTTCGGCGGGTCGCTGCTGTGCACGATCTACACTCTCAATTATCGGCCGCAGATGGCGACGGTTCGTCCGCGCCAGATGCCGATGCCGGCGCGCGACGAAGCGAAAGAGGGTCGCATCGTCGAGTTCAAGGCGGATCTCGACGAAGAGTCGATCATCACCAAGATCCTGAAGTTCATTCCCGACCGCGAATCTTCGAAGACCAACCTCGCCTTCGCGGATGTGGTCGTGGCCGGCGGACTTGGATTGCAGAGCGCCGAAAATTTTCAGCTCGTGCGCAATCTCGCCACGACGCTGGGCGCCGAGTTCGGCGGATCGCGGCCTCTGGTCCAGAAGGGCTGGATCGGGGCGGATCGACAGATCGGACAAACCGGAAAGACGATCCGGCCGAAGCTCTATATCGCTGCCGGGATCTCGGGCGCGATTCAGCATCGTGTGGGCGTCGAGGGCGCCGATATGATCGTGGCGATCAATACCGACAAAAACGCGCCCATCTTCGATTTCGCCCATCTCGGCATCGTCACCGACGCCATCCGTCTGCTGCCCGCCCTGACCGAGGCGTTCCGCAGGAGACTGTCTCCCCACCAGAGAGATCGTCTTGCAAGCTGATTTGTCGAAACGCCGAGTGTTTTCCGTCCCGCGGGGGCGAGCAGTGAGAGCGAGCAACAGGAGGGTTCCATGATCGACGAGAAATTCGACGCCATCGTCATTGGGGCCGGCATGGCGGGCAATGCCGCCGCCTACACCATGGCGTCGCGGGGCCTCAAGGTGCTGCAGCTGGAGCGGGGCGAATATCCCGGTTCCAAGAACGTGCAGGGCGGCATTCTCTATGCCGACATGCTGGAGAAGATCATCCCCAACTTTCGGGAGGAAGCGCCGCTCGAACGCCATCTGGTCGAGCAGCGCTTCTGGATGATGACCGATCGGTCTCATACCGCGCTTCAGTACCGGTCCGACGACTTCAACGAGGAAAAGCCCAATCGCTACACCATCATCCGTTCCCAGTTCGACCGCTGGTTCTCGAGAGAGGCGCAGTCGAAGGGCGCGATAGTGATCAGCGAGACGACGGTGACCGAACTCGTCAGCGACGCTTACGGCAAGGTCATCGGCGTGCTGACGGATCGGCGTGGCGGCACCATCTTCGCGGATGTCGTCGTCATCGCAGAGGGCGTCAACGGCCTGCTCGGGACCCGAGCCGGCCTGCGGGAGGCTCCGAAGGCCGAACATGTCGCGCTGGCCGTGAAGGAAATGCATTTCCTTCCGCGCGAGACCATCGAATCGCGCTTCAACCTCGTCGGCGACGAAGGCGTGGTGATCGAGGCAGCCGGAACGATTTCCAAGGGTATGACGGGCATGGGCTTCGTCTACACCAACAAGGAGAGCGTCTCGGTCGGTCTCGGCTGTCTGGTTTCGGATTTCGCCGGCGCTTCCGAGACGCCCTACGGGCTGCTCGAGGCCTTCAAGTCCCACCCTTCGATCAAGCCCCTTCTGGAGGGGTCGGAAGTCAAGGAATATGCCGCTCATCTTATTCCAGAAGGCGGCTACAAGGCGATTCCCGAACTGGTGGGCGATGGCTGGGTGGTCGTGGGCGACGCCGCGCAGTTGAACAACGCCATTCATCGCGAAGGCTCTAATCTCGCCATGACCTCGGGGCGGCTGGCGGCTGAAGCGATCTTCCAGGTTAAATCGCGCCGCGAGCCTATGACGAAGCAAAATCTCTCTTTGTACAAAAAGTACCTCGAAGAGAGCTTCGTCATGAAGGATCTGAAAAAATACAAAGACATGCCGGAACTTCTGCATACCCAGGCGAAGAACTACTTTCTCGCCTATCCAGCGCTCCTCTCAAATGCGATGGAGAACTATCTGCGCGTCGACGGCACGCCGAAAATCGAAAAGGAAAAGGCGTCGGTGCGCGCCTTCGTGAAAGAAAGAAAATGGACCGGCCTGTTTGGCGACGCGGTGCGTCTGGCCCGCGCCTGGCGATGACGACAGGACAGATCGAACTCTTTGAGAGAGAAGGGGACAGTCATGGCTGCAACTCGCGTAGAGGAAAAGCTCTACCAGAATCGCTACCTCGTCGATGCTGGCAGGCCTCACATCAAGATCAACGCCCACACCAAGCCGTCGGATAATCTTCTGGCGATGACGAAGCTGTGTCCCGCCGGCTGCTACGCCGAAAACAGCGCCGGCCAGGTCGAAATTACCGCGGACGGCTGCCTCGAATGCGGAACATGTCGCATTCTCTGTGAATCCTCAGGCGATATAGTATGGAATTATCCGCGCGGGGGTTACGGGGTTCTGTTCAAATTCGGCTGACCGCGGCCAACCGCACGGTGTTCCTGTCTGGTGAATGCCGGAGCTCACACTCGCGGTCCACTCGTTCGAGGTTTGCATGCCTAATGTAACTTTCTCTTCTCCGCTTCTCCATAAGAACGTGACGGTGTACGCCGTCGCCGGCGACACCTCCACCGTTCTTTCGGTGGCCGAAGCGAACAAGATCAAGATCCCGCATGACTGCAAAGACGGAGAATGCGGATCGTGCCTGATCGAGGTCGTCACCTTGTCGGGCAAAACGATGGGATCCCTGCTCACGGAGAAGGAAAAGACCCTGTTGAAATCGCTCGGCAAGATCACGGCCGACGAGATCGCCAAGGCCGAGGTTGAAGACCTTGCGCCGAAATATCGCCTTGCCTGCCAATATGTGGTCCGAGACCAGGACATACTGGTTAAATTCAGCGGCGAACCGGGCGGCGCCTGAACGATATCGTCACCGGTTTGGGATGGGTTGAGAGGTAAAAGCGGCGCACGGAAGTGGGCCGCTTTTTTTATGGCCGCAATAATTGGGTGTTTGGCCTAAAACGTTGCATCGCGGGAAGGCGCCAGCCGCCACGCGCGCGGTCAGGCTCAATCGCGAGCGGATCAACCGGAATCAATTTATTCGAAATCCGCTCGATTGGAGCAGATTTCGCGTTCCTTGCGTTCGCGGTGCAGATCGCGAAGCGATCTCGCGGGAGGCCCGCCGGAACTTTCATCCAGGCGAACCCAGCGCGGACCTCGCGCGGCCGCTACGGTCCACAATGCGGTGAGAAGGAGAGGGACCGCCGCGAATCTCGTTCGGCTGCGGCGCCGAGCGGCGGACAAGGATTCTAAAACTGGTCAGTTGTTCTTCTGAGGCAATCGACTCAAGCCGGTTTCTTCGCCAAAACAATCGTTGTAGTCATTGCATTGCTGGCAGGTCGGCGAGGCGCAAAGGGAAAAACCCTCCATCTCGCAAAGACAACGGTAGAAAAACTTTTTCCATTTCATGTTCAATACGTTGCGCGCGGCGAGCGTCGGAAAGAACTCCCGCATCAATCTGCCGAGTTCGACACGGGAATTGAGCCCGAGATCCTGCCACAGATGGTTGGGAGACATGCAGCGGCGGGTCAGAATGGCGGCAAGCCAGTTCGATTGACGGCTCGTATCGCTGCGGAAGCGCATAAACAAGTCCAGCAGCTGTTCTTCCTCTTCGTCGAACGCCACCTCCGGCTGCCGCCGGCGCGAATTCAGCAGAGGAAGGATGTCGGGCTTAAAAGTTATCGCGAGCGCCTCGAGATCATCGGCGCCGAGACCGACAGCGTCCTCGATGGTTCCGCCTTTGACGCTGGCGTCGCTGAGGGCGATCTGAAGCAGGCAGGAAAATATATGTCTGGTGAAATCATCCTCCGCAAACGCAGGCGCCGGATCTTCAGAAGAAGCGCCGACGCCGGCCGTAGCTTGAGGCGCTTCGAGCGAGGTAATTCGAGCGCCGGTAAGGTTCATGATCTAGGCCGCCAGTTCGCCGGCAGGGACATGGGTCTGGCAATTCTTCGGGCACACGCGCGCGCAGGCGTTGCAGCCGATGCAGGCCCCGGGATGCTCGACCTTCATGATTTTGCGGTTCAGTTCGCCGTCGAAATCATCGTCGTCGTCTTCGGTTACGATCCCGAGAACCTCTCCCGCCTCGTCGACCCCGTAAAGAGTCATCACGCTTTGCGGACAGACTTTGAAGCATCGCCCGCATCCGATGCAGGTTGCGCCATTGATGTCGGTCAAGTAAAGCGGCGTGTAATCGGTGCCGTCCCGCGTCTTGAAGGAACTCATTAGACCGCCTCCAATTCCTTGAGCTTCTTGCGCGCTGCTTCCAGTGCGGCATAGGCGTCGTGGGTTTCCTGCGCCACGGTCAGAATACTGTTCCAGTTGACCGGAAGCTCTTCCGAGAGGTCATGAAGATTCATTTTCATGTTCATAGCCTTGGCGGACAGCTTCTTGATTTCCGCCTTAGTCTCCTCAATCGAACTCATTCCCCTGTTCCTCGACTAGAAGTTGGCGACTTCCGGAAATTTCTGGATCATTTCGACGCCCGCGCTCACATATTTGGTGCCTTCCGCAGCGAGCTTTTCGAGATTTTCGAAACCGAAGCGATGTACGTCGCGCAACTGCTTGTTGACGACGATCAAGCGGCCGGCGATCAGAATCATCCGGCCGAAGCCTTCATGACTCATTTTCATCATCGGCTGTACCATGTTGCCTGTGGAGCGTTCGATCGAGAGACCGACCGCGTTGAAGAACAGCTCCACGCGCCAAAGGATTTCCGGGTCCGGATCGCCTATGATCGGAATGTTCCGGCGCGCTTCCTTATCGACGATATAAGGCGCCAGCAGGTCGAGGTCGCTTTTCTTGTCCCAGGTCCCGTGAGTGTCCTGAGCCCGCCACTGCTTGATCAGTTCCTTGATGAAGAGGTTGTCAGTGACCTCGCCTTCAATGATAACGTCCGCCTCAGCCATTGGCTGTCTCCTCTTCGAAATCGAATGAGCGCTCCTGACCTTTGGAAAGGATCTTGCGCAGCCACGGCGGGGGAACGCCATTGAGCACGGCTTTCAGCTTTTCCAGGAGGTCGATGATCCGCTCGGGTTGCTGCACCTTGATCGGGAATATGTTCTGCGCCACGACACGCGCCGCTCCAGAGCCGCCGATTGCGGCGACATATAGAATGGCGCAATCCTTGATGGCCTCTATTTTAGGCAGAAGCTTATCTTCGTTGCCGTCCTCCTGAAGATCGCCGGAGAACTGGATCGATTCGATGAGGTGGTACTCTTCGGGAGTGAGCTCATAGATGGCTATACTCTTCGCCCAGCCGAAGTGCGCGTCAACGCGTTCGAGATCCTGGGTGGCGAATGCGATTTTCATGCTGCCTCCTGCGTCTTCACGCGACTGGTTCGATCTGAACGAGCGGGGATTCCGTTACGATGGGGCCGTGCTGGTCGGCGTCGCCAAAGTCCTGTCTCCACGTGTCGGGATCGGGTTCGTGCGTCTGCGCGATGAAAATATTGCCGATCGAGAAGATGAGATTCCGCGTTCCGCGATAGCCGACCGTCACCTCATGAGCCGCGCCGAGGCGATCGAACATCGGCAGGCCGAGCCGATAAAGCGGCACGGCGAGGCGCTCGGCGGACTGACGGCCGTGCGAATGCGTCATCAAAAGGTCCACGCCATGAGCGCGTTGCTCCAGATCCTCCAGATCTCCGATCAGCACTTCTTCGGCAGGAAATTTCTCCAGCAAGGGAGAGGATGTCGTCGTTACGGCGCCGACGATTTCGGCGCCCATTTCCGTGAGGAAGGAGCCGACGCTCCAGAGCAGGTCCGGCTCGGCGCCGATCGCTATGCGTTTGCCGCCGAAATGGAAGTGCCCGTCGAGCATCGCGTCTACGAGTTGCCCTCTCTGACGTCTGAATTTGATCGGCGCGGGACGGCCACTGATCCGGGAAAGAAAGGCGATGAACGCGTCGTTGGCTCCAAGGCCGGTAAGACGATCGAACAGCTGGAAGGGAACGCTCGCCCTTGCTTCGAGAGCGAGCGCCGCCTCGCGCATTTGCTCGCCGATCGCGATGGTCCAGCCGGCCTTGCCCATTTCCGAGATATCGGCTTTCGTTACGCCGCCGAGCGTCGTCGGGGTGAAGTCGTCGGGAATATGCCCATCGAGCGAACCCGAGAGGTCCGGCAGGAAGGTGGGTTCGAGCCCAAAGCTTTCGATGATGTCGCGCAGTTCGTCGATGTCGCCGGGGGTCAGATGGCAGCCGGCAAGGACATTGATCTTTTGCGGGGCTCTTTGCGGCGGGCTGTCATATTGGGGAACGAATTCCTCGACGAGTTTCTTCACCGTCTTGGCGAAACCGTCCTGGAAGGCGTCTTTGAAATCCGGCGTCGAGACATAGACGATGCCGAGATCGTCCAGTTCAGGATGACGCTGGCGAAAGGATTTCAAATAGCCGTCGACGTCGTCGCCCTTGGTTTCCGTCACTCCCGTGGAGCATATCCCGATGACGTCGGGCTTGGCGCGCTTCACGATATTGAGGATCGACTGCTCTATATTGTCCAATCCGCCTAGAATCGTAGCGACCTCGTTCATGGCCGTGGTCTGTAGCGGAATGGCTTCCCGGAAGTGACGCACGAACAGCACGAGCCCGAAGGACGTGCAGCCTTGAGAACCATGCAAAACGGGCATGCATCCTGAGACGCCCATGAAGGCGAGAGAGCCGCCGATCGGCTGGCTCATCTTGAGCGGATTGACCGTACAGGCCTTCTTGGAATGTTTTACGAGCGCCATGACAACCTCACGCCGCTTTAGAAGCAGGAAGGGCGCCAGCTTCTGCTCTCTCCGCCAGGATGGCGGCGATTTTCTCCTGGCAGCCTCCGCAGCCCCCGCCGGCGCCGGTTTCACCGGTGACGGCCTCCACGCTGCCGAGTGCGTGCGCAGATATGGCGTCTTCAATGGCGCCGACGCTAACGCTGCGGCATTGGCAAATGTTTTTGCCGCGTCGCGCTTCTTCCGCTTTCGCCGGATCCGCCGCAAGCGCAGCCGCTTCGGCCGCGATCGCCTTGTCGGCCCTTTCTTCCCAGGTCGTCTCCTCCCAAGGAGCCGGCAATCTCACCTGCGCCCAGACCGGATTGTGCAGCGCCTTGTCGATCTCATGCACAAGCTCGACCATGCCTTCGTAACCAGCGTAGGCGTGGTGCCTTTCCTGGTTGATGTCGAGCCAGGGCATCTTGGCCTTCAGCGCTATGAATTGCGACCGTCCTCCGGAGAGCATGATGTCGGCGCGCGCCTCTCTGAGCATTTTGTACATTTCGCGCGGCGTCATGTCGTCGATCATATGGGCGTCCTGCCCCATGAGCTCCTTGATGCGTTCCTTGTCTTCCTTGGTGGATTTCTTGACGCTGGTGCCGACCAGCTCCATCCCTGCTTCCTGAAGGGCGGCGACCACCGACCAGGACTTCACGCCGCCGGTGATGAGGAGGACCCTCTTTCCTGTGAGGCGTTCCTTGTAGGGGGCGATGCGCTCCCAGGCGCGGGTTTCCTCGCGGGCGATGACCGCTTCGGTGCGCTCCATCAGCTCCGCGGGAGCGCCGCGCTCGATCAACAGCCGGGCGATCTCGCGCAGGCTGTCCGACATGTCCCCGATGCCGTAGAAAGATCCTTCAAAGAAAGGAATCTCATAGCGCTCCTCCATCTTCCGGGCGACGTTGATCATGGCCTTGGAGCAGACCATCATCGAGGCGCGGGCGCGATGGGAGGAGGCGACCTCGTGATATTTGGCGTCGCCCGAAATGCAGGCGAGGATGCGGATGCCGAGCTCGTCGAGCAGCGGCTTGACCTGCCATAATTCGCCGGCGAGATTATACTCGCCGATGATGTTGATATCGTATGGCGTGGTGTATTCCGGCTCCATCGTGCCGATGACGTGGTCGAGTATCGCTTCTCCGGCGAGCTTGTTGCCGAGGTTCTTCGGACCGACAAAGCCGGGGGAAATGACCGGAATCACAGGCTTTTCGAATTTCGCGGCGGCGGCCTTGCAAACGGCCGCGATGTCGTCGCCCGTCATCGCCGGCACGCAGGTCTGATAAACGAAGACCGCCGGCGGATCGTATTTATCGATGATTTCCTTGATCGACCTGTAAAGGCGTTTCTCGCCTCCGAAGACGACGTCGTTTTCGGCGATGTCCGTCGTAAATCCCGTGCGGTACAGGCTGGAGCCGGAGGTCTTTGCGCCGCGATTGTCCCAGCTGTTGCCTTCGCAGGCGATAGGCCCATGAACCAGATGCGCGACGTCCGTGATCGGTTGAAGGGCGATCTTGGCCCCGTCGAAGGCGCAGCCGCCGGCGGCCGCGCCCGGCGCGAGCTGCTTGGTGCAGCCCTTCTTTCTTTCCTTTTCGGATTTGCCCTGATTTTTGCCGCAGCCCGGCTCGTTGAAAACGTCCTGAATTTTATTCGCCAAAGTGGTCATTTGCGACCTCCGATGTAGCCACCGCTTCCCACAGCGGCCTCGTTGAGGGCCTTGCGCAGCGGTCGACCGGGACGAGACGACTCTTTTCGGGTCGGCGTTTGGGCAGCCGCCGGGCGTGGGCTACGTCCGGCGGCGACGCTCCGATTAACGGATGATGTCGAAGCTGTAGTCGGACTTCGCCACAACATTGGTGTTGCGGTCGATCTCGTCGAAGATCTTGTCGAGGATCCAGACCAGAACGTTCATCGAGCCCTGGTAGCCCCACACCGGATAGCGGTGGTAGTGGTGGCGGTCGAAGATCGGGAAGCCGATGCGGATCAGCGGCGTGCCGGTGTCACGGTCGAGATACTTGCCGTAGGTGTTGCCGATCAGGAAGTCGACCGGCTCGGTGAACAGCAGCGACCGCATGTGCCAGAGGTCCTTGCCGGCATAGGCGTGGCAGCCCTTGCCGAAAGGCGAGCTGGCGAGCAGCGCCTCGATCTTCTCGAGCCACGCCTTGCCGCCGTTGGTCGAGAGAACGTGAACCGGTTCGGCTCCGAGCTCCAGCAGGAAGGCGGTCAGACCGAGGCACAGATCCGGATCGCCGTAGATCGCGAACTTCTTGCCGTGGATATGCGCGGAGGAGTCGGCGATCGCGTCGACGAGGCGGCCGCGCTCCTTGGTCAGCTCCGGCGGGATGGGCTTGCCGGTGATGCGGGAGATGGCCATGAGGAACTCGTCGGTTCCCTTGACGCCGATCGGATGGTTGAAGGCGACGACTTCCTGTCCGTGGGCCTTGATCACCGGCAGCGTCTTCTCCGTGCAGAATTCCTGCATCGAGATGGTCGCCTTGGCGTGAATGGCGTTGGCCGCTTCTTCCAGGGTGGTGCCGCCGTCATACATGCGGAACTCGCCGTCGGTCGGAGTGTCCCACACGTCGCTGTTGTCGCCCATGATGGTGTATTCGACGCCCATCTGGTTGAAGATGCGCTTGACCTCGCGCAGATTGCCGACCGTATAGCCGTCGAAGCCGCCGAAGAAGTTGATCTTCTCGTTGGGAACGCGTTCCAGCTTCGGCGCCGTGCCGGCCTTGCCGTCCCAGAAATGCTCCACAATGCCCTTCATCACATTGTCGTAGCCGGTGATGTGGCTGCCGACGAAGGCCGGGGTGTGGGCGAAGGGTACGTCGTATTCCTGCGGAACCGAACCCTTTTCCTTCGAGGTCTTGATGAAGGCGTTCAGATCGTCGCCGATGACTTCGGCCATGCAGGTGGTCGAGACGGCGATCATCTTCGGCTTATACATGTTGTATGTATTCGCCAGGCCGTCGATCATGTTGTTGAGGCCGCCGAACACCGCCGCGTCTTCGGTCATCGAGGAGGAGACGCAGGAGGTCGGCTCCTTGAAGTGACGCGAGAAATGCGAACGGTAATAGGCCACGCAGCCCTGGGAACCGTGCACGAACGGGACCGTGCTTTCGAAGCCGACGGCTGCGAAGACGGCGCCGAGCGGCTGGCAGGCCTTCGCGGGATTGACGGTCAGAGCTTCGCGAGCGAAGTTCTTCTCACGATATTCTTCGGTCTTGGTCCATTCACGAACCCGCTCGAGTTCCGCGTCCGGGACGGGATTCTCGAAATTCTTCTTCTTGTTCTCGAACATCTCCTTGTATTCCGGCTGGCGGAACAGGTTGAAATGGTCGAGTACGTTATCTGCATTCTGTGGCATTTTGATTCCCCTTGTCGATCCGCGAGCCGACCCGCTCTCTTGCGGAGAGCGGGAGGCCTAGCTTCAGCGTGATCAGGCGGCCCAGGGCGCCTTGGCCATCTTCCAGACCGGCGCGTTGATCGCCATGTCCATGTCGCGAGCGAAGATCGCGAAGCCGTCATAGCCGTGGTACGGGCCGGAGTAGTCCCAGCTGTGCATCTGGCGGAAAGGCACGCCCATCTTCTGGAAGACGTATTTTTCCTTGATGCCGGAGCCGACCAGGTCGGGCTGGATCTTCTCGACGAACTTCTCGAACTCGTAGCCGGTCACGTCGTCATAGATCAGCGTGCCGTCTTTCACGTAGTGAGTGGTGCGCTGATAGTCGTCGTTGTGGCCGAATTCATAGCCGGTGCCGACGATCTCCATGCCGAGGTCTTCGTAGGCGCCGATGACGTGGCGCGGACGCAGGCCGCCGACATAAAGCATGACCTTCTTGCCCTCGAGACGCGGGCGGTACTTCGCGATCACGGCGTCGATCATCAGCTGATATTTGGCGATAACCTGTTCCGCGCCTTCCTTGATCTTGTCGTCGAAGTGGCTGGCGATCTTGCGCAGCGATTCGGCGATCTTGGACGGTCCAAAGAAGTTGTACTCCACCCACGGAACGCCGTACTTTTCTTCCATGTGGCGGGAGATGTAGTTCATCGAGCGGTAGCAGTGCAGAACGTTGAGCTTCGCCTTCGGCGTCGCCTCCAGTTCAGCGATGGTGCCGTCGCCGGACCACTGCGAAATCACGCGCAGGCCCATCTCCTCGAGGAGGATGCGGGAGGACCAGGCGTCGCCGCCGATGTTGTAGTCGCCGATGATCGCAACGTCGTAGGGGCCCGGCTCAAAACGCGCAGGCTTGCCTTCCTGCTTGTCGAACACCCAGTCACGAATCGCGTCGTTGGCGATATGGTGGCCGAGCGACTGCGAAACGCCGCGGAAGCCTTCGCAGCGAACCGGAACGATGGTCTTGCCTTCGTATTCCTTCGATTTCGCCTTGGAGACGGCCTCGATGTCGTCGCCGATCAGACCGATGGGGCATTCGGACTGAACCGAAATTCCCTTGTTGAGGGGGAACAGTTCCTGGATTTCGTCGATGATCTTGGCGAGCTTCTTGTCGCCGCCGAACACGATGTCCTTCTCCTGGAAGTCGGAGGTGAACTGCATCGTGCCGAAGGTGTCGATGCCGGTCGTGCCGATGTAGTAGTTGCGGCGGGAGGCCCAGGAATACTGGCCGCAGCCGACCGGGCCGTGGCTGATGTGGATCATGTCCTTGATCGGGCCCCAGACCACGCCCTTGGAGCCGGCGTAGGCGCAGCCGCGAATGGTCATCACGCCCGGGATCGACTTGATGTTGGACTTGACGCCGCAGTCCGGCTTGCCGTCTTCGAACGTGCCGAGATGCTTGGCGCGGCGTTTCGCGGTCTTCTCGGGATAGACTTCGAGAACTTCCTTGATAAGCGCCTTATTTCGAGCTTTCAGCTCTTCGACGGTTTCTGCAGTTGCCACGCTCATGGCGAAACCCCTCTTGTGGTTGCGGGACGCCCGGCCGCCGAGACGGCCGGGCGCGTGTTATGCGTGTAATCAGGCGCTGGCGGCGAGGCCGAGTTCGGAAGCGCTCTTGCCGACTTCGGATTCGTCGACGGCCTTCATGATGCCGTGCTCCATGAGCAGGTCTTCGAGCTCGTCCATGGTGATCGGCGTCGGGATCGTGCCGTTGCCGACATTCTCGTGCACCTTGGTCGCCAGGTTGCGGTAATGGCCGGCCTGAGCGGATTCCGGTGCGAACTCGATGCAGGTCATGCGGCGCAGCTCGGCATGCTGCACGATATTGTCGCGCGGCACGAAGTAGATCAGCTTGGTGCCGAGCTTGTGGGCGAGGCTCTCCGCCAGCTCGTATTCCTTGTCGGTCTGACGCTCGTTGCAGACCAGCCCGCCCAGGCGCACGCCGCCGGAATTGGCGTATTTCAGAATGCCCTTGGAGATGTTGTTGGCGGCATACATCGCCATCATCTCGCCCGACATGACGATGTAGATTTCCTGCGCCTTGTTCTCACGGATCGGCATAGCGAAGCCGCCGCAAACCACGTCGCCGAGCACGTCGTAGGAGACGTAATCGACGCCGTCATACGCGCCGTTTTCCTCGAGGAAGTTGATCGAGGTGATGACGCCGCGGCCCGCGCAGCCAACTCCCGGCTCCGGACCGCCGGACTCGACGCAACGGATGTCGTTGTAGCCGACCTTCATCACGTCTTCGAGTTCGAGGTCCTCGACGCTGCCGGCTTCCGCCGCGAGGCTCAGAATGGTGTCCTGGGCCTTGGCGTGAAGGATTAGGCGGGTCGAGTCGGCCTTGGGGTCGCATCCGACGATGAGAATTTTCTGGCCCATCTCGGCGAGCGCCGCGAGGGTGTTCTGAGAAGTGGTGGATTTGCCGATACCACCCTTCCCGTAAAATGCGATCTGACGAAGTGCTGCCATTTTCTTGTCTCCTTGAGATACCATTTCAAGCGTTCGGCGCCGCGACAGCAGGCCGAAGTCGATAGCCCTTTACGACCAAGCCCGGCGTCGGGGCCTCACCTCTCTCGCGAGAGGAAACTATCCGTGGCCGTCCGCCTTGCGCCGTCCTTGTCGCAAGCGCCGTGCCACGCTTAAAATGCGCTATAAGATATTGATATATAAGTGTATTAGTCTATTGTCGGAAGCTGTTTAAAAGCCGACATCGATGCGTGGAATCTAACGAAGCGATCGGATGCACGCGCGGCTTCCAAGGCACGGCGCTTGCTTCGCCGCCGAGTGGTGAAGTTCGAGCGCGAGGGTGAGATGCAGATTGGAGTCGAGACAGCGAAAGCGGTCGAGAATAAAAGGATCTTCGTCATCGACGAAGACGAGATCATGCGTGCGGCGATGCAGTTCATGCTGCATGACGAAAACGAAACCCACGAGGCTCCGAGCCTCGATTGGGCTTACGCCAAGGCGAAAGATTGGCCGCCGGATCTCGCGATCGTATCGGAAGCCCTGGTCCGCGTAAGGGGCAAGGAATTGTTCGGAGAGCTGCGCGATCGCCTTTCGGGATGCAAAATTCTCGTGATCGCCGAATCTTCGGCCGACGGCTTCGCCAAGCAGTGTCTCGAGGACGGCGCCGATGGGGTGCTCATCAAGCCGCTGACGATCGAATTCATGCGGCGGAAGGTCGACGTCCTGCTCGGGCGTCGCTGAAAGACCGGCCCAAACAAAAACTCCAGCCGCGATGCGGCTGGAGTTTTTTTCGTATTCTCGCTTTGTTGGCTAAAGACTTGGCACGATGATCAGTCTTTCAACCGGCTTGCCTTCGACAAAGTGGGATTGCACGATTTCGTCGATATCGGCCTCGCTGCGCGGCGTGTACCATATACCCTGAGGGTAAACCACCATGAGCGGGCCCGCCCTGCAGAAGCCGAGGCATCCCGTCGCGGTGAAGGAGACGTCGGGCATGGGCTTGGCTCCGAGCAAGGCCTGGAGGCGGTCCCACAACGGCTTCCCGCCCGATCCCATGCAACTGCCGCGCGGATGTCCCGGCGGACGCTGCTGAAAGCAAGCGAACACATGGTATTTGAACACTACCGGCAGATCTTCGAGCATATCTTGTCCATCTATTGGAGATTGTTCCGAGCCGCGATCAGACCAGTTCCGCCGCGGTGGATGCCGTAAGCTGCGCGACAAATTCCGCGAGCGGCGCGTCGATCCTCGCGATGTTCTGCTCCTGCATGAACTTGATCTCGTTCTTGGTCAGGGCTCCCTCGATGACGGCCCAGTGCCGATCCGACGACCGCTTCATGATCTGACGGGCGAAGCTGCGCTCGATCTGCGTGGCGAAGCGGCAACCGAGGAAGAGGAAGTTGCGTCCTTTACGGATGATCTGGACTGCTTCCGGGATCGGGGTCTGGATGTCGATTTCCGTCAATACCTCGACGTAATCGGAATCCGACACGATGTAGTTCGCCTTGGGCGCAATCGAGCCGAGGGGCTGATAGACCAGTGTCTTCCAGGCCAGGGTTTCAGGCGGAGCTTCCGCGGGAGCCTTGGCGCCGGACCCGTCGAGGATTCTCTGCCTTCCCGGAACGTGCAGTCCGTCGGGTCGGAAGTAGTGCACCCATTCGCCGAAATGTTCTGATTGGCTTACGCCTTGAACCAGGCCCCAGGACTCGCGGTTCTTGAACGCCTGTTGCGGCAGATCGTCGTACCAGGCGTTTACGAGCAGCTTGAGATCGGGTAGGGACGCAAGCCATTCGTGCAGATCGTTCGGCGTAGCTTTGCCTGAGAACGCTTCGTTCATCCCGGCGACAAGACTCTTGCGGTGCTTGAAGTTCTCGATGTATTGCGCCGCCGCCGTCAGATTGTTGCGGATCTTGTGAGGCACCGTGGCCTTGGCCGTGAGTCGCACGACCAGTTCTTCCGGCGAGACCGGAATTTCCGGCCTCGGCGGCAGTTCCAGAACGCCGGGGCCAAGATAGGGAATGGCGACGCCGTTTTTGAATGCGGCGCCTATTTCACTGAGCATGAGCCCCTCCTTCGTTCTTCGCGCTTGCGTTATTGCAGAGCCGTCGTCTTCAAAGCAGAAACCTCTTCCGCCGTGAGGCGGAAGACGCCGCGCCCGCCCGACAGGGCCATGAATGAGGCAGCGAAAGCGTTGCAGAGCTTGTCGTACCACTGCTGAGCGGAAAAGCTTGTGGGACGTTCGCCGATCTCAGTGACTGTGCCGTCGGGCGCAAAGCGCACATGAATGACTACTGCATTAGACGACATGGTTCGCTCTCCTTCTTTGTTATTGTGAGAATTACGCCTTGCTAGAACCCTGAATCGAAGCCGAGCAGTTCTACGGTGACGTTGTCCGCGCCGAACAGAGTCTGACATGCAAGCCGGGATTTCGATCCGACCCCGACGATCGTGTCGAGCTTCTCGTTTTCCTCGCGTTGCATTTTCGACACGCTCTTACGGCCTTCCTGAACGAAGATGTGGCATGCCCCACATTTCGCCTCGCCGCCGCATTTGCTGACGATTTTCTCTCCCGCTGCGATAATGGCGTCGAGCAGGCGGCTACCCTGTTCGGCCTCGATCGTCTTTCCGGAGGGTAGAATGGTGAGTGTAGGCATTATGTCGTTCCTTGATTGTCTGTGACCGCCGCGGCGAGTCGTCAGCAATTTTTGATCCAACTTTTCAGTGCAGCAGCTAATTCGGTTCGATATGGATTAAACGTCGCGCTGATGGAGCGGACTATTGTTCGGCCGTAAGGTCTCGTTGTCGCGTGCAGCACAATGCAGAACGATGCGCGCTCCAGGACGCAAATCAAGCGACAAAGCGAGCAGAGACATTACGAACGGGGTCGCGGGGCGACGGAAACTGCAGGAAGAAGTCGCAATGCAAAACGCAGAAACGAAACATTTTGATCAAGCGGATGTCGTGAATCGTCGATAGAATGGAATCGACGTGAATATGTTGAGACGCTTGCGGTTCGTCTGATTGTTCATCGCGCAGAACGGCGCCGCTGGAGAATAGAGCGCCTTCGGCGCAAATTGTCTGTCGTTCTGCGGTGAGAATGAATTGCTGCAAATTATATTCGACGCGAGCGAGTCTGGTCCAGCTGATCGCACGCAAGCACAACGTTCTATAAGGCGTCGCTGTCTGCGGGCAGATGCAGGATTGTTTCTCTCGCCGCCGCTTGTTCGCGAAAGCCTGTCGGCTTTCGCGCAATGATCATGGTAACCGCTATTGGTTGAACAAAAAATTGTTCGTGCGGCGACTGTTATAAATAGATCGCGGCGCCGGCGCCGGAGTTGACCGATGCGTCCTTCATCGTCCCGACAATGAACGCCACCTGAGCCTCGGCGAGATGCGCGTGCAGGGGCAGGGCTACGGCGCGTTCGGCGACTTTCTCGGTCACGAAGAGATCTCCCTTCCTGTATCCGAGATCGAAGTAATAGCGCTGCAGATGAAGAGGATGGGAATAGGCGCAGGCGCCGATCTTTTCCGTATGCAAATCGTCGATGATCGCGTCCCGGAGGGAGCGCGAGAATCTGGTTCCGAGATGGACGACGTAGACGAACCAGTTGACCTGATCCACTTCGGGAGCGATGTAGGGGTCCTTGATGCCCTCGAAGGATTTCACATATTCATAATACCATTTTTCGACGCGTTTGCGCCGGGCGAGAAGAAGTTCCATCCGCCTCAATTGCCCCAGCGCCAGCGCTGCGGAAATATCGCTGATCGAAGCCTGCAGGGGCGGATATGCGCCCAATACCACCGACGAGCGTTCTTCCGTCTTGTGGCTCCGAAAGCGTCGAAGCTGGCTGGCGAGTTCGTCGTCGTCGGTCACGACCATGCCGCCTTCGCCGCAGACCAGGGCGCCGGGTTGGGAAAAATCGAAAATGGAGCAATCGCCGAAAGTTCCGACGAGCTTGCCCTTATAAATCGAGCCGATCGCTTCCGTGGAGTCCTCGATGAGCGCGACTCCCGCCTCCTGCGCGAGTTGGCGCAACGGATCCCATGCGGCGGGGTGGCCGTTCGTGTTGGCGGCGATGATCGCCTTGGTCTTGTCGGTTATCTTCGTTCTCGCCTTTTCCGGCTCCAGCGTGCCCGCCCAGTAATCGATATCCGCGAAAACCGGACGGGCGCCGCACAATGCGACGGCATGGGCGATTTCACGGAAGGAATAGGAGGAGACGATGACTTCCGCGCCGGGACCGATCCCATGCGCGCGCAACGCGAGCAGCAGGCCAATGGTTCCGCTCGCGACCGCTATCGCATGCTTGCGCGAGAGATAGGCGGCGAACTCCACCTCGAACTGCTCGACGACCGGGCCTGCCGATAGACATTGAGACGAAAGCGTTTCCGCTACGGCGTCGAGGTCGGTCTGCAAAAGGTCGGGATCGCTGAGCGGCAGGAATGTGGTTTTCATGCGCTTTCTCCTTTTGCGGCGATTATGAACCCCGTAGCGGCGGAGGGGTCGTTCGTGACCCGCACACAATGGTCGCGCCCGTCGAGCAGATAGAGATTGCAACGAGAATAGCTCCGGAAGGGAGTTTCCTCGGCCATGTCTCTAGCATCGCAGCGCGTGGCTGTAGCTCCTGCGATCAGCTTGCGCATTGCGACTACGGTGTCGTAGTCCGCTTGCGCTCCTTCGAGGAGCGCGTCGATCGACTGGATCTGCTCGGGCGTGAACGGCATGGCTAGTCCTCACCACTCAATCGGCGGGCTTCCACGGTAATGGGCAAACTGGTTCCGGCCGCCATCTCCGGAAGCTGAAGCTTCCACCCATTGGCCAAAGTCACCGTGCCGCCCCACAAATCTTCTTTCTCCTGCTCGACGATAGGTTCTTCGAGGTCTTTCTTCGGCACATAGGCGGAAAGAACGCCTTCGGCGCTTCTGCGGATCATTACTTTCAAAACACGCCTCTTTTGGCTTGGCGCTGTTTCCAGCGTGGGACACGACTTTACACCGGTTCGATTTCGTCCTCGAGACAGCCGACGACGATTTTTTCATTGAATTCGACCAGATATATGGTCGTTTCGCTTTCGACGTGAGCGCCTATGTTGACGACTTCACCGGCGTCGCCCGCCTTGACGAGAAGAGCGTCGGGCTCCAATTCAGGATAGCTCCCGTCGTTGAAGAGGTCGACAGCCGCCTTCACGCGGCGGCCCCAGTCGAACTTAGGGCGGGCGTCATCGCTCATTGTCAGTCTCCATTCATATCGTCCACGGGTTCGAGTTCCTTCCGTTTCATTCCGACCTTGTAGCCGGTCTCGATGAATTCGACTCCGTAGATGTAGTATTGCTGAAGGAAGGTGCCGATGCTGACGACAAAGCCTTCCTGCCCTTTTTTGACGAGGACTTCGCCAATTTCCTTACCGGGATAGGTCCCGTCGTTCCGAATCATCCTTTTGGCCCGGACCCGTTCCCCATAGGCGTACATGGGGGGATCGTTGAGTTCCAAGACGTCGCTGTCGCGACTGATGTTCGTTCCCATTTTCTAGCGCTCCCGCGTAGTGGCGCCGGTTGCAGCGCCATCTCCTTTGTTCGGAGACAGGCGCTTTTCAGCTGTCTCTCTTACGATCGGATCTTCGTCCTGCAAAAGGCGTGCGATGATTTCCAGCGGGGCGCGGCTTGCGACCTCATAGCGGATGCGCCAGTCCTCGTCCTTGACCAATTCCACGAGACCCTGGGGTTCCAGGCGCTGCGCAGCCTCTACGCGAACGCCGCCTTCGGGGTCGTGAATAATCATGCGAAGACTCGCTATCGGGATGCGCCGGGCGACGACGCGTCTTACTTCTATGTCGGGATCGTTCACCATGAGCAACAATAGGTCCGGCGCGATGCGTCGCGCCACGATTTGTCTCACGGCGTAATCGCTGTCCGAAATCATGGGACGAAGATCGGGAGGATCCAGCCGCTGCGCGACGCGGATGCGAACTTCGCGGTGGGGATCGTTCCGCAATTTGAGGAGGTAGCGGTTGGGCAGGCGCCGCGCGGCGTTCCACCGCACCGCCTCCTCGGGATCGTTCAGAAGCGCCGGCAGCAGGAAGATATCCGCCGCCTTGGCCGCGCAGGCGCGCACTTCGAAATAGGGATGGTTCAGATATCCCGACGCCAGCTCTGGATTCCAATCGAAAAATCGATCGATTCTGCGCGCATAGCGGTCGAAGACGCAGGCGCGCAGCGGTTGGCATTTGTCGTTTGCGAGAAGATCGGCATGGATGCAGGTTCCGCAATCAAGCGGAGCGCCGAGCCAGTCGATGGATTCGTCTATGTCAGTCGACATCGTCCAGCTCTCTTTGATCGAGCACAGTGAGCAGCACCTGAGCGCCAACCTTGTCGCTGGGATCGAGTTCGAGAAGCTTGATGACGGCGACGCGGCCCTCTTCTATGTCGCCGAGCCGCATATTGAGATAGGCGTAGCCCTTCAATACGAACATGAAGAAGCGGGCCAGCGGATCATCGAAAGAGGCGAAAGCGGCGTGGTCTCTTTGAACCTGGCGCCAGTCCAGGGGGAGGGAGTTTTCGATCGAAGCACGCAGCAGACAGGTCTGCGCGATCTCCAGCGCCTCTCTCAAGCGGCCCTTGTAGAAGAAAAAGCGATAGAGGCCGATGAGAACGGCGACGTGGTTCGGCGCCAGTCTTCTCGCCTCTCGCAGATGGGCGAGAGCCACATCCGATTGGTCGTAGCTGTGCGCCGCTTCGAATAATTGGCGCTCCGCATCCGGGGGAAGTCCGCCCCCGAATACAGGGGCGGACAGGATGTCAGTAATCTCCTCGACGGCTGCAAGCGTCATGGAAGCCTCCGAAGCGGCGCCTCGTGTCGTTCGTCGGAGCCTGTTCAGGCCCCGGCGAAATCGGGAAGCGAAGCCTCCGCAGATGATGAGCAGGCGCAGGCTTTCTTGTTCGGATCGATGAACTTGAAGCCGCTCGAAGTCGGCGTCTCAGCGAAATCGATCGTCACTCCTTCGAGCAGCAGGCGGCTCTGCGCTGGCAGAAACAGCGTAAGGTCGCCGTGCTTGAATACCTGTTCGCCTTCGGCGGGAGCGGGCTTGACGCTGAATTCAGCCGACATTCCGGAGCAACCGCCAGGCGACACCAGCAGGCTCAGGCCGTAGCCCGGTCCGCCATCGAATCTGAGCAGCCTGCGGATGAATTTCTCGGCTGCCGGCGTGAATTCGAGCTTCATGCCGCTCCTCCCGGGGCCTGGTAACGGGGGAAGGAGTTGTCGATCACGCAGGTGTTGTCGACCGGGCAAACCGCGACGCACTGCGGGATGTCGAAGTGGCCGATGCACTCGGTGCACTTCTTGGGGTTGATGACGAAGGTCCCGTTCTTTTCAGAGATCGCGACATTCGGGCATTCGGCTTCGCACGCCGAGCACGACGTGCATTGCGATGCGATAATCTTATACGCCATCAGTAGAGCTCCTCGATAGGGAGGGTTGAGAGGCCGCGTTCACGCTTCGATGAACGCGCCCTGCCGGATGTCTGCGTCGCCGCGCGCGACGTGGACGATCTCGCCGCTTTTCACGCGGGCAAGATAATCTTTGAAGTAGGCGATGGCCGACTGTTCGATGAACTCGTAGGCATATTGGTCGATCGGCTCGATGCCGGCGGCCGACAGCGTGTCCTTCGGGCAGTGTCCGATCTTGGCGACGAACACGGCGGTGCAGTCGTTGATCGCCCGGATCACGGTCTCGAGTGCGTCTTCTTCGCCGTAACCGCCCTGGCAGTAGAGGTCGACGCGGCGGTGGCCGACGAATTTCGCTCCTTCGGAAGAGCTGAGTTCATAGACCTGGAACTCGTTGGCGTGACCGAAGTGCTCGTTGATGCGTCCGCTGCCCTTGGTCGCGACGGCGACGAGGATCTTGAGGTCGCTGGCGTCTTCCTGGGCGAGCGTCTCCATCTCGGCCTTCTTGGCCGCGACCTTGGCGAGGCGCTCCTGCTCGACCGCGTTCTGGTAGGCCTGGCGCGACTCGAGATCGTAAGAGACTTCCATCTCCATGATCTTGTCGGTGGTGAATTCCGCGCTGCGGTCTTCGCCCAGCAGGCCCACCGCGTCGGCGCGGCACTGGCGGCAGTGGCGCATCATGTTCATTTCGCCTTCGCAGGCGTCCTGAAGCGCCTTCAGCTCCTGAGCCGAAGGACCGCGCTGGCCGTTGAGGCCGAACACCGTCCCGTGCTCGGGCGCCGAGATCAGCGGCATGATGTTGTGCAGGAACGCGCCGCGGGATTTGACCGCCTTGTTCACTTCCACGAGGTGCTTGTCGTTGATCCCGGGGATCATGACCGAGTTGACCTTGCAGAGGATGCCGCGCTCGGTCAGCATCTCGAGGCCCTTCATCTGCCGCTCGGTGAGGATGCGGGCCGCCTCGATGCCTTCGACGCGCTTGTGGTTCCAGAAGATCCAGGGATAGATCTGTGCGCCGACCTCGGGATCGACCATGTTGATCGTGATCGTCACGTGATCGACGTTGTATTTCGCGATGGTGTCGACGTGGTCGGGAAGAGCGAGGCCATTGGTCGACAGGCAGAGCTTGATGTCCGGCGCAGTCTGGGAAATCAGCTCGAAGGTCTTGAAGGTCTTGGCCGGGTTCGCGAGCGGGTCGCCCGGACCCGCGATGCCGAGAACGGTCATCTGCGGAATGGTCGAGGCGACGGCGAGCACTTTTTTCGACGCCTGCTCGGGAGTCAGCTTTTCGCTGACGACGCCCGGGCGCGACTCGTTGGCGCAATCATATTTGCGGTTGCAATAGTTGCACTGAATATTGCAGGCGGGGGCGACGGCGACGTGCATGCGCGCATAATGGTGATGCGCTTCCTCGCTGTAGCAGGGGTGGTTTTTGACCTTTTCCCAGATTTCGGGCGCCATGTCGTCCGGGCCGTCGCTGGAGCCGCAGCTGGCTTTGCCGCCATCCGAGCTTGTGCCGCACCCTTTATGTTCAGCTATTTTCTGCATGATGTCGTCGAGCGGCTCGGCCGCTACGACGTCGAAAGAGGAGGAATCGTCCATTGGTGGCTCCTAACGAGTTCAAGTTTCGCAAGACACCTCGCGGTCCGCGCCGCATCATTTGAGGTCTTTGGTTTGGCGGCGCTTCCCGAACTGTGGAATGGTTCGCAACTAGCGTGCCATCTCGACTTTGGGCTTAATCAACGTTGAATCATAAACTTGCGACACTATGCAGCGCTTGTTTGCATGGCGACAAGAAGGACAAGCTCGGCTTTGATTTTGTCGTCAATTCGACATTTTGGCTTTACCAGGACGAGGCGGCCTCTTTGCGCTGCTGCGGCGCCTGATTTGCTTATGCGCGGGCATGAAAGAAACAGTGTTGGAGGCGCCTCTCGTCGACTTCGGCGAGTTGCCGGAGGCGATCGATAATCTGCTGCAGCGCGGCGTCGCTGCCTATCGCACCGACCGGGTCACGGCGGACGCCTTGTTCAAGGAGGCGCTGGCATCTGCGCCCCAGGAGCTGGCGGCATATTACTGCCTCTATAAGATTCATACGTACATGGGCAATCTCGACTACGCCGCCGTCGTGGCGCGGGACGGGATGAAAGAGGCGGCGCGGCAGGCCGGCTGGAGCCTCGAGCCGACCGACTGGCCGCCCGGCAAAGAGGCGGAGGGCGGGCCCGCGCGCTTCGCGCTCTTTACTTTGAAGGCGCTCAGCTTTATCGAACTCAAACGCGATAACCGGCAGGCCGCTCTCGACCATCTAGCAACGCTCAAGCGCCTGGACCCCAAAGGCAGCGTCGGCTGGACGGTAATTTCCGAACTTGCCCAAGGGATTGAGCGGGGATGAAAACGAGGCTCGATCCTCAATGAGAGCGCTGTCGCGGACAATGTCTGAAAATCGGCATGGTCCTTGCGTCTAATGGCGCAAATCAGCCACTCTCACGGCCGCGCCAGGAGAAGGCCATGGGCTATCATCCCGGAACCAGCATGAGCAGTTCTGCAGTCCGTCCTATGGACCTGAGCGAATCGGCTCTGGTCGGCATATACGAAGTTTCCAAGCTCCTCGCTTCGCCCAACCGCCTCGAGCGGACGCTGGCCGGCGTTCTGGCGCTCCTCTCGAGCTTCCTCGATATGCGGCACGGCCTTTTCGCATTGCTCGACAAGAGCGGCGAACCGGAGGTCGTCGTCGGCTCCGGCTGGTCCGAAGGCAATGCGAAGAAATATTTCGATCGCCTGCCGCAGCGGGCGATCGGTCAGATCGTGGCCACCAAAATGCCGCTGGTGGTCGAAAACGTGCACACTTCCCCTCTTTTCGAGGGCTCCGACCTTTCGGAGTGGGGGCCTACCGACGGCGAGCCTTTTTCGCTGGTGGGCGTTCCGATCAAGGAAGGCGACAATGTGGTGGGCACGCTCACCATAGACCGCGTTTTCAGCGACCGCTCGTCGGTCCGCTTCGACCATGACGTGCGCTTCCTCACCATGATCGCGAATCTGGTGGGCCAGACCCTGCGGCTGCAAAAGCTGATCGCGCGGGACCGCGAAAGGCTGATGCAGGAAAACGCGCGTCTGGGCAAGATCGAGCGTCCGGCGATATCGGAGCCGAGATTCGACGGCATAAAGGGCATCGTCGGCTCGAGCCCCGCGGTGCGGGCGGTGGTCGACAAGATCCGTATCGTCGCCAAATCCCGGTCGACGGTTCTGCTGAGAGGCGAGTCCGGCACCGGCAAGGAATTGTTCGCGGCCGCGATCCACAATCTTTCCCCCCGGCACGCCAAGCCTTTCGTCAAGCTGAACTGCGCCGCGCTGCCTGAGAGCGTGCTCGAATCCGAGCTGTTCGGACATGAGCGCGGCGCATTCACCGGCGCCGCCAACATGCGCAAGGGCCGTTTCGAGCTCGCCGACGGGGGCACCCTGTTTCTGGACGAGATCGGCGAGATCACGCCTGCTTTTCAGGCAAAGCTGCTCCGCGTCCTGCAGGAGGGCGAATTCGAGCGCGTAGGCGGGGCCCGCACCATCAAGGTGGATGTGCGCTTCGTCTGCGCCACCAACAAAAACCTGGAAGAAGCGGTGCAGAAGAACGAGTTCCGCGCCGACCTCTACTACAGGATCAGCGTGGTGCCGATCTTCCTGCCCCCTCTGCGCGAGCGCAAGGGGGACCTCGAGCCGCTCGCCGGCGAGTTTCTGCGCCGCTTCAACGCGGAGCAGGGGACCCGTCTCACGATGTCGCCCTCTGCGCTCGACGTGCTTTCCGAATGCGGCTTCCCCGGCAACATTCGCGAGCTGGAGAACTGCATCTACCGTACTGCGACATTGGCGAGAGGCGACGCCATCGTCGACCGGGATTTTTCCTGCCGCAACGATGGCTGTCTTTCCGCAGTGTTGTGGAGCGGCTCGCCGGAGTCGGCGCCCTCGCCGCTGTTCAAGCAGCAATTGCCTATCGTTCCGGCGCAGCGTTCCCCCGGAGCGGCGTCCGCCCACCCATCCTCGGGCGCAGAGGAAGAAGACGAGGCCGCCTTCTCTTCGAGAGCGGACTCCTCTGCTGGCGAGCAGCGTTCGGAGCGGGAAAGACTGATCCACGCCATGGAGCAGGCGGGATGGGTCAAAGCCAAAGCGGCTCGCCTGCTGAATTTGACGCCGCGCCAGATCGGCTACGCTTTGCAAAAGCACGCCATCCCTATCAAGAAGTTCTGATGGCGGCGCAGTTAGATGGTCAGCGAACAACAGCAGCAGGACGCAAATCCTCTCGATTGGCTGGGCAAACCCGTACGTTGCAGGGAATGCGCCCATTCGGCCTTGAACCGCGAAGGTCTTTGCCGAAAAGGCGCGACCTGCGTACGCGACCGCCGCGCCCGTCGCATCGATCGTTTTTTCAAGGAAAACGTCGAGCTGGCGAACGACTACCTCAGGCATGAATATTTCGAGGTGAGAACGATCGCGGCGCGCTACGCGAGCCTGCTGCGCTTGCCCGCCCTTCTATCCGACCCGGAGTCCGAGGTCAGGGCGGCGGCGATCATGCGGCTGCCTGTCGCCCGTATCGAGGGCCTTCGCTGCGATCCCGAGCCGCGCGTCAGGATCGCCGTCGCCAATCGGCTCGAAGGCCGGGCGCTCATGAGCATGCTCGACGACGAGGACTATCTCGTCCGCGTCAATGTCGTGCGCCGGCTTTCCCCTGATCTGCTGCCGCTCGCGGTAAAGGACGCGGATTCGGAAGTCAGGCGCTGGGTCGCGAGGCGCCTGCCGGTGGAGCGTCTCGATCTGCTGCTGTTCGATCCGGAGCCGCTGGTGCGGGTGGTCGTCGCGGAGCGTCTTCCCGAAAAGCGCCTGTCGGCGCTCGCGGACGATCCGGACATCAGGGTGCGCTTCGCGGTCGCCGAACGGGCCCCGGAAGAACTTCTGCGCTATCTGCTGAAGGACAAAGAGGAAATCATCCGCGCTACGGCTGCGGAACGCATCGAAGCGGCGGGCGAAGAAAACAAAGACGGAAAAGAAGACGGGTCTCGTTGAGCGGGAGGGCGAGCGCATCCTGCGGATTCGCTCGGCATTTTCTCAGAGTCTGTCCATGTTTCTTGGAAACATGAAGAGACTCTGAGCTCTTGATTTAACGCGTTTCCCACGCCGAACCCGCATCCGCTTCGGCTGGAAACGTCTTAGACCGGACGGTTTTCGTTGCGGTTGCGGACCGGGCCCATGCGCTCGAGGCCTTGCTCATAGGTGATCGGGTCGAATTTGCCGTCGAACTTCAGCGCCGCATCGGCGACCTTGTCCGTTTTGCCGGCGGTCGAAGCCTTCTTCAGCTCGCTTTTTTCGAGATAAAGGAGTTCGAGCAGCTCGTTGTAGACCGTAGACTCGTCGATCGGCAAAATTTGGAACGTGATCCCGTCGAGTTCGACCGTGTATTTGCTGAGAAGGTCGATGTTGTTGCAGAAGAGAAAGTATTTTCCGGTCGGGCTCAGCAGGCCGTCGAGAACTTCCCTCAGCGTCTTCAGATACTCGAAAGAGTGAAGATAGCAGGCGATAAAGGCGATCGCCGGCTCGCCGGCATTGGCCATCGCGATAACCTGATCGGCCGTCATTTCCGGCGGTCTTTTCTCATCCGCGAACTGCTGCGCGAATTTCAACGCGAGTTCGCCACGGAAGCCATAACGACCCGGGCGTTCGGTCGGACTTTTCAGCACCGCGTTGAGCAGGCGACCTTGTTGGTCCAGAGTCGCGAAGGCCGTATCTTTGATGTCTGTCATGTCGTTTGTCCGGATCCTTACAAAACTAGGCAGCCGAAGCGTCTGATTGCCCGGCGTTGTGGCGTAGGAGCTAGCCTCGATCGCCCGGCCGAACGCCGCGGTGGGCGATATCGCATGCGTCGATTTTCCCGCGCCGAAAAACGGGCGAAAATTACGCAGGTGGCGTCATTGCCACAAAAATAGCCAAGCAACGCCTGTGCCATTGTGCAAAATTGCATCAAAACCTGCGAAGCCCTTTCCGATGGGCGCCCGATCCTGGCTGCCGGATCAATTCGCAAAGGAAAATTAACCATGTGAGCCGATGATCCCGGCCCAATGCTCCGCTGCTCGCCTCGCGCGAACGAAATATCAACAGCGCATCGGGCCTGATGCGCCGGAGATTTCGAGACGGACAAAGCCGGAACGCGGAACATCGACATGCTGGACAAATCTTCGCTCGAGCCTCGAAAGACTCTTCCCGAGCCGCTGTTCATATTCGAGCTCGCCAATAATCATATGGGCGACGTCGAGCACGGGCTTCGCGTCATATCGGAATTCGGGGCGCTTGCGCGCGGTTATGATTTTTCCTTCGCCTTCAAGCTGCAGTTTCGCGAGCTCGACAGCTTCATCCATCCCGATTTCCAAAACCGGACGGATATCAAATATATCAAGCGGTTTTCGGAGACCCGGCTGGATCGGGACGCAACGCGGAGATTGACCGCGGCGATCAAATCCGAGGGCTTCCTCGCCATGTGCACGCCTTTCGACGAAGCCTCCGTCGACAGGATCGTGGAGGACGGCTTCGATATCCTCAAGATCGCGAGCTGCTCTTTCACCGATTGGCCGTTGCTGGAAAAAATCGCTTCGGTCGATCTGCCCATCATCGGATCCACGGCGGGCATCGAATGCGCCGACATGGATAATGTGGTCGCTTTCATGCGCCATCGCGACAAGGACTTTGCGCTGATGGCCTGCGTCGCCCGATATCCGACGCCCCATGAGGCGCTTCAGCTCAACCAGATCGACGTGCTGAAGGAGCGCTATCCCAATCTTCGGATAGGCTATTCGACCCATGAGGACCCCGGCGAGACCGTGCCTGTCGCGATGGCGATCGCCAAGGGCGCGGTCCTCTTCGAAAAGCATATCGGCGTGCCCACCGACGCCTATCCGCTCAACGCCTATTCGGCCAGTCCGGCTCAGGCGCGAGCCTGGCTGGACGCCGCCAGAAGAGCCTATGAGATATGCGGCGTCGCGGGGCGGCGCATCGAGCCTTCCGCTGCGGAACTCGCCGCGTTGCGCGATTTGCGGCGGGGCGCCTTCGCCAGGCGGCCGATCGGCAGGGGAGAGCGCATCCGCACCGAGGACGTTTTCTTCGCCATTCCGACCCAGCCGGGCCAGATCACAGCCAACGACTGGTCGAAATACACTTTATTCACGGCGGCCGAGGACATTCCCGCCGGAGCGCCGGTGAACGAAGCGGCGACGAACCGCGAGCATGTGCGTGCGAAGGTGTTCTCGATCGTCTCGAGCGTGAAGAAGCTCCTCGCGGAGAGCAAGGGCGTCGTACCCGGCGAAGCGGAACTCGAAATATCGCATCATTTCGGATTGGAGCGCTTCGAGGAATACGGCATCACGATGGTGACCGTGGTCAACCGGGGCTACTGCAAGAAGCTGATCGTCGTGCTGCCGGGGCAAAGGCATCCCGAACAATTCCACAAGCTCAAGGAAGAAACCTTCCATGTGCTGCATGGCGAATTGATTTTGCATCTCGACGGCAAGGAGCGCATCTGCGGCCCCGGCTCCGTCGTGACGATCGCGCCCGGTGTGCGTCACGCCTTCGAGACCCGGACGGGCGCCGTGTTCGAGGAGATCTCCTCGACGCATTTCGCCAACGACTCGTTCTACACCGACGAAGCCATCAACAAGAATCCCGATCGCAAGACGCTGTTGCGTTACTGGCTGGCTTGAAGCCTCCTACAAAAGGAATACGCCCTCGATGTCGTCAAATCTCGTTCGTCTTGCCGATTACGTCGCGAGCTTCGTTGCGGGCCAGGGCGTGAAATGCGTGTTCCTGGTTCCCGGCGGCGGCTCAATGTATCTCGTCGACGCCTTCGGCTCCCGGCCTGATCTGACCTATGTCGCCAATCATCACGAGCAGGCGTCCTCGATCGCCGCGGAAGCCTATTCCCGCATCAACGGAAGGCTCGGCGTCGCTCTGGTGACGACGGGTCCGGGCGGCACCAACGCCGTCACCGGATGCGCGGGAGCGTGGATCGAGTCGGTTCCGCTCCTGATCATCTCCGGTCAGGTCAAGCGCGCCGACCTCATGGGAACGAGCGGCGTGCGCCAGATGGGCCCGCAGGAAGTCGACATCGTCTCCATCGTCGAGCCCATCACCAAATATGCCGCGACGGTGCTCGATCCCGCCGACATCAGGCTGCATCTGGAGCGCGCGGTTCACGAGGCGACCACCGGCCGGCGCGGACCGTGCTGGGTCGACATTCCGCTCGACGTGCAGAACAGCATGATCGATCCGCAGGCGCTGCGAGGTTTCGAGGCGCCTGCGAGACCGGCGAGCCGCGCGACGCAACTCGCCGCCGATTGCGCCCGGGCCGTCGAGATGATCGCCGGCGCGGAGCGGCCTATCATCGTCGCGGGCCACGGCGTGAGGCTGGCGGAGGCGGCGCAGGAGTTCAAGCAGCTTTACGAAGCGCTCGGCGTTCCCGTGGCGACGACCTGGAATGCGACAGATCTCATTCCCGCCGACCATCCCCTGAGCGTCGGCAAACCCGGAGTCGTCGCTCTGCGCGCGCCCAATTTCGCCGTGCAGAACGCGGATCTCGTCATCGCGATCGGGGCGCGTCTGGATAATGTCGTCACCGCGCATAACCCCGCAAAATTCGGGCGCCATGCGCAAAAGATCATGATCGACGTCGATCCGGCCGAGCTCAAGAAATTCGAGTGCGTCGACGGATTTTCGATGCTGGTCGAAGCCGACGCCAGGGAATTCATCCGGGCGGCGCTTCCTCTCGCTCAGGCGCTGCCGCCGCGCGACAGAAGGGCGTGGCTGGCCCGTTGCGCGGATTGGAAACGGCGCTATCCGATTAATGACGGCGAGCCTTTCCCGCAGAAAGGTCCGATCGGCCATTTTCATCTCACCCAAACGCTCTCGGATGAACTGCCGCCGAACTCCCTGCTCGTAACCGGCAGCTCCGGGCTTGCGGTCGAGTTCTTCTACACCGGCTTCCAGAACAAGGAGGGACAGCGCGTCTTTCTCACCTCAGGCCTCGGAGCGATGGGTTACGGACTGCCGGCCATGATCGGCGCCTATATGGCTTCCGACCGCCGGCCCTTCGTCGGCATCGAGAGCGACGGCTCGCTGATGATGAACCTGCAGGAGATGCAGACCATCGCCAGCCTGCGCCTGCCCTTGCGCCTGTTCGTCGTCAACAACAACGGCTACGCCTCCATCCGCAACACGCAGAGAAACTATTTCGAAGGCCGCTATGTCGGCAGCGGACCGACCTCGAAACTCGAAATCCCTGATTTCGTCGAGCTCGCCAAGGTGTTCGGCTGGAGCGCCTTCCGCATCGAGGACGCCGCCGATCTGCGCGACGGCATTCAGCGCGCTCTCACGCATGACGGACCTCTCCTCGTCGACGTGCGGGTCATGAACGACGAGGCTTTGTTCCCCAAATCGGCGGCGTTGCCGCAGGCCGACGGCTCGATGCGTTCCATGCCTCTCGAGGACATGTCGCCGCTGCTGCCACGCGACGAGTTCCGCGCCAATATGATCGTGCCGCTCGATCCGGCTTCGGAATCGGTTCCGGAACATCTCGTGATCCGCCGCGAGAAAATTCGCGAAACGGCATGAGCGAGACGATCGGCGGGATCGAGACCTCAGATCTCGATGAATCCGCGGCCCATTGCAGGCGGGCGCTCGCAAAATTGCATGGCGGGCGTCTGTTCCTCACCGGCGGCACCGGGTTCTTCGGGAGCTGGCTTCTGGCCGTGATCGCCCGCGCCCGCGCCGAATTCGACATACGAGTTACGATGCTCACGCGTGATCCGGACGGCTTCAGGCGCAAGCGGCCCGATCTCGCGGGGCAGGCTTTCATAGAGCTGGTTCAGGGCGACATCCGCTCCTTCGAATATCCCGCAGGGCGCTTCTCCCACATTATCCACGCCGCCACCGACACCAGCGCGCAGGCGGACGCCGATAAGGCGACCTTGATCGACACGATCGTGACGGGCACGAGGCGCGTGCTCGAATTTGCGGCTGCATCGCGGGCGGAACGTCTTCTTTATGTGAGCTCGGGCGCGATATACGGGCCGCAGCCCGCAGATACGGCTCGGCTGCCCGAAAGCTACAGTGGCGCTTGCGACCCTCTCGACCCTCGTTCCGCCTATGGCGAAGCCAAGCGCATGGCCGAGCAATTATGCGTCTGCTCCTACGCCGCAGGCGGGCCGGCGCCGATCGTCGCGCGCGCCTTTGCCTTTGTCGGACCGGGGTTGCCGCTCGATGGGCATTTTGCAATCGGGAATTTCATCAGGGACGCTGCGGCGGGGCGGAATATCACGGTTTCGGGAGACGGTTCGCCGACGCGCTCCTATCTCTATGCGGGCGATCTCGCCGCATGGCTGTTCGTCCTGCTCCTCGAAGGCGAAGCCGGGGCGGCCTATAATGTAGGGTCGGACAGAGCGGTTTCGATCGCTGAGCTCGCGCATGTCGTGGCGCGATTGTCTCCCCGCAAAAATGGGGTCGTCATAAAGGGGCAGGGCGCTAGCGGACCGCGGTCGCGCTATATTCCCTCGATCGAAAAGGCCCGCGGCCTCGGGCTCGATGTGTGGACGCCGCTGGACGAAGCCATCAGGCGAACCATGCGGCACGCACAAGACGGCCGTCAGCCGTTGTTATGACTCTCGCTTTGCTGCGATCGAGAATACATGGCTGTCCTTGCCGCCAGCCGTAATCAGATGCGATTTGCGCTGCAGGGTGCGCAGACCGACGTCGCTAAAAAGAGCATCCAGCGCCTTTGACGAGAAAAAGTTGATATGTTCGTGCCAATGGCGCTTGTGCTGGAGCCGCGCCGCGAGGTCTTCGTGCTCCCTGACGACATTCTCATGCGGGACCTCGAGATAGAGCACCGTCTCGGGTCGCATCGCACCCGCGATTTCGCGAAGCGCCTCGCGCGGATAAGAAACATGTTCCAGCACGTTCGAATAGACGAGCAAATCATATTCGCCGCTCTTGGCTGTCGCAAGATCCACCGCGCGGGCGCCGGCGACCAGAGGGCGGTTTGAAATGTCGTAGACATCGTGCCGCGCCGCGCTTGAGCGAAACGGCGTGTTGACTCCGGTGTCTCCGCCCCAATCCAGCACTCGGGGCATTTGCGGGAGATGAGGCCGCAGGAACGCCTCGATCAGAGCGAGGTATCCCGATCCTTCGAGCAAAAGCGCGTTGCGCGCGGCATATCCCGGCTCGAAGCGGTCGCGCTGGGCGGTATAGTCTTCACCGCGATAGTCCCGATAAAGCGCGGCCATTTCCTCGTCGTCGAAACGCATGTCGAGGAACAGCATGCCGCAATCGTCGCAGATGAGGGAATTGCAGATCGAATAAGCCATGCCGCTTTCGAGGTCGCGAAGACCCCATTCGGGACCGATATGCGCCGGGACCCAGTTGAAGATCCGATTGGCGATGAAGGGCATGAGAACCGCGGGGGAAGGGCTCAGGCGTGTTCCGTCGCATGCGATGCAGCGCTTGGCGATTTTCATGGTCGATCCTGTAAGCGGCTCGTCTGCGTCCGTCGTCGTCGAAAGCTCCAGACCCGCGCCTTCTTAACGTTAAGATATTTTTTTTTCCTTGCTTTGTAAGAATGTGACTCCATGAGCCCAAGCCGATCGGGAAAAACCATGACCACCCTCAGCATCGTGACGCCTTGCTACAACGAAGAGGGGGGGATTGCGGAATGCTATGACGCGGTTCGCGAGGTCATGGCGTCCAAGCTCCCGGATCTGGATTACGAACATATCTTCATCGACAATTGCTCGCTCGATCGAACGGTCGAAATCCTTCGCGGCATAGCGGCGCGCGACAAGCGGGTCAAAATAATCGTCAACGCGCGAAATTTCGGCGCGGCGCGGTCGTCCCATTACGGATTCTTGCAAGGACGCGGCGACGCCGTGGTTCCGGTTCTGGCGGATCTTCAAACGCCTCCGGCCTTGATTCCCGAAATGGTCGAACTCTGGCGCAAGGGCGCCAAAGCGGTTATCGCGGTGCGGCGGGGGACGCCTGAAAAGGCCTTTTTGCGCTTTACCCGCTCGCTTTTCTATTTCCTGATGCGCAAATTCTCCCGCATCGAGCAGATCCCCAATTTCATGGGATATGGTCTCTACGATCGCCGCGTCGTGGACGCCATGCGCGAACTCAATGAGCCGGAGCCCTATTTTCGCGGCCTCGTGATGGAAGTCGGCTTCGAAAGGGCTGTCGTCGAATATGACCAGCCGCCGCGTCGGCATGGCCGCTCCAGCTATAATTTCTTCTCGCTGGCGGATTTCGCGCTTCTCGGCCTTTCCACCTATTCCCGCGCGCCATTGCGCTTGATGATCTTTCTCGGATTTTCCGTTTCCCTGCTGAGCTTCGTCGCCGGCGTGGTCTATCTCTTCATCAAGCTGCTCTTTTGGTACAGCGTGCCCGTGGGGGTGGCGCCGGTTCTCATCTCGATCTTTTTTCTGGGATCGATCCAGCTTTTCGCGCTCGGGGTCCTCGGGGAATATATCGGCCTGCTGCTGAACTACTCCCGCCAGTTTCCGCTGGTGATCGAAAGGGAAAGAATTAATTTCGATTAGACGGCCGGCGGGCCGCGCGAGGCCGGGCTCGCTTTCCGCCCGCGTCGGTTCAACGCACGTTGTCGACCACGCCGCCGGGGTTCACCAGCAGGCTGCTGGCGGTTACGTCGTCGGCGCCGACGCCGATGATGCGGACGACGGCGCGCTGGCCCGAATTGGCGAGGGAGAGCCCGGTCGCGGTGCCGATCTGCGCCTCGGTGAACACCATGCCGGCGCCGGCCGCCAAGGTCCCCAGAAGGCCCGGCAGCGGGGGGCCGCCGGTGAATGGCTCGGCCACGGCATAAAGGGTCGCCGTCGTAGCGCTCTGGTTCGTGATCGAAACCAGCGAGCTATAGCCGGCGTCGGAGCCGGTGATGAAGGTCAGCCGCGGCGTCACTACGCCGCCGTCATAGCGGATATCCGAAGGATCGGCTGCGTATGCGGGACCGAAGCGCAGGGTCTTCGGCAGGCTGAAGCGTATGCTTCCGGCCGGGTTTTCGTCGAGGAGGCGCACCCCGTCCGCGATCAGGCACACCCCATAGACCCGCTGCGGCAGGACGCCGGCGAAGATCAGGGATGTGGCGCTGACGGCGCCGATGATCGCGCCAGCCGGCGGGACGGTCGAGCAGGCGCTGTTGCCCGGATCGAGATAAGCGCCGGAGAGATGTCGAAAGGCGCCGCGCACCGTCAGGGTCGACGCGTCGTCGGGGCCGACCGTGAAAGCCGATGCATCTGCGTTGAGCACATTGCCGGCGACGTGAAAGGAGACGCTCCCGAGATAGGCGGCGGCGGGGATCGTGCCGCCCGACGCCGTGAATTTGGCGCCGAGGGAGGGCCAGGTCACGTCGATCGAATTGTTCTGGGTCTGCAGCGTCAGTTCGACGCCGAGCGAGCTGCGGAACGCCGGAACGGTGACAGGGACCGGGTCGTTTCGCGCCGGCATTGCGTTGCCGCTCGCCTGGAATGCGATGGCGAGAGGCTCGCTCGACTGCTGGGTGAGCGCAAAAGCGTTTTCAACGGTGAATACCGTGCCGGTGCTCCCCCCGGTCAAGACGAGCGGGGCGCCCGCAGGGATCGATCCGATCAAGCGGTAGGTGACGAAGCCCGATCCGGTTCCTCCGGAAACCACCATCCCGCCTTTTCCGACCTCGAGAACCCCGGTCACGATCGCCTTCAAGGCGGGAATCGAGCCAAAGGTGAAGCCCTGCGGCAGCGTCACCGTGAGATAGGTCCCATTTTCGAGCCCGGCGTCCGCGTAATAGGTCGCCCCGAGCCCGCCCGACACGCTCAACGCGCCGCCGGCGCTCTGGACGCCGATTGCGTTGTAAACCTGCACATTGGCCGCGCCATGCCCGGCCAGTGCGGGATGGTGAAAGCCGAGAAGCAGCTGCGCCGCCAGCAGATGGGTCCAGGACAGGCGTCTCGCCAAATACACGATTCCCTCGTTTACCGTCGGCATGCGATGCGGAAAGCGCGCAAAGGCCGGCGAGCCTTACGTTTACCTCATCTTAGGCGCGACTTCATTAGACTTTTCGGGCGAGCGCGCGTCGTAATCCAAAGTCGACGGCAGGAATAGCAGAGGCCAGGGTTTTATATGCCGGGTGATAGTTTGAAGGACGCCGCGGCGTTGCGGGCCGAGATTCTCGAGCTCGTCGGCCGATACCATGCGGTGGCGCACGGGCGTAAGCCGTTCGATCGCGAAAGGCCCAGCGTTCCGGTGTCCGGCAGGATATACGGCGCCCGCGACATGCAGATGCTGGTCGACTCGGCGCTCGATTTCTGGCTGACCACGGGGCGCTTCAACGCCGAGTTCGAGGAGAAGCTCGCAGCGCGCATAGGGGTCAAGCATGCGCTGACCGTCAATTCAGGCTCCTCCGCCAATCTGGTGGCGTTCATGGCCCTCACTTCCCCGAGGCTCAAGGAGCGGCAATTGCGGCCGGGCGACGAGGTGATCACCTGCGCAACGGGATTTCCGACGACGGTGAACCCGATCCTTCAGGCCAATATGACGCCCGTCCTCGTCGATGTGGAGATCCCCACCTACAATATCAGCGTCGCCGCCATCGAAGAGGCGATAACGCCGCGCACCCGGGCGATAATGATCGCACATACCCTCGGCAATCCCTTCGCTGTCGAAGAGATCCGCGCGATCTGCGACCGGCATGGCTTGTTTCTGATCGAGGATTGCTGCGACGCGCTCGGCGCGACCTTCAAAGGGAAGCATGTCGGAACCTTCGGAGACATAGGAACGCTGAGTTTCTATCCAGCGCATCACATAACGACGGGAGAAGGCGGGGCCGTCTTCACCAACGACAACAATCTCAATAAAATCATGGAGTCGCTGCGCGACTGGGGCCGCGACTGCTATTGCGGGCCGGGAGAGGACAACAGCTGCAACAAGAGATTCGGCTGGACCCTCGGCGACCTGCCCAAAGGATATGACCACAAATACACCTATTCGCATCTCGGCTATAATCTGAAGATGACCGACATGCAGGCTGCGGTGGGCGTCGCGCAGCTCGAGCGGCTGGAGGAGTTCATCGCCGCAAGGCGCAGGAATTTCGAACGCCTTCGCAGCGGCCTTGCGGGATTGCAGGATATTTTCATCCTGCCCGAGGCGACCGCAGGCTCCGAACCCTCATGGTTCGGTTTCACGCTGACCTTGCGCGAGGGCGCCCCGATCGACCGTCATGGCCTGTTGCTCGAGCTGCAATCCAGAAAAATCGGAACGCGGCTGCTCTTCGGCGGCAATCTGGCGCGACAGCCTTACATGAAGGGCCGGAACTTTCGCATAGTCGGAAGTCTGGAGAACGCGGATGCGGTGGTCGACCGGACGTTCTGGATCGGCGTTTATCCAGGGCTCGGCGATCAGGAAATCGACTACATGATCGAGGTCATCCAAAACTACTGCCGGCGCGAGAGCAAAATCGCGGTGTGACAAAGCTTTGGATTCTCCGGACAAGGCGGGCGTCGCGCTGAAGCGTTCCAACCGGAAAATGGATTCGAAGCCCAGCCCTCTCGCCCGACGTTCTCTTGATTTTCGCCCGTATTTTGAAGGTCGCAAAATGACAGTCTCGATGGCGTATACATCTTCACGCGTGAAGCCTTTGGCGTTGAGCAATCGTTCGATCGTCGTCTTCGTTTCGGTTCTTCTTTTCGCGCCGGCTCTTTTTTTTGCCGCTTATTTGAAGCTCGCGCCCGCACTCTCGCTGGCTGTCGGCTTCGCAGGCGGCCTGTACCTGATCGGCGCGACGCGGCTGCAGGCGGACCAGGGGTTTCTCGCCGCGCCCGCGAAATTGCGCGAGCTGGCTATCTGCACGGCGCTGGCCCTGGTCATCCTCGTCGTTGGGGGCGAAACCAATCTTTTTTACGCAACCTACGATTGGCGCATTCGCGACGCCGTTCTGGCCGATATGGTGCAGAACGCTTTTCCGGTCAGATACTCGGTTGACGGCGTCGATTATACTTTGCGCGCTCCGCTCGGAATGTATGTGATTCCGAGTCTCATCGGCCGCGGCTTCGGGCTGCTGGCCGCCCATATCGCCTTGCTGACGCAGAACTCGCTTATTCTTGGCGGAATATTCTACTTCCTCAAAAACCTCGGCGACGGATGGAAGCGCCTCGCCGTCATGGTCTTGTTCGGGGGCCTGACCGTCATCGGAGTCGGCGTCGTCGTTACCTTTGTCCCGCGCTATAGCCTGCATCGCGTCTTCATCGAGGGGCTCGACGCCTGGCATCCCTATTTCCAGTATTCCAGCAGCGTGGTGCAGTTTTTTTGGGTTCCCAATCACGCGCTGCCGGCATGGTGGTTGGCGGCTCTCGTCCTGTTGCAGACCAAGGGGGAAGTCGACACCGCCGTTATCGGAGTTTCCGTCGCCGGCGCGATGTTCTGGTCGCCGCTCGCGATCCTTCCGGCGGTCGTATGGCTGCTTTATCTCGCGGCGACGGATTGGCGGGCCCATCTTCTTTCGTCGCGGACCTGGTGGGGGGTCGTCGTCGCCGCCTGTTTCCTGCCCGTGGCGGTCTATATGACCATCGCCTCTTCCACCATCGCTCACGGCATCATGGCGGAGCAGCCCAATTTTGTCGCTCTCTACCTCTTCTTCATTGCGGTGCAGCTTCCATGCCTGTTGTTCCTTTATCTCAACCGCAAACTGCTTTCAAAGCAGGATCGCAGCATCTTCGCGGTGAACGCCCTGATTCTGCTCTGCCTTCCGTTCTTCGGCTTTGGCCCGGTGAACGACCTCGTGATGCGCGGCTCGATAACGTCGCTGACCTTGATCGCTTTCGTTTTCGCTTCGACGCTGTTTAAATCTGAGCTTTCCAGAACCGCCAGAATCTGCGGCTGGATTCTCGTCGTGCTGGGCTCGGGCTCGGCGTTGGACGAGGTTGTGCGCAATTTCAGCCAGCCGCGCTACGACTTCAGCGATTGCTCTATCATGGAGGCCGTTTCCGCGCTGGGCGGGGGCAATGCGATTCCCACCAATTACCTCGTGGACAGCGCGCAAATTCCCGACTGGCTGGCTAGTGAAGGAAGCGCTCCGCGCTCGGCGCGACTGCGTCGGTGCTGGTCGGATTACGACCACCATAAAGATGGCTTGCCCGCACCCGCAGCTCCGGAAACCCGCTGACGCGCTTTCACCACTCGATCGGCGTTTCGCCATGGGCGGCGAGCCAGGCGTTGGCTTTGGAAAAATGCCGGCAACCGAAAAAGCGCTGCGCCGAAAGCGGCGAAGGATGGGCGGATTCGAGGACCAGATGCCTGGAACGGTCGATGCTCGCGCCCTTTCGCCGCGCGTAATTGCCCCAAAGCATGAAGACGAGGCCCTCGCGTTCGGCGTTCAGGACTCGGACGGCCGCGTCGGTGAACTGCTCCCAGCCCTTGCCCTGATGCGAGCCGGCCAGGCCTTCGCGCACGGTCAAGGTCGCATTGAGCAGCAGCACGCCCTGCCGCGCCCAGCGGGAAAGATCAGGATCGCGTGACGCCGGGTGCCCGAGATCGCTTTCGATCTCCTTGAAGATGTTTTGAAGCGAGGGCGGGGCGGGGATATCGGGATTAACCGCAAAGCATAGCCCATTGGCCTGCCCGGCGCCGTGATAGGGGTCCTGGCCCAGGATGACGACCTTGACCTTGTCGAAGGGGCATTCGTCGAAGGCGCGGAAGATGCTCGCGGCGGGAGGGAAAATCCTGTGCGACGCGTATTCGTCGCGCACGAAGCTTCGCAGCGCAGCAAAATAGGGCTGCTCAAACTCTGCGCCAAGGCGCTGGCTCCAGCTCGGGTCGATGCGTACCGGCTTGCTCATGGATCAGCTTTAGCATGAAGCCGGCGACGCGGCGAAGCGGAGGCTTCGCCGATACTCTCCCTTTTTAATCCTGCAGCGGCCCCCAGGCGGGATCGGAGGCGTAATTGGGCGTCGGCACCTGGAACTCGGATCTCCCGAAGACGTCGACCATATAGATCTTTGGTCCGCCGGCGCCCCCTGAATCGCGGAAGAACATCAGGAACAGGCCATTGGGCGCCCAGGTCGGGCCTTCATTGTGGAAGCCCTCGGTCAGGATGCGCTCTCCCGAACCGTCGGTCTTCATGACGCCGATGGCGAAATTGCCTCCGTTCTGCTTGGTGAAGGCGATATAGTCGCCCTTGGGGGACCAGACCGGCGTCGAATAGCGACCCGCGCCGAAAGAGATGCGCTTTGCCGAGCCGCCGCCGCGCGCGCTCATGACATAGATCTGCTGCGATCCGCCGCGGTCGGACTCGAAGACGATCTGCCCGCCGTCCGGCGAGTAGCAGGGCGATGTGTCGATCGCCGCTGTATCGGTGAGGCGCGTCGTCGTGCGCGAGCGCAGCTCCATCGTGTAGAGATTGGTTTCGGCGCCTTCGGACAGCGACATGATGACCTTCAGCCCGTCCGGCGAGAAACGCGGCGAGAAGCTCATGCCGGGGAAATTTCCCACCGCCTCGCGCTGGCCGTTTTCCACATTCATCAGGAACACCTTGGGATCGCCGTCGGCGCTCATCGCCATATAGGTCACATCCTGCGACGAAGGCGAGAAGCGCGGCGTGACCACGAGGTCTTCCCCCCGGGTGAGGTAGCGCACATTGGCGCCGTCCTGATCCATGATGGCCAATCGCTTGCGGCGATGGTCCTTCGAACCGCTCTCGTCCACGAAGACGACGCGGGTGTCGAAAAAGCCTTTCTCGCCGGTGATGCGGGTGAATACCGCATCGGAAACCAGATGCGCGACCCGGCGGGCGTTGGCGGCTTCGGTGACGAACTGGCTGCCGGCGGCCTGCTCGCCGGTCGTGACGTCGAAGAGGCGAAACTCCGTGCTGAGCCGTCCGTCGCCGCCGCGTTGCGATCTGCCGGTCAAAACGAATTGGGCGTTGATCGAGCGGTAGACGTCGAGATTGGGAGTCTGGTCCGGATTGGCGACGCCGCCGCCGACGCTCGCGGCGTCGACCGGCTTCAAGAACACCGAGCGTTTGAAGTTGTTGTTGATGACGCTGGTGACGGTGCGCGCCGCTTCGTCGCCGACGAAATTGGTCACGGCGACGTTGATGGGCTCGAAACCGCCGCCGGCATGCAGATTGAGCACACGCGCGGCGCGCGCCGGAACGAATGGCGTCAGCGCCGCTCCCGCAATCAGCGACGTGGCGGCTCTGCGTGAAATTTTGATGCTCATGGTCTGTTCCTGGGGACCGGGATCTATTGCGTTCCGGCGCGGCGGGAGAAAGCTGGTGGATCGACGGATCGGCTGTCCGTTACATATCTTCCTTCATGTCCAGTTCCGTGACGCGCCAATAGTCGTAGTAGGGCGAGAACTCGGCGGGTATCGACATCGGGCTGCAGCGGCGGACGGCGGCGAGGGCCTGTTCTCCGCGCGCCTTCTCCACAGGGTCGGAGGAGGGGTTGAGCAGCCGCGGCGATCCTTCCAGCGCGCCGGTGCGGGTGAGACGGAACTCCACGCGCGGCACATAATTGAGCGCGTTCATCGAGAGCGCGGTGGCCCAGCACCGGCGGTAGTGCTCGACCGTATAGGCGTCGATCTTCCCCTGCAGCGAAGGCGACATCTTCGCGGCCGAGGCGGCGGGAGCGCCGAGCGAGGCCACTTGCGTCTTCTCGGCCCCGGTCGAGGCGCGCTGCTGCGGCGCCTCCCGGCTCAAGAGATTGGCGATGTTCGCGGCGTTGAACTTCGATTTGGGCGCCTGCTCGTCGCCGGATTTGGGCCTCGCGGCGCCGCCCGGCTTCTCGCTCTTGACGGGCTTTTCGGTCGCGGCTTCCTTCTCCTCGCCGGCGTCGCTTTTTTCTGTGCGGGCTTCGAGCTTCTTTTGCTGCAGCAGCTTGGCCACTTCGTCGGTCTTCAGCCGCGGCGTTTCCTTGGCCTTCGGGTTTTCCGGGGGCTTTGGCGGAGTCTTGGGCTGCGGCGGGGTCTCGTCCTTCGCCTTATCGAGCTTCGGCTTCACCGGCGGCTTCGGCCTCGTGACCTCGGCGTCGTCGGGTTCGTCTTTTTCAGGCTCGGGCGCGGCTTTGGCCTGCGGCTTCTGGGGAGGCGCGGGAGCGGCTTTCGGCGCGGGCGGCGCCGGGCGGGCGGGAGGTTCGGGCGCAGGGGGCGTCAAGGCAGCGACGCGCTTCGGCGGGGTCGGCGGCGTTTCCCTGTCCTGCTTTTGCGGCGTGTCGTCTTCGCTGGGCTCTTCCGACAAGCGCTTCAGCGGCGGCGGGGGCGTCGGAATGTCCCGTTTGGCTTCCGCCTGCGGCGGATGGGGATGGGTTTCGACCTGCGGGGCGACTTTTTCCGCGCGCTGGGCGGGCTTGACCGCGTGAGCGGTTTTTTCGCCTTTCGTGATCTGGTTCAGCGCCTGATCCGAGACCACTTCCACCGGAACGGTTTCCGGAACGTCGTCGAATTTGGGATTGTGCGAGAAGGCGATCAGCGTCGCGGCCAGAAGCCCGACATGGGCCGCCGCCGAAACAGGGAAGCCGGGCTGCTGACGTGAAAAGCCCACTTTCGCCTTCCTATTTCTTCTCTTGCTCGGTGACCAACGCGACCTTCTTGTATCCGGCCGTCGTAATCAGCGACATCACTTCAGCGATGCGGCCATAATTCACGGCCTTGGAGCCGCGCACATAGATGCGTTCGTCGAAGCCCTGCTTGGCGGCCTCTTTGAGCCTGTCGGTCAGCTGTGCGAGCTCGATCGGCTGATCCATCAGGAATATCTGTCCTTTTTCGTCGATCGCGACGGCCACCGGCTTCTGGTCGATGTTGAGCTGGCCGGCCTTGGTCTGCGGCAGATCCACGGCGACGCCGGTGGCGAGCAGGGGCGCTGCGACCATGAAGATGATCAAGAGCACCAGCATCACGTCGATGAACGGCGTCATGTTGATGTCGGCCATCGGGGCGTGGCGGGAACGGCCCCTCCTGCGCCTGCCGCCGCTCGCGCCGCCTGCCTTAATGGAAACGCCCATCGGTCGTGCTCCTTGAAAGGCTCAGGCCGCGCGATCGCCGCGCCCGGCGCTCTGGTCGATCTGGCGGGAGAGGATGGCGGAGAATTCGTCCGCGAAAGTTTCCATGCGGCCCTGGGATTTGGCGACGTCGGACTGCAGCTTGTTGTAGGCGATCAACGCCGGAATGGCGGCGAAGAGGCCGATGGCGGTGGCGAATAGAGCCTCGGCGATGCCGGGCGCCACCACGGCCAGCGAAGTATTCTTCGACGCGGCGATGGAGCGGAAGGCGGTCATGATGCCCCAGACCGTGCCGAACAGGCCGACGAAGGGGCTGGCCGAGGCCACGGTGGCCAGGACCAGGAGATTGGCTTCCAGTTTTTCGACCTCGCGGCCGATCGATACGTCGAGCACTTTGTCGATGCGGGTCTGCAGCCCCATGAAAGAGGCGTGAGGATTTTGAATCGAGCGCTTCCACTCCCGCATCGCCGCGACGAAAAGCGACGAGAGACCCGTGGTCGGCCTTTCCGAGGCCTTGGAATAGAGGTCATCGAGCGAATTGCCGGACCAGAAGGCCTCGTCGAAACGGTCCATGGCGCGGCGGGTGCGCCTCAGCAGCAATACTTTGTCGATGATGATGGCCCAGCACCAGACCGAGGCGAGAAGCAGCCCGATCATGACCGTCTTGACCACGATATGGGCGCCCCAGAACATGCCCCAAACAGTGATTTCAGCAGCGGGGCTGGCGAGCGGGCTCGCCGCTATTTCGGCCGGATTCATTGCGATTCCTTAAAAACGGACGCCCGTGTGCGGCAAGGCGTTGCTTCGAAGCGACTTATTGCGCGTGAATTTCGCCGTTTCTGCGGCTGCGGCGGTTGCGCCGCACAAATTTCGCGCTGCGTCGGAATTAAGAAACCGTAAGGGTTAATGTTTGGTCAAGAGCAAGCCTCGCCGCGGCGCAAAGATCGGGAAATGGGGACGCAGGGTTTTGGCCTCCGGCTGCGCGTCATTGCGCGTCACGGGCACAGGAAAGTTTCGAATCTCGCCCTGACGTCCGGCGGCAGGCGGCACGCGCGGCCATTCTCGACTGCCGCGATCGTGACCTTGGCTATGACCAGGGGCTCGTCCTCGCGCAGGATCCGCTGCACGAATGTGATAGAGGCGCCCCCGATGGCGACGAGCCGCGACTCCACGGTCAGAAGATCGTCCATCAGCGCAGGACGGCGGAAATCCAGCTCCATGGCGCGAACCACAAAGAAAAATCCTGGGCCTGCCTCGCCTTCGAGCAGCGCGCGCTGCTGGAGGCCGAGCTCGCGCAGCATTTCGGTTCGTGCGCGCTCGATGAAGCGGACATGCGAGGCGTGATAGACAAAGCCCGAGAAATCGGTGTCTTCGTAATAGACGCGGATTTTGAAGAGGTGTGGCGCAGTCATCTTAAAAGCTCGTTTTCCACGTCCATGCTTCCGCCGGGAACGCGGAGGATCAGGATTGCTTCCTCATCCGTTCGATAAAAGATGAGATGTTGGCTGGCTACAAGTCTTCGAATTTTGCTGTCAGGATCGGGCCAAAGCCTGCCAAGCGCGGGAAATCGAGCAATATTCTCGAACTGGCGATGGATGTGGCCCGCCCGCTTCTCTGCAAAAGCCTGATTCCGTTCAGCGTCAAAGAGATAAATATTCTGCATATCGGAATAGGCACGAAATGAAATGACGACCTTCATTCAGCTGGCCGTCGTTTCGCGTTCAGTTCCCGCGCCTCGCGCAAAAAGGCGTCGAAATCCCATTCGACGACGCGTCCCGCTTCCGCATCGTCGATCCCCTCCTGCACCAGCGCCTTGAGGAGGCGGAATTTCTCGCCCTGCTCATAGAGATAGGCGACGGCCGCCTCCTGCATTTCAGGCGGTAGCAGTTCGAGAGCCTCGGCGGCGCGTTTGGCGATGTCGGTCATGGGGCGAATATAGCATGAGCGCGCGGATTTTCCGAGCGGCGCATCTTCAGCGTCACTCCTCCCCATCCCCAAACAGCCCGAACTGCGCGGGCCCGCGTTGCGGCTCGGCTAATCCCAGATGGCGGAAAGCGTGGGGCGTCAGCAGTCGCCCGCGCGGCGTCCGCTGCAAAAAACCCTGTTGCAGCAGATAGGGCTCGATGATGTCCTCGATGGCGTCGCGCGGCTCGGAAAGGGCGGCGGCGATGGTTTCGATCCCGACCGGGCCGCCGCCGAAATTGAGCGCCACCATGTCGAGATAGCGCCGGTCCATGACGTCGAGCCCGATACTGTCCACTTCCAGCAGGGTCAGCGTGCGGTCGGCGAGCTCCCTTGTGACCTGTTCCGCGCCTTCGACAATGGCGAAGTCGCGCACCCGGCGCAGCAGGCGGCCGGCGATGCGGGGCGTTCCGCGCGAGCGGCGTGCGATTTCGCGCGCGCCCCCATCGGTCATGCCGAGGCCGAGCACCCGCGCGCCCCGCCGCACGATCAGCTCCAGCTCCTCCACGGTGTAGAAATTGAGCCGCACCGGAATGCCGAAACGATCGCGTAGAGGCGTAGTGAGGAGGCCGGCCCTGGTGGTGGCGCCGACGAGGGTGAATTTCGCGAGGTCGATCTTCACCGAGCGCGCCGCCGGCCCTTCTCCGATGATGAGGTCGAGCTGGAAATCCTCCATGGCGGGGTAAAGGATTTCCTCCACCGCCGGATTGAGACGGTGGATTTCGTCGATGAACAATACGTCGCGGGGCTCGAGATTGGTGAGCTGTGCGGCGAGGTCGCCCGCCTTGGCGATCACCGGCCCGGAGGTGGAGCGGAAATTGACGCCGAGCTCCCGCGCCATGATCTGGGCCAGCGTGGTCTTGCCGAGGCCGGGCGGCCCGACGAACAGCACATGGTCGAGCGCGTCGCCGCGGGTCTTGGCCGCCTCGATGAACACCTTGAGATTGGCGCGCGCCGCCTCCTGGCCGGTGAAATCGGCGAGCGTCAGCGGCCGGATCGAGGCGTCGGTGTCGTCGTCGCGTTTTTGCGGGGTCACGAGGCTGCGGGGCGCGGCGGCCAATATTTTTGCTCCAGGAGGTTGCGCGCGAGGCGCGCCGGAGAACAAGCCGTGAATCGCTTGTCTCGGGCGAGGAGTATATGTCCTTCGGCGAATGGGAGGAACCTTCGCCGGGTGCTCGCCTAATATCCGTCCCGGCGGCGCTGTGGCCTTGTAAAAAAGCCCGGTTGCAGCCAAACATGGCTTCGAAGGGGGCGAAGGATTTTCAAGGCGCCCGTCGAAATTATAGCGAGGAGATAGCCGAATGCGTAACCGGGCGCTCATGCGGAATGCCGGACTCGCTCTGTCATCGGCCCTGGTTTTTCTCGGCGCTTCGGCGGATGCGGCGCCGCGGCCACAAAGGCCGAACATATTGCTGATCCTCGCCGACGACATGGGCTATTCCGATGTCGGCGCCTATGGCGGAGAGATCTACACCCCGAGCATAGACCGTCTCGCGGCGCAGGGCATTCGCTTCACCAATTTCCACACATCGGCCTATTGCGCGCCGACGCGCAGCATGCTGATGACCGGCGCCGATAATCACCGTGTCGGCCTCGGCAATATGTCGGAGCTCCTCTCCGACAATCAGATCGGCAAGCCCGGCTATGAGGGCGCGCTGAACGGCCGGGCGCCCACGGTCGCTACGACTTTGCGCAAGGCCGGCTATCACACCTACATGGCCGGCAAGTGGCATTTGGGAAAAACAAGGGAAACGCTTCCGGCGTCGCAGGGGTTTGAAGAATCGGTCGTGCTGGCCGAGGGCGGCGCCGATAATTTCGAGAAGAAATCCTACACGCCGGGTTACGCCACTGTGCATTTCTATGAGGGCGTCAACGAAATCGAGCTGCCCGACGACTTCTACTCGACCAAGTTCTACACAGACAAACTGCTCTCTTATATCGACAAGAACTCGGACGATAAGAAGCCCTTCTTCGGTTATCTTTCGTTCCAGGCCGTGCATCAGCCGCATCAGGCGCCCGAGAACTTCATTCATCGTTACGATCACGAATATGATTCGGGGTGGTCCGCGATCCGCGACATGCGCTACCAGCGGCAGACGGAACTGGGGATCATGCCGGGCGGCCTGAGCGTCAGCGCTGCGGGCGGGCCCGATTGGGCCGCTCTGTCGCCGGAGCAGAAGAAGGTCTCCTCCAAGCGGATGGCGGTCTATGCCGGCATGGTCGAATATATGGACATGAGCATCGGCAGAGTCGTTGCGCACCTTAAAGAAAAAGGGTTGCTCGACAATACCGTGGTGTTGTTCCTCAGCGACAATGGCGGCGAGAGCGCCGAGCTGCAGAAGTTCTTCCCGGCCTATTATGAAAAGAACTTCGACCTTTCTTACGATCATATCGGCCAGAAGGGGTCTTATTCCGAATATGGGCCGGGTTGGGCCGGGGCGGCCAATACGCCGTTCCCCAATTACAAGGGCTCCGCCTCCGAAGGCGGCATTCGCGCGCCTCTGATTATCCGTTATCCCAAACGCATCGGGATCGACCAGACCACAGACAAGCTCGCGTCCGTCGTCGATGTGGTCCCGACCATTCTCGACTACGCCGGCGTTCGGTCGGCGCGCGGCGAACAGGCGAATCTCGCAGGCGTGACCATGGCGCCCTTGGCCGCCGGAAAGTCGACAAAACTCCATGACGACGGAATCGTCGCTCAGGAGGTGGCGGGCGGCTCTGCTGTCTTCCAGGGCGACTACAAGCTCGTGCGCAACGCCCCGCCTTTCGGGGACTTCAAATGGCGGCTTTACAACATCAAGCTCGACCCCACCGAGTCCAAGGATGTTTCCGCCGATAATCCCAAGGTTTTCGAGGCGCTGCAGAGCGCTTACGCCGATTATGTCCGCAGGAACGACATCGTGGAAGTGCCGCCGGATTACACGATCGACGGCGCTCTCAAGAAGAACATGGCCCGCAAAAAGTAACGGCGATCCGCGCGCCTTCGACGTCTCGCGCGCATCTTGCGCGCGGGCGGGCGAAGCGGCATTCGAGACGCAGTAGGCGCTTGCGCGCCGCTGTGCAATTGGCCATTGCTAGGCGCCATGATCGAGGTCTACTTCTACCATCTCACCCGCCGCACTTTGGAGCAGGCGCTGCCCGTGCTGCTGGAAAAATCGCTCGAGCGGGAGTGGCGGGTCGCGGTTCAGGCCGGCGACGAAAAGCGCCTCAAGAAGCTCGATGATTTTCTGTGGTCCTACGACCCGGAAAAATTCCTCCCCCACGGGACCAAGGCCGACGGCGCGCCGGAGACGCAGCCGATCTATCTGACCGTCGACAACGACAATCCCAACGAGGCGGATGTGCGGTTCTTCGTCCTCGGCGCCCTGGCGGCGCCGGCGATCCTGGAGCCGGGGACAACTCCCAGGACGCGCGCCGTGCTGATGTTCGACGGCAATGACGCGGGCGAGCTTCAGGCCGCTCGCGAGGAATGGCGCAAGCTTCGCGATGCGGGCTGCGAGGTCGTTTACAATCAGGAAGACGAGGCGGGCCGATGGCAGGAGAAAAAGCGGGAGAAAAAGACGTGAGCGACGCCGATTTCGCAACGCGCCGGGCGAAGGCGCGGGAGCGGCTCAACGCCCTCGACCCCCATATGACGCCGGGAGGCGTCGAGGCCGATCCTAAGCGGCGCGACTGGTTCGAGGCGGTCTACGCCCTCAGCGAAGGCGATCCCGCCAAGGTGCCCTGGGCGAATCTCGCGCCTCATCCGCTTCTGGCTCAGTGGCTCGAACAGCAAGGATCGCTGCAAGGCCGGCGCGCCCTGGACGTCGGCTGCGGGCTCGGCGACAACGCCGCGGCGCTGGCGCAGGCGGGCGCTCGGGTCACAGGCTTCGACCTCGTGGCCGGTGCGGTGGAATGGGCGCGAAGCCGCTTTCCGGAGAGCGGGATCGCGTTTTGCGCCGCCGATCTTTTCGACCTGCCGCCCGAGTGGAGCGGCGCCTTCGATCTGGTGCACGAGTGCTATACGCTTCAGGCCCTTCCCGAAGCTCTGCTGCCGCGGGCGGCGCGGGCGCTGGCGGGTCTCGTCGCGCCGGGCGGGCGGCTTCTGGTCATCGCCCGGGCGAGGGACGAGGGACAGGAGATCGTGGGGCCGCCCTGGCCGCTGACGCGAAAACAGATCGAAGCCGTTGCGGTGGACGGATTGACGCTCACGACGCTCGACGATTTGCCGACCCCCCAAGGGGCGCGACATTGGCGAGCGGTTTTCGAGAAGGCGTAGGAATCGTGATCCGCAGCGCGAAAGTCGTCCATGAGGCATAAATTCGGCGTCGCCGAAAGGGATGCGCTGCTCGGGGTCAAAGGAGTTGGCCCGAAGGTCGTCGAGCGATTTGAACAACTTGGAATCCATACGCTTGAAAAGCTAGCGACGCAGGACGCGCAAGCGATCTGCGAGCAGGCGGCATCGCTCGTCGGCGCGACGTGCTGGAGGAACAGCCCCCAAGCACGCAGCGCCGTCGCTGCGGCTATCGCCGCAGCACAGGCGAGAGCGTTTCCAGCCGAAGTGGACGCCGGTTCGGCGTAGGAAACGCGTGAAAACAAAAACTTAGAGCGTTTCCAGCCGAAGTGGACGCCGGTTCGGCGTAGGAAGCGCGTTAAAACAAAAACTTAGAGTATTTGCAAAAACTGAGAACGCCGAGCGCTACCCGATATGCGGCAGCTCGTGTCGCAGCCGCGCTTCGAAAATAATCGATGTTTCGACTCGCGTAACGCAGGACCGGCTGGTGAAATGATCCAGCGCCAGGTTCTTCAGATGCGCGGTGTCTCGCGCCAGCACATGCACGACGACGTCATGCCGTCCCGATATCAGAAATGCGGAGCGAACCTCGGGGATGCTTACGGCCTCCTCCAAAAAGCTGTCGACTGTCTGGCGCTCATGCTTCCCCAGTTCGATGAAAAGCAGAGCTTCGAGCCCGATGCCGAGCCTCTTGGGATCAACCTGAGCGTGGGCTGATAGCAACACGCCTTCGTCCCAGAGGCGCTTCACCCGTTCATGACAGCTCGAAGGCGCCAGGCCGACCGCCGCCGCCAGCTCCTTGTTTTGCATTCGGAAGTTATTCTGCAAAAGAGCGATTAAGGCGAAGTCTGTCCGATCGAGGGGCATTGCGGGGCCATTTTCTCCGTAAACTGTTCGCTTTCGGCGAAGCCTGATGTTGATATCCTAATGCCAGCTCAGACGCCGCGCCAGAGCATGTTCAGGCGGGCGCCGGTAGGAGAAAAACAGTGGCGGAACTCGACGAAAAGAAATTAGAGGCGCTGGCCGGCAAAGTGGTGGTGGACGTCGCCGGGGCGATGGGCGTTCTGATGGCCTATATCGGAGATCAGGCCGGCGTTTATCGGGCGCTCGACGAGATCGGTCCGGCGACGGTCGCGCAACTTGCGCACAAGACTGGGCTCAATCCAAAATATCTCCATGAATGGCTCGGCTCGAACGCCGCTGCCGGGTATGTCGCTTACGACGCCGAGACCGAGTGTTTTTCCCTTACGCCGGAACAGGCGCATATTTTCACGCGTGAAGGCCAGCCCGCCTGCATGCAGGGCTTCTTTCAGGCCGTGGTCTCTCAATTCGAAACCCATGAAAAGGCTGTCGAGACCTTCAGATCGGGCCGGGGCCGACCGTGGGGCGAGCACGCCGCGGGCTGTTTCTGCGGGACGGACCGGTTCTTCCGTCCGGGTTACATGGCCAATCTGCTTGAAAAATGGATACCGAGCCTGAACGGCGTCGAGGCTAAACTGAAGGAGGGGGCAAAGGTCGCGGATATCGCCTGCGGCCATGGATCCTCGACCATCCTGCTCGCGCAGGCGTTTCCCAACTCGCGCGTCATCGGTTTCGATTTTCATGAACCGTCGATTCAGACCGCGCGCCGCAAGGCTGCGGAGGCCGGCCTTTCGAACATCGAGTTTCATGTCGCCGAAGCCAAGGATTTCCCCGGCGACGGCTATGATTTCGCCTGTATCTTCGACGCCTTGCACGACATGGGCGATCCTGTCGGCGCGGCGCGCCACATTCGCGAAACGCTGAAGCCGGACGGAACTTTCATGCTGGTGGAACCGCTCGCCGGCGATCACATGAAGGAAAATCTGAATCCCCTGGGCCAGATTTTCTACGGTTTCTCGACGATCGTCTGCACGCCGGCGTCGCTGGCGCAGGAAGTCGGCCGTGGGCTCGGCGCGCAGGCGGGTCAGAAAAAGCTGACGGATGTGCTCAATGATGCAGGCTTCACAAAAGTCCGCCGCGCGAGCGTCACGCCGACGAACATGGTGCTGGAGGTCTCTCTGTGAGCCGGGAAGTTCGGCCTCTCGGACCCCAGCAATAAGGGGCGTTTGCGATCCGGGGCGCGCGTATGGACCAAGAGAACCGGGCCGCCCTGACTGTTGACACGAAGGCAGATCGAAGCGCTGGCGGTGGACGGATTGACGCTTGCAGCGCTCGAAGATTTGCCGACCCCGCAAGGGGCCCGGCACTGGCGGGCGCTTTTCGAGAAGGCGTAGGGGAGTAATAATTGCGGATATTTCTGCGTGCGGATTATATGTGCATAATCACAGCCGGTCTTTTCGCTTTCGTCCCCCGTGTGAGAGGCCTAAGGTTTACTCATGACCAAGCTGCTGGAACGCGCCGTTGAAGCCGCTCGCGGCCTTCCTCCTGAAGCTCAGGACGAAATCGCGCGTATTGTCTTGCAGCTCGCCGGGCGCGATGAGCCGATAATCCCTTTGAGCGAAGACGAGCGCGCTGCGATTGCCGTCTCGAGGGCTGCCGCCGAGCGCGGCGAATTCGCTACGGATGAGCAGGTTGGCGCCATTTGGGCGAAGCACGGCTTGTGAGAGTTGTCTACACTCTTCCCGCGCTGGCGGACCTAGACGCAATTATTGAACATATTGCCGCGCATTCGCCGCAGGGCGCCAAGCGCGTAAAGGGGCGCTTGTAATCCATTATCGAGTTATTGCCCGTTCATCCGTTCATGGGAACGCGCACGGACGACCCCGCCATCCGTCGCCTTATAATCACGCCTTACCCTTATCTCGTGCTTTACGAGGCCACAGCCAGCCGGATCGTCATCCATGCGGTACGTCATTCCGCTCGAAGCCCCTCGACTATGCCGGGCTCAGCGGAGCAGTGAATTATGGCTAAGCTGTTTTCAGGCGGCGGCTAGAGTCTTTCCGGTTCAGATCACTACTGCCCCTGCCGATCCAGCGAGAAGCCGAAGTCGCCGTCGACCCAGGTGTCCTTGTCGCGAATGATCGCCTGAGCCGGCAGGGCAGGGGTCTTGACCGCCATTCCGGCGAGCTTCGTCATCGCGGTTCCGATCGCCAGGAATTCGACGAGGCCCGACCCGATTTCGGAAATATAGGTCTTCACCCCGATCACCTCTTCGGCGCCGAGATCGTCGGCCTCGCTCTTGATGCGATCGATGGCGATCTCGCGGGCGTCGTGGATGAGGCTGGTCAATTCGTTGATTTCGCCTCTCTTGAAGGATTTGAAGGCGGCCAGGAAGCCGCCCGTGACGCCGAGGGAATAGACCGAGGTGGAGATGAGCAGCTTCACCGGCGCATAGCCGAGGCTGGTCATCGCCCAAAGCTCTTCGCCGGTGAGATCGCTCGTCACGGGGCTCGTGTAGGTCACCGGAGGCAAGGCCGGGTTGATCGCCGCCGTGCCCGCCATCATCATCTCATGTGCGCCGGCCCAGGGGCAGATGGTCGTCCTCACGCCGACGACCGCATTGGCGCCGTCCTGGCGCGCGGCGGCGACCATACGGCCGAGCGCGGCATGGCGGGTATGGTTGAAGATATCGCTGTATTCCCGGATTTCGCCGCGCAACAGGGTTTTCAGCGAGCCGAACAGGCTGCCGCCGAGGCCCATGGAATAGGCGACATTGCCGAAGACATGGTTGATCGGCTCGTAGCCGGCGTCCATATGGCAATAGAGTTCCTGAGCGTCCCCTGCGCTGGTGAAGAAGCGGTCGCTTCCGCCTGCCGCGCGATGGACGCAGGAGCCGACGAAAAGAAACTCGGTCGAACCGCTGAAGCCCCGCAGTTCCCCGGTCACGCCGGCGACGCCGGAGGCCCCGTTGCGCATGGCCTCTTCCACCATGCGGGCGAAGGAGGCGGCGCGGCCCTCGTGAATGGCCTCCGTGACCTGGGAGACCTCGCCGCCGAGGAGATTGTTGAAGCCTGCCCCCAGCGAACCGAGGAACCCCATGGAGTTGACGCTGTTGCCGACGACGATCTCGCCCGGCGAAAGCTGCTTCCGGGCGAGGCAGTAGATCTCGTTGCCGGACAATCCGGTCACCTTGGCCATTTCAATTCTCCGGCTTTCCCTGATCCGTCCCGCCGCCGCGCCGCGCCCGCAGACATTAAGGCGGAAAGCTTAACAAGCGGAGCGCCGCCGCGCCGGTTTTCGCCGCGGGCGCCTCGACCCCGGCCGCAAGGGCGTCTAAAACACGCGGCATGACGACGCAGCCCCTTCTTTCGGTTGAACATATTTCGAAACGCTTCGGCCCGGTCGCGGCGCTCGAGGATGTTTCCCTCAGCGTCGGCGCCGGAGAGTTTTTCGCGCTGCTGGGGCCGTCGGGCTGCGGCAAGACCACCCTGATGCGGCTCATCGCCGGGTTCGAGACGCCGGACTCCGGCCAGGCGCTGCTCTCGGGGAGGGACCTCTTCGGCATTCCGCCCCATCGGCGGCCGATCAACATGATGTTCCAGTCCTATGCGCTTTTTCCGCATCTGAACGTCTTCGAGAATGTCGCCTTCGGGCTGCGGCGGCGGGGGGGCGCCGGCCGCGAGGAAATCTCCGCGCGCGTCGACCATCTGCTCGAGATCGTCCAGCTGCAGGGCTTCGGCGGCAGAAAAATCGACCAGCTCTCGGGAGGTCAGAAGCAGCGGGTGGCCCTCGCCCGGGCCCTGGCGCCGGGGCCGTCGCTGCTGCTGCTGGACGAGCCGCTGGGGGCCCTGGACCGCAAGCTGCGCGAGGAAACCCAGTTTCAGCTCAAGGACATACAGCGCCGGCTGAAAACCAGCTTCGTCATCGTCACCCATGATCAGGACGAGGCCCTCGCGCTGGCGGACCGCATCGCCGTGATGCGCGCAGGCGCAGTGGAGCAGATCGGCTCGCCGGTCGAAATCTATCAGAAGCCCGCGAGCCGCTTTGTCGCGAGCTTCGTCGGCGCCACCAATATGATCGAGGGCCGGATTTCGCGCGACGGCGACGCCGTATATTTCGAGGCGCCTTTCGGCCGCCTGGAGCGCAGAGGCTGCGCGTTGCCGGGCGGCGCCCCTGCGGCGCTGTCGCTGCGCCCCGAGCAGATCGTCGTGCAGCGCGAGGGGGAGGGCGTCCGCGGCGTGATCGAGGACGTGGCCTTCAGGGGCGAGACGACCCGGTTGCGCGTCGGCGTCGGCGGGGGCGAAGCCCTGAACGTATCGAGCTCCAAAGGGATGGTCTTTTCGCTGGGCGAAGCGGTCCGGCTCGCGATCGCGCCGGACGCGGGCGCGCTGTTTCCGGGGAGCGAATGATGCGCCGGAAGCTTAACGTCGGCCAGCGCCTCGTCCTCGGCGCTCCCTATCTGTGGATCGGCCTTTTTTTTCTCGCGCCGATGGCGCTGATCGCCAAGATTTCCCTTTCGCGGCCCGCCCAGGCGCGCCCGCCCTACGAGCCCGTCTTCAGCTTCGGCGACGGTTTTTCCGGCCTCGTGAAGAAACTCGGATCGCTGACCTTCGAGGCCTATCAGTCCTTCGGGGAGGATCGGCTTTATCTCGACTCCTACCTGAACTCGCTCGCCATCGCGGGCGTCTCGACCCTCCTGATGTTGCTGGTGGCCTATCCCTTCGCTCTCGCGATGGCGCGGGCGCCGGCGCGGGTCAGGCCTTTGCTGATCGGCCTTGCGGTCGCGCCGTTCTGGACCAGTTTTCTGATCCGCGTCTACGCCTGGATCGCGCTGCTGAAGGACGAGGGGCTGATCAACCACGCGCTGATGGCCCTGCATGTCATCGACGCTCCGCTTTCCATTTATGCGACCAATGTCGCGGTGGTCATCGGGATCGTCTACAGCTATCTCCCCTTCATGCTTCTGCCGCTCTATTCGGCGCTGGCGCGACAGGATCCGGCGCTCAGGGAGGCGGCCGCCGACCTCGGGGCTTCCCCCGCGCAAGTGTTCTGGCGGGTGACCCTGCCGCTGTCGCGTTCGGGCGTCTTCGCCGGTTGCCTGCTGGTGTTCATCCCCGCCGTGGGCGAATTCGTGATCCCCGACCTTCTCGGCGGCTCCGAAACGCTGATGATCGGCAAGACTTTGTGGAGCGATTTCTTCGCCAACCGCGATTGGCCCTCCGCCAGCGCGGCGGCGATCATCCTGCTGGCCCTGCTGATCGGGCCGCTCCTGATTGCGGAGCGGGCGCGGCTGCGCGCGGATGGGGAACGCTCATGACCGGGACCGATCTCGCCCGCCGCACTGCAATGGCGGCTGGATTCACCTTCCTCTACGGTCCGATCCTGATCCTGGCGGGGATGAGCTTCAACGCCTCGAAACTGGTCACGGTCTGGGGCGGATTCTCCACCAGATGGTATCTCGCCCTGCTCGACGACGCGGCGATGCTGGGCGCGGCCAGGATCAGCCTGGAGGCCGCCGTGCTTTCGGCGATCATCGCCACCGCGCTGGGCCTCTGCGCTGCGGTGGCGCTGACGCGATTTGGAGAGTTCAGGACCCGGAGCCTCTTCTTCGGCGCGCTGCACGCCCCCTTGGTGATGCCGGAGGTCGTGCTCGGGCTCGCCCTGCTCAGCGCCTTTGTCTCTTTCGGCATGGAGCGGGGCTTCGTCACGCTGGTGATCGCCCACGCCACCTTCACCATGTGTTTCACGACGGTCGTGCTGGTCGCGGCCCTGAGGTCGTGCGATCCGGCGCTGGAGGAGGCGGCCCAGGACCTCGGCGCCACGGCGCTGCAGGCCTTCGTTCTGGTGGTGCTGCCGTCGGCGGCTCCTGCGCTCGTCAGCGCCTTTCTGCTCGCGTTCACGCTTTCGCTGGACGACCTCGTGATAGCGAGCTTCGCCACCGGGCCCGGGGCGACCACCCTGCCGATGCGGATCTATTCGCAGGTCAGGCTGGGGGTTACGCCCGAGGTCAACGCGATTTCGACGCTGGCGCTCGCCTGCGTCGCTCTCGCCCTCGGCCTCGCCGCCCTCGCGACCAAAGGGAGGTCGTCGGCGGCGACGGATCTCGCCTGATCTTCGCCGACGGGAGCCGACGCATCGCCATTGACCATGGGTTTGGCCTGCGTCTATCTCTGGGCCTGGTTCCTCGGGCGGGGGGCCAAGTATAAATGCGTTCGATCGACCGGAGCCGCATTTTGTCTCGAACGCCGCGATTCTCGCGTCGATGCGCTCCAGGAGGACGATGAGAATGTCGAACCGAGACTACCGGCGCAGTTACGACGCGGGCGCCCGCATCGGGCTGGAGCGTCAATTGCTCTGGTGGGGCGCCGCCTTCGCCGTCCTGGCGGCGGCCTCCTATGCTCTCAGCTCCATTCTCACGCCTTTCGTCGCGGGGACCGTGCTCGGCTATCTGCTCAATCCGGTGGCCGATCGCCTGCAGGCCTGGGGGATGTCCCGGCTCGGCGCCACCATGATCCTCCTCGCGGTGTTTATTTTCATCGTGGTCTCGGCGGCGCTGCTCATCACGCCCGTGCTTTCGCGCCAGCTTCAGGGACTGATCGCCAGCCTGCCGGGCTATGTCGCCACGCTGCAGGGCCTGTTGACGGAGTGGAGCGAAAAGCTGACCTCGCATTACAACGCCTTTTTGCAGAAATACGAGCTCGCGGCTTCGGCGCCCACCATCGACCTGCAGAAATACTTCAGCGACGTCATCGGCGACGGCAGCGCCCTGGCGGCCGATTTCGCGCGGTCGCTGGTCTCGCGCAGCGTGGCCCTGATCAATATCGTGTCGGTCATCGTCGTCACGCCGGTGGTCGCTTTCTACATGCTGCTCGACTGGGACGAGACCATTGCGATCCTCGATCAGATGGTGCCTCCGCGCTACCGCGAGGATGCGAGGCAGTTGGCGGGGGATATCGACAAGGCGATGTCCGGCTTTCTGCGGGGCCAATCCGCCGTGTGCCTTTTTCTCGGCTGCTGGTACGCCGTCGGGCTGACGTTGATCGGCTTGAACTTCGGGTTCCTCGTCGGCGTCATCGCCGGCGTGCTCAGCCTCATTCCCTATGTCGGCTCGATCACGGCCTTCGTGCTCTCCATCAGCATGGCGCTGGTTCAGGACTGGCCGGACTGGCGTTTGCCGGTCGAGGCGGTGGGCGTGGTGAGCATCGGGCTCTTCCTCGACGGCAACGTCCTCTCGCCGCGCCTCGTGGGCGCCTCGGTCGGACTCCATCCGGTCTGGCTGATGTTCGCCCTTTTCGCCTTTGGAGCCCTGTTCGGCTTCGTCGGCATGATCGTCGCCGTGCCGGTCGCCGCCGCCGCCGGCGTCATCCTGCGTTTTCTCGCGCGGCGTTATCGGGAGAGCGACTTCTACCTGCGCCCGGCGCAAGGATCGGTGGAGAGCCGCTGATCCGCCATGGGGGACGGAAAACCGGATAGAAACCCCACGCCTCAGCTTGCGCTGGAGCTGCCTGTCGAACCGAGCTTCCGGCGCGAGGACTTCCTGCCGGCGCCGTCGAACCGCGCCGCGCTGGAGATGATCGACCAATGGCCCAATTGGCCGGATAACGCGCTGCTTCTGGTCGGGCCGCCGGGCAGTGGCAAGAGCCATCTGCTCGCCATCTGGGCGCGCAAAGCCGCGGCCCGCATATTCTCGCGGGAAGTCCCGCCGGCCGAATTCCTCGCCGGGGAGAAATTCGCCGCTCTCGGGATCGACGACGTCGACCGCTGCGGCAGCGAGCCGGCGCTTTTTCATCTGATCAATTTCGCTCGCGAAAACAGCGTGTTTCTGCTGATGACCGCATCCTCGCGGCCACGCGCGGAGCATTGGCGGCTGCCCGATCTGCTCTCGCGGCTGCGCCGCGCCCCTGTTGCCGAGATCGAGGCGCCCGACGACGAACTGATGCGGGCGGCCATGGAGAAAATGTTCCGCGACCGGCAATTGCTGGTCGATCCCTGGCTGATCGATTACGTCGCGCTCCGACTCGAGCGCTCGCTGGAGGCGGCGCGGGCTTTCGTCGAGGAAGCGGACAGGGAGGCGCTGGCCCGCGGCCGGCCGGTCACCCGCGCCCTTGCCGCGGAGCTCATCGCCCGGCGCGAGGAGAGCTGAAAAATCGGTGATCGCCGCGCGCCTTGTCCTATGGCATTATGAGAACGAAGCGGTCGGAGAAAGAGTTGTGACCCAGCAGCAGGTGAGAAACAAGAAGAGGGAAGTGCTGGAAGCGCTGGCCGGCGACGTCGTCATCGACGTTCCTTCGGGCTCGGACGACCTGCTCGCGTCGCCCAAGCGCTTCGTCAACCGGGAATTGTCGTGGCTCGAATTCAATTCCCGAGTGCTCGAAGAAGCCTCCAACCGCAATCATCCCCTGCTCGAGCAACTGCGGTTCCTCTCGATCTCGGCCAACAACCTCGACGAATTTTTCATGGTTCGCGTCGCGGGACTGCGCGGGCAGGCGCGATCGGAGCTCTCCGCCCTGTCCCAGGACGGCCTGACGCCGGCCGAACAGCTCGCCCAGATAAATGAGCGGGTCGCCGGGCTGACGACCGCTCAGGCGCGCCGGTGGCGCGAGCTGCGCCAGGACATCGAGGAAGTCGGCATCGTCATCGTCGAACCCGGCGATCTTTCCAAGGCGGACGGCGAGTGGCTGGAGGATCACTTCCTGACCCGCATCTTTCCGGTTCTCACGCCTCTTGCGGTCGATCCCGCGCATCCTTTTCCGTTCATACCCAATCTCGGCTTCACCCTCGCGCTGGAGCTGGTCCGGCCGGGCGATCGCAAAACCCTGCAGGCCCTGGTGAGGCTGCCTCAGAAGATCGAGCGTTTCGTGCGCCTTCCGGGCGCGACCTCCGCCGGCGGTCACGGCCGCGAGCGCTTCATGCTGCTCGAAACACTGATCGTGATGCACGCTCAGCGCCTGTTCCCGGGCTACATCCTGCGGGGCCAGGGATTGTTCCGGGTCATCCGCGACAGCGACATCGAGGTCGAGGAAGAAGCCGAAGACCTGGTTCGGCTGTTCGAGACCGCTCTGAAGCGCCGCCGCCGCGGCTCCGTCATCCGATTGGAATTCGCCTCAGACATGCCGATGACTCTTCGCGGGCTCGTCGCGGCCGAACTCGACGTCGACGAGAGCGAGGTTTTCGAACTCGAGGGCATGCTGGCGCTGATCGATCTTTCCGAGCTCGTCGCGCTCGATCGCCCGGATTTGAAGTTCAAGCCCTATAATCCGCGCTTCCCCGAGCGCGTGCGCGACAATGGCGGCGACTGCTTCCTTGCGATCAAGCAGAAGGATCTCGCCGTTCATCATCCGTACGAATCCTTCGATGTGGTGGTGCAGTTTCTGCAGCAGGCCGCGCGCGATCCCAATGTCGTCGCGATCAAGCAGACGCTGTATCGCACTTCTTCCAACAGCCCGATCGTGCGCGCCCTGATCGAGGCCGCGGAAGCGGGTAAATCGGTGACGGCTCTGGTCGAACTCAAGGCCCGTTTCGACGAGGAGGCCAATATCCGCTGGGCCCGCGACCTGGAGCGCGCCGGCGCTCAGGTGGTGTTCGGCTTTCTGGAACTGAAGACCCACGGAAAGCTGTCGATGGTCGTACGCCGCGAGGGGGCGGGGCTCGCGACCTATTGCCATATCGGAACCGGAAACTACCATCCCGTCACCGCAAAGATCTACACCGACATCTCCCTCTTCACCGCCGATCCCGTCATCGGCCGCGACGTCTCGCGCATTTTCAACTTCATCACCGGCTACGCCGAGCCGGCGGGGTTGGAGCGCATGTCGGTGTCGCCGATTTCCTTGAAGAAGAAGCTGCTCGAACACATCGAGCAGGAAGTCTCCTTCGCCAGAGCCGGCAAGCCGGCGACGATATGGGGCAAGTGCAACGCGCTGGTCGATCCCGAGATCATCGACGCCCTTTATCTCGCTTCGCGGGCGGGCGTCTCCATAGAGCTCGTGGTGCGGGGAATTTGCTGCCTGCGTCCGGGGGTTCCGGGCCTCTCCGAAAACATTCGCGTCAAGTCGATCGTCGGGCGGTTCCTGGAGCACGCCCGCATCTATGCTTTCGGCGGCGGCTACGCGTTGCCCCATCCGCGCGCGCATGTGTATATATCCTCCGCCGACCTGATGCCGCGCAATCTGGACCGGCGCGTCGAAACGCTGCTGCCCATCACGAATCAGACGGTGCATCAGCAGGTCCTCGATCAAATCATGATGGCCAATCTGATAGACAACGAACAAAGCTATCGCGTCCTGCCCGACGGCTCCTCCGCCCGCGTCATTCCCGCGGAGGGGGAGGAGCGTTTCAACGCGCACAAATATTTCATGACCAATCCGAGCCTTTCGGGTCGCGGGAAGTCGCTCAAGGAATGGCGCCCGCGTTCTCTGCTCAAGCGCAGAGACAATGAGTGAGCCGCTGCGGCCGCGACCGCTCGCTATAGTCGATATCGGCTCCAATTCGGTCCGGCTCGTCGCTTATGAGCGGCTGTCGCGCGCGCCTACGCCCATCTTCAACGAGAAAGCCATGTGCGCGCTCGGGAAGGGAGTGGTCACGACCGGCCGCCTCGCCGAGGAGGGGGTCGACAAGGCGCTGAAGGCCTTGCGCCGTTTTCGCGCCCTTTGCGAGACCATGGCGGTCGACGACATCACCGTCGTCGCGACGGCCGCGGCGAGAGACGCCGCCAACGGGCCCGCTTTTCTCGCCTCGGCGCAAACCGCCATCGGCCGCGAGATATCCCTTCTCACCGGGAAACGCGAGGCCGAGCTTTCCGCTCTCGGCGTCATTTCGGCGATTCATGCTCCCGAAGGCGTCGTCGGCGACCTCGGCGGCGGTTCCCTGGAACTGATCGACGTCGGCGGCGGCTCCTGCGGAAAGGGCGTGACCTTGCCGCTCGGAGGACTGGCGCTGATGGACGCATCGAAGCGCTCCACCCGCGAGGCGAGCCGCATCGCGCGCAAGGCCATAGCCGAAGCGAGGCCGCTTTCCGCCTTGAGGGGCCGCACTTTCTACGCGGTGGGCGGAACCTGGCGCGCCCTCGCGAGGCTCCATATGCGCCAGCGGAACTATCCGCTGGACGTCATGCACAACTATCGTATCCAGACCAGCGAGGCGGCCGAGTTCGCGGCCCTGGTCGAACGCATCGACAGCGAGGCGATCGCCGACATAGCCACCGTTTCGGCGGCGCGCCGCCCGCTTCTCGCCTATGGCGCCATCGTGCTCGACGAAATCATCCGCCGCGCCAAGCCCAGGGAGATCATCGTTTCGGCGGCCGGCGTGCGCGAAGGCCTTATCTATGAGCGCTTGAGCGACGCCGAGCGCGCAGCCGACCCCCTGCTCGTCGCGGCCCGCGAGGTCGACGCTCTGATGTCCCGGGCTCCGGGCTACGGCGAGGATCTCATCGGCTGGACCGACGGTTTCATGGCCTCCTCCGAAATAGACGAAAGCTTCGAGGAGAAGCGGTTGCGCCATACCGCCTGCCTGTTGTCGGACGTGGCGTGGCGCGCCCACCCCGATTATCGCGCCCAGCAGGCCACCAACATCGTCACCCACGGAGCCTTCGTCGGCGTGGATCACCCGGGCAGGGCCTTTCTGGCGCTCGCCGTGGTGTTTCGCCACCAGGGGCTCGACGGCGAGCATGGATTCTCGGCCCTGCGGGGGTTGTTGACCACCAGGCTGCTGATCCGGGCGCGGGTGCTGGGCGCAGCGATGCGGGTCGCCTATCTGCTTTCGGCCTCGATGCCCGGCGTGCTGCCTCTGACGCCGATGCGGGTGCAGCGCAATCGGCTGGTTCTCACTCTGCCCCCGGATCGCGCGGCCCTCGCCAGCGAGCGGCTCTACGGCCGGGTCAGAGCTCTCGGCCGTCTCCTCGGGTTGGAGGCCGCGCTCGAAATCGCGGCGATCGAATAGAGCGTCGCCACCTTAAACCTTGCTCTTTGCTTGACAGTGTTCCGGGCGCAGGCGATGAGTGCCGCCGCCGGACTGGCGCAACCATCAGTGTGTGGGGCTCATGCGGGTTTTTATCACCGGCGCCGCCGGTTTCATTGGTTTCCATCTCTCCCGCCGCCTGCTCGAACTCGGTCATGAGGTGTCGGGCTACGACGGCATGACCGCTTATTACGACGTGGAGCTCAAGAAGGCGCGCGTCGCCTTGCTCGAGAAAATGCCGGGCTTCAGTTTCACGACCGCGATGCTGGAGGACATGGCCGCGCTCGACAAGGCGGTCCGGGCCTCGCAGGCCGAGGTGATCGTTCATCTCGCGGCCCAGGCCGGCGTGCGCTACAGCCTGGAAAATCCACGCGCCTATGTCGACTCCAATCTCGTCGGCGGCTTCAATGTCCTGGAGGCGGCCCGACTCCATCCGGTTCGGCACCTCATGATGGCGTCGACGAGCTCTGTCTACGGCGCCAACGTCGAGGTTCCCTTCCGCGAGGAAGAGCGCGCCGACCATCCCCTGACGCTTTACGCCGCGACCAAGAAAGCCAATGAGGCGATGGCGCATTCCTATGCGCATCTGTGGTCGATTCCGACGACCCTGTTCCGCTTCTTCACCGTTTATGGTCCCTGGGGCCGCCCGGACATGGCCCTCTTCAAATTCGTCGACGCGATCGAGGCGGGACGGCCCATCGACGTCTATAATCACGGCGCCATGGCGCGCGACTTCACCTATGTCGAGGATCTCGTCGAGGCTATCGTCCGCCTGATGGAACGCCCGCCGACGGGCCCCGGCGAGGGCGCCGGAACATCGCCGGCGGCGCCGTGGCGGATCGTCAACATAGGCCGGGGCGAGCCGATAAACCTGAACGATTTCATAGAAATAATCGAAACCAAGCTGGGAAAGAAGGCGATCCGCAACAATCTTCCCATGCAGAAGGGCGACGTTCCCCAGAATTTCGCGGACAGCTCACTGCTCGAAAGCCTGACCGGTTACAGGCCGACGACGGGGGCGGTGGACGGCGTTTCCGCTTTCATCGACTGGTACTACGCCTGGCGCGATCGCGTCTGACATCGTTCATATCGCTGCAAATCGAGCCAAAGTCTCGGCAAAGCCCGCAGGAGTCGTTCAATACATTTTAATTGGAAAACGGCCGAGCTTTCCTTCCGGATCGTCAGGAGCTAAAGATTAACGAAATCATTACAGTGATTCGTGTACCTCGTTAGTCTCCTATGCGAAATCGCGCCGGCTTCGCGCCTGCCCGCGTCGCATGTCTCGCGTCTCCGTGGTGTTCGGCTCCAGGGGACTTAAGCTGGATGACCCCATGACGAAATTCGCGCTCGACTCCCTCGATCTCGCGGCCTTGCTCGCCTCCCGCGTCTGCCACGACGTCATTTCGCCGGTCGGAGCCATCGTGAACGGCCTGGAAGTCCTGGAGGAGGAAAAAGACGCCGAAATGCGCGGCCATGCGCTGGCGCTCATCAAATCCAGCGCGGCGGAAGCTTCCTCGCGCCTCCAGTTCTGCCGCCTCGCTTTCGGCGCCGCCGGCTCCAAGGGCTCCTCGATCGACACCGGCGACGCCGAGCACGTCACGCGCCAGCTTCTGGCCGACGAACGCACGCGGATCGAATGGAGCGTGCCGCGTGTCCTGATGGCGAAAAACAAGGTGAAGCTGCTGCTCAACCTTTGCCTCGTCGCCGACGCTGCGGTTCCCCGCGGCGGAGACATTTCGGTTTCGGCGAAGGGAGACGGCGACGAGATAGCTTTCCATATCGAGGCCAAGGGAACCAACGCGCGACTAGCGCCGGGTCTCGCGTCGCTTCTGATCGGGGAGCCGGAAGAGGGCGTTATCGATGCGCGCTCGATCCAGGCCTATTATACCGGCCTCATCGCCCGCTCCTGCGACCTCGAGATCTCCCTCGCCCTCGCCGGCGACGTCGTGACCATCGATGCGAAGCCGCTGACCCTCGAAGCGGAACAGCTTCAGAGCGCAGTCGCGTAAAGCCGACCCCCTTTTTAATTGCTCTCCCGCGGCGCCCGGCGGCCCCGCGGGAATTTCGCAATCATTTGAAGTCTTTTAACCCCTGTGCTCCAGAGTTCGACCCGCTAGAGCATGTTCCCAAAAAGTGCGAAGCGGTTTTTGGAAATGAACATGCTCCCTCAGTGAGATTTGGAGCGCGTTCGACTGCGTTTGAACCGAACGGGCTCCTGCTGCGCTTGCGGCGCGGATGCGGCCATGGACGATCTTCTTTCCGAATTTCTCGCAGAATCGGCCGAACATATCGACGCCGCGTCGATGGATCTCCTGCGCCTCGAGAAAGACCCGGCTGATTCCGCTCTCGTCGCCAGCCTGTTCCGGCATGTCCACACCATAAAGGGCAGCAGCGGTTTCCTCAGCCTGCCGCGCATAGGCCGCCTCACCCATTCGGTGGAGGCCTTTATCGGCGGCTTTCGCGAAGGCGCCCAAGCCAGTCCGGAACATGTTTCCCTGATGTTGAGGGTCGTCGACCGCCTGACGCTTCTGCTGGCCGAAACGGGCCGGCTGGAAGCGGAGCCAGAGGGAGAGGACAGCGACCTCTTGCAGGAAGTCGAGGCGGCGCAGGCCAGGCTGCTGCAGGGAGCGAGGAGCGCAGGGGCTGTCACCGGGGAAGGCGGCGCCAAGGCCGTCACGCCGCTGGAGGCTCCGGATTACGAGACTGACGCTCCGGCGGGCCGATATCCCCGCGCCGCCGAAACGGTGCGCGTGCCGGTAGGCGTCCTCGATCGCTTGATGGGGATTGTCTCGGAACTCGTCCTGACCCGCAACCAGCTGCTGGATCTTTCATCCGCAGCCGGCGACGAGCGCATTAAAGGCTCGGTGCAGAATCTCTCCAGCGCGACCGGCGATCTGCAGGACGCCGTCATGCGCGTGCGACTTCAGCCGGTCGGCATGCTCTTCGCCACGCTGCCGCGGCTCGTGCGCGACCTGTCGATGGAGCTCGGCAAGGAGATCCGGCTTGAAACGGCAGGCGCCGAAACCGAGCTTGATCGGCAGGTTATCGAAATCATCAGGGCGCCGCTGACGCATATCGTCCGCAACGCCGCCGATCACGGCGTCGAGCCCGTTTCCCGCCGCATCGCAGCCGGAAAGCCGCCGGCCGGCCTCATCCGCGTCGCCGCTTCGTACGACGCGGGGCAGATTACGCTGCAGATCAAAGATGACGGGCGCGGGCTGGACATAGCGCGAATAAAGGAAACCGCCAGGAAGAGGGGGCTCGCCGGCGCCGAAGCGCTGGAGCGAATGTCCGATGCGGATCTCTATCAGTTCGTTCTCGCTCCCGGCTTTTCGACCGCTACGAAGGTTACGAAGGTATCGGGCCGCGGCGTCGGCATGGATGTGGTGCGCGAGAACATCCAGTCGATCGGCGGAACCGTGTCGATCAGCTCTCGCGCCGGCGTCGGAGCCACTGTCACCTTGCGGATTCCACTCACGCTGGCGATCGCCCCGGCGCTGATCGTCTTCAGCGGCGGTCTGCGTTTCGCCGTGCCGCAGATGGCGGTGGCGGAAGTCGTCGGCGTGGGCGAGGGGTTCGACAGCGAAATCCAGTTTATGCACCAGGCGCCGATCCTGACGCTGCGTGGCGACGCCCTGCCGCTGGTCGATCTCGCCAGAACCCTGGAGGTCGCCGCGGTCGATGAAACCCGCTTCGGGCAAAGAGGATTCGTCGTCGTTCTTCGCCTCGGCGGCGTACGCTTCGGCTTGATGGTCGAAAACATAGCCGATGTGCAGGAGGTCGTGATCGAGCCGCTGGTCGGCGCCCTGGCCCGCATCGGCATTTTCTCCGGCCAGACGATCCTCGGCGACGGCTCTGCCGTGCTGATGCTCGATCCCGCTGTAGTGCTCGAGCGCGCAGGGGTCGGGAAAATGGCGGAGAGTCCGTCTTTCCGGGCGGCCGAACCCCTCCAGGAAGAAAAAAGGAAAACCGGGGTAGTGCTTTTTCGGGCCGGGGCGGGGGCCTTGAAAGCCCTGCCGATGTCGCTGGTCTTACGGATAGAGGAGGTTGAAGCCGGGCGTCTCCTGCGTTCCGGAGACCTCTTCGTGACCCTGGAGGACGGGCGCCCGCTTCCGGTGATTCCCGCGTCGGACGACATCGTCGTCGGCCCGCGCCCCTATCCGCTTTTGCTCCTCGCCGGAGGCGAGCCCTTAGGCCTCCTCGTCGAGGAGGTCGTCGACGTCCGTGAAGAATTCATAGACTTTCTGTCCAGGGGACCGAACGAGAAAATCGCCGGGGTCGCAAATCTGGCGGGCGAGGTCGTGGAATTCCTGGATGCAGGATATTTGTTCGACCGCGCCGATCCCCCCGCAATTGCGCGGGCGATCGAACGCCGTCCCCGTGTGCTTCTCGCGCACGGCGAGCAAATCGTTCTCGATATGCTCGGTCTGGCGCTTGCCGGCGCGGGCTATGAAGCGAGCGTCGCGACATCGGGGCGGGAAGCGCTCGCCTTGATCGAGCAAGGCCTCGAGGTGGAAGCCCTCGTCACCGACGTCGATATGGAGGTCGCGGTCGGCCATGGTCTGGCTCGCGCCTTCCTGGCGCTGCCCGGTTGCGCCGGCAAACCCGTCATCGGACTTGCGCGCCACGCCGCGCCGGAGGTTCTCGAAGCCGCAGCCGCGGAGGGGATCAGAGCGGTGGCGCGAAAACTGGATCGCGGAGCGCTTCTCGGTTTTCTCGAGAATTTCATCGGCCTAGCCTGCGCGACCGGGGATAGGGCCGGGGCGCCGGCGAAGGCGGAGATCGCAGCATGAACTTGGATCCGAGATATCCCGGTTACGGCGATCATCGCCTGCAACGGCGCGAGTCGCGGAAATCAACCTATTTCACCGTCAGGGTGGGAGCGCAAATCGTGGGCCTGCCGGTAGATGAGGTGAGAACGGTGTTTCACCCGGAAAAGCTCACGCCTGTGCCTTTGGCGCCTCCCGAGATCGCGGGTCTCGCCAATCTGCGCGGTCGGATCGTTACCGTCCTGCATCTGGATCGATGCCTGCGCATCGAATCGGACGAGACGAACGCAAAGCCCATCGCTGTCGGCATAGTTCACAACGGCGAGGATTACGCGTTTCTCGTGGATGACGCGGGCGACGTCGTCTACAGCGAAGAAGCGGACCGCATCGATTGTCCCGGCCACGTTGACGCACATTTCACCATGCTCGTGTCAGACTGTTATCGTCGCTGCGAAGGTTTCTTGCCCATCGTCGACGTGGCGAGGCTGATCGCAGAGGTTTCGCGGCAGAGCGAGTTGAAAAACAGAGCCGTCATTTCAGGAAATTCAGCCAGAGGAGCGCATCTATGAAACAGGTCCTTGTGGTCGACGACAGCGCGGTCATTCGCAAGGTCGCCCGGCGGATTCTCGAGGCGATGCATTTCAGAACCTCGGAAGCCGCCGATGGCCGCATCGCGATCGAGGAATGCGCGAAGGCGATGCCGGACGTCATTCTGCTCGATTGGAACATGCCCGAGATGGACGGGTTCGAGTTTCTGGGCGCCTTGCGGAGAATGCCCGGGGGCTCCGAGCCGAAGGTCGTCTTCTGCACGACCGAGAACGAAGTCGGCCATATAGCGCGCGCGATGCATGCGGGAGCCGACGAATATATCATGAAGCCCTTCGACCAGCACATCATGCGGGCGAAGTTCCAGGAAATCGGCCTGGTGTAGCCGAACAGTCGGCCGACGGCGCCGTATGCGTCTCGTCGGCGTCCCAGCGTAAGGCATGTCGGTAATGCGTAGTGCAGTGTTTTCCGAGGTTGCGTCGAACGCCTCCCGTCTCCCCCCTGCCGGCGTCGCAAGCCAGGGCCTGCATGCGGGCCTTGGATATGCGCGCTTCCGGAGCCAGATGGCGGCCTTGACGGGCGCCGCTCCTGCGCCCGATCGCCAATATTTCGTCGAAAGCCGTCTCGCGCCGATCCTTCGCGCCCACAACCTCGCCGATTTGTTGGAGCTCGCGAGCGCCATCGACGCGCGAGAAAGCCAAGCTCTCGTCGACGAGGTCATCGACGCCCTGATCGACAATGAGACTTCATTCTTTCGCGATCACGTCGTTTTCGAGGAGTTCGTCGGGCGCGTTCTGCCAGAGCTCATGAAGGCGAGATCAGAGGTCCGTCGTCTGCGCATCTGGTGCGCCGCGGTCTCCACAGGACAGGAAGCCTATTCCCTGGCCATGGCCCTGGACCATGAGGCGAGAGCGCTGCGCGGATGGACCGTGGAGGTTCTTGCGACCGATATCTCCGGAGCCGCGATAGAAGCCGCCCGAAGCGGCGTCTACAGCCAGTTCGAAGTGCAGCGCGGTTTGTCGACCAGCCGCCTGCTCCGCTATTTCCATCGCCACGAAGACAATTGGCGCGTGAATGAGCATTTGCGCGCATGGGTGTCGTTCGAACGGTTCAATCTCATGTCGGACCCCGGCGACTTCGGGACCTTCGACGCGATTTTCTGCCGCAACGCGTTGCTCCGCTTCGAGCCCCGGCGCAAACAGGAGACGCTGGCGCGCTTGGGGCGCGCCCTCGCGCCCGATGGCTTTCTCTTCCTCGGCGCATCGGAAAGCCTCGGTGAGGATTGCGAAAATTACGCGGCGGCTTCCGGCGATGGGATCTGGCGCCCTCGCGCTCGGCGGCGGCCGCGACTCGCGTTGGTGTAGAGCGCGTTCGGTTCAAATGCAGTCGAACGCCCTCCGAATCACATTGACGGAGCATGTTCTTTTCAGGCCGGATCAAAAGCGGCGCGAGCTGAAAGCACTCCGGCGCCGCGCCGTTTCTCCCAAGATCGCGGCGTCGCCTCGCTTGTTGCGAAGACGGCGGGACAAAATAAAAGCGCTCTCCGGCGGAGCGCCGGAACGCGCTTTTTTGCTTCAATCCCTTGGATCAGGCAGTGATGCGTTCGTCCGCCTCGTTGGGCTCGCGCAGCACATAGCCGCGGCCCCAGACGGTTTCGATATAGTTGCGCCCCTCGCTGGCGTTGGCGAGCTTCTTGCGCAGCTTGCAGATGAACACGTCGATAATCTTGAGTTCCGGCTCGTCCATGCCGCCATAAAGGTGATTGAGGAACATTTCCTTGGTGAGGGTGGTGCCCTTGCGCAGGGAAAGCAGCTCGAGCATCTGATATTCCTTGCCCGTCAGATGCACGCGCGCGCCATTGACCTCCACCGTCTTCTGATCGAGGTTGACGATCAGGTCTCCCGTGGTGATGACCGACTGGGCATGGCCTTTGGAGCGGCGCACGATGGCGTGAATGCGGGCGACCAGCTCGTCCTTGTGGAAAGGCTTGGTCAGATAGTCGTCTGCGCCGAAACCCAGCCCCTTGACCTTGTCCTCGATCCCCGCGAGCCCGGAAAGAATGAGGATGGGCGTTTTGACCTTGGCGACGCGCAGGGTCCGAAGCACCTCGTACCCCGACATATCCGGAAGATTGAGGTCGAGCAGGATGATGTCGTAGTCGTACAGCTTGCCTAGATCGATGCCTTCCTCGCCGAGATCCGTCGTATAGACGTTGAAGTTCTCGGACTTGAGCATGAGCTCTATGCTCTGAGCGGTCGCGCTGTCATCTTCGATCAGTAAAACGCGCATGTTGGTTCCCCACCGAGCTCCATGAATTCTTGCGACCGACGGCGCGTCGCCGACATGCGGCGGCGCTGTCTCGCCTCGAAGAGGCTGAGCGCCCACATCACCTATTCAATTAACGCTAAGCTACAATGGTTAACAAACCATCACTCTCGCGGCGTTCGCTGGCCCAACTTCTTAATCTAAAGAGGCGGAGCCAGCCTCATGCCGAGCCGACGCGGGGTAGCGCATGACGTCGGGCGACGTCGAACTTGCCCTGCAAACCTGAAGTTTTAGCCGAAGCGGCCTCGCCTGAGGACGAATCGGTTTTTTGTCGGCGCTCCACATTTGTTAAACCTTGTGGCTAAATTGATCTACTCTCCCAAGAGGGATTGTTTCCGTCGTGTGATAAAAAGCCGCATTTCCGCCCCGGCGCGTCCCGGCCGGTCGCCGCACGACATTGACTTGGCGAGAAGCTTTCCCCTATATGCCGGCTGCGGCGTCGCCTCTTTCGGGGCGGCGCCTGTATCTTTAGCGCGCTTTCCGCTCCAACGCCGAAGTCGCGCGGATTGGAAGAGTCGAGGCGCTCAGTCTTAAAAGTCCGTCAACTTTTATGACAAATGCGCCTCAGGCCGGCGGTTCGCGCGGCGGCATGGCTCGAGCCGGTTCGCTCCTTCGGGCGCAGGACACGGCTGGCGGGGAAAGAGCGTAAGGGGCGTCCTGGCAGGCATGATCCTGCGCGGCGGGCTCCGGCGCACGGCGGGGCTGAGGCGCTCCGTCGAAAATGTTAGAGGCGAGAGCCGAATGGAGCATTCCTTCGGCCCTGCTAGCGGAGAGCAACGGTGAAGAGAACTTATCAACCCAGCAAACTCGTGCGCAAGCGCCGGCATGGCTTTCGCTCGCGCATGGCGACTGTCGGCGGCCGCAAGGTCATCGCGACGCGGCGCGCTCGCGGACGCAAGCGTCTTTCCGCCTGAGCGGATCGTTGAGCCTACTTTCGGGCGGGCGCGAAAATGACCAGAGAAGCTTCGGGAGCTTCGGCGCCCGGTCTTGCTGCGCCTGAAAGGCTGCGCAGGCGCGAGGAATTCCTTCGCGCCTCCGCGAGCGGGATTTCGCGCAACTACGGCGCGTTCAAGGTGCTGATGGCTGTTCGCGCGGACGACGCCGAAGGCGCGCCGCGTTTCGGCTTCACAGTGACCAAGAAAGTGGCGGGCGCGGTCGGGCGGAACAGAATCCGACGGCGCCTGAAGGAAGCGTTGCGAGTCTCCAAAGCTCATGGCGCGCGCCCTGGTCGCGATTACGTGTTCATCGCCCGGCGCGCCGCGCTCACGGCGCCTTTTGCGGACCTCATCGCGCAAATGGCGGACGGGCTGGCGCGCCTCGGCCGTTCGCACGAAGCAGATCGCCCCAAAAAACCAAAGAACAGGCCAGTCGCGCCATGACACAACATACCAAGAACATGCTCATCGCCGCCGCCCTGTCGTTGGCGTTCATCGGCATATGGGATTATTTCTACGCCTTTCCGCAGATGGATAAGCAGCGCGCGCGCGTGATCGAGCAGCAGCGCGAGGCCACCCTGCCCAAGCTCGGCGCGCCGGAGAAATCCGCAGCGGGCGCCGCGCGGCCGCTGGTCCTGAAGAACCGCGCCGAGGCGCTCGCAGCGAGTCCCAGAATTACGATAGACACCCGGTCCATCGCCGGCTCGATCGCCCTCAAGGGCGGGCGGATCGACGACGTTTCTTTGAAAAATTACCATGAGACGGTGGATCGGCAGAGCCCGATCATCGTGCTTCTGTCGCCGGAAGAAAGTCCCGAGCCCTATTTCGCCGAAACCGGCTTCCTCACCGCGGCGGTCGACGAGGCCCCGGCGCTGCCGACGACCGACACCCTGTGGTCGGCGGACGGCGAAAAGCTGACTGCGACCCATCCGGTCACGCTGAGCTGGGAAAACGGCCAGGGCTTGCGCTTCAAGCGCAAGATTTCGGTGGACGACGAATATCTCTTCACGGTCGAGGACAGCGTCGAGAATACGACCGAAAAGCCGGTTCAGCTCTTTTCCTTCACCCGGGTGACTCGCATCGGCCGCCCCAAGAGCGCGGGTTACGCCGCCCTGCACGAGGGCTTCATCGGCGTGATCGGCGACGAAGGCGCTCAGGAAGTCAATTACGACAAGATCGAAAAGGAGCCCCACGGCCAGAAGACCTTCAAGGGTAGCGGCGGCTGGGTCGGCTTCACGGACAAATATTGGGGCGCGGTGGTCGCTCCCGATCAATCCGCGCCGCTGGAAGCGCGTTATTCCTCGATCGGCGCCAATCTGAAGACCTATCAGGCCGACACGGTTTCCGAGCCGAAGACTCTGGAGCCGGGCAAGGAAATTTCGGCCCTCGCCCATGTCTTCGCCGGCGCCAAGGAAGTCGACACTCTCGACGCCTACAAGATCAACCCGGGGCTGAAGCGCTTCGATCTCCTGATCGACTGGGGATGGTTCTATTTCATCACCCGGCCGATGTTCCGCATCATCGACTTCCTCTACAAGATCCTCGGCAATTTCGGCCTGGCTGTGCTGGCGGTGACTGTGCTGGTGAAGCTCGCCTTCCTGCCGATCGCCAACAGCAGCTACAAGTCGATCGCCAAGATGCGGGCGATACAGCCCAAGATCAAAGAGCTGAAGGAAAAATACGGCGACGACAAGCAGAAGTTCAACATGGAGCAAATGGAGCTCTACAAGCGGGAGAAAATCAGCCCGCTCGGCGGATGCATCCCGATGCTGCTTCAGATTCCGGTGTTTTTCTCGCTCTACAAGGTTCTGGTCGTCACCATCGAGATGCGCCAGGCCCCCTTCTATGGCTGGATCAAGGACCTGTCGGCCCCCGATCCCACCAATATCTTCAATCTCTTCGGCCTGATCCCCTACGATCCGACCCATATTCCGATGTTCGGAACCTATCTGGCGCTGGGCGTATGGCCGCTCCTCATGGGCGTGACCATGTGGCTCCAGATGAAGATGAACCCCGAGCCGACCGACGAAGTTCAGAAGATCGCCTTCGGCTGGATGCCGGTGATGTTCACCTTCACCATGGGCGGGTTCGCCTCGGGACTGGTGATCTACTGGACCTGGAACAACCTTCTGTCGATCCTGCAGCAGTGGGTGATCATGACGCGCGCCGGGGTGAAGTTCGAACTGTGGGATAACCTGCGCAAGACCTTCAGCCGGGCGTAAAGCCCGCCGTCGCGGCGCAGGGGGCTTCCCCTGCGCCGTTTCATTTCTTTACGCCGCGCCGCGGGATTGCTCGTGACCCAGCCTCCCGAAAACGACGATTATTTCGAAGAAGGGCGCCGGCTTTTCGCCGGGCCCTGTGAATTCATCTTCGCCAGCGCCCGCCCGGACGATCTCCCGCCGGCCGGCCCGCCCGAGATCGCATTCGCGGGGCGATCCAATGTCGGCAAATCCTCTCTGCTGAACGCCCTCACCAACCGCAAGACCCTGGCGCGCGTGTCCAATACGCCGGGGCGGACGCAGCAGCTCAACTTCTTCGCAATGGGCGTGGGCGCCAATGGCGGCGAGCGTTTGCGGCTGGTCGACATGCCGGGCTATGGCTATGCGGCGGTCGGCAAGGAAAAGATCGCGAGCTGGACCCGGCTCATGCAGGATTACCTGCGAGGCAGAGCGACTCTGGCGCGGGTGTTCATTCTCGTCGACGGCAGAAGAGGCGTCAGGGACGTCGACGAGGAAATGTTCGATCTGCTCGACCGCAGCGCGGTCTCCTATCAGATCGTGCTGACCAAATACGATGAGCTCAAGGTTTCCGAACGCGCGCCCATGGTCGAGGCGACGCGGGCCGCTTTATCCAGGCGACCGGCCGCTTATCCGGAACTTGTCTTCACCTCGTCGCATAGCGGTGAAGGAATCGCGCAGCTGCGGGCGTCCATCGTCCAGTTGCTGCACGAACGCAATGCCTGAAACGCCACGGCGCAGCGGGCTAGAGCATGTTCCCAAAAAGTGCGCAGCGGTTTTTGGATAAGAACATGCCTGGTAAATGGCTAGAGCATGTTCCCAAAAAGTGCGCGGCGGTTTTTGGATAAGAACATGCCTGGCGAATAAACTTCCGAGCGCGTGCGAGTCTGATTGGACCCGACGCGCTCCAATGTGGCGCAAATGCTCTGGGAACCGTTCCGATGACCGATAATTCCTCCGATAGCGCGCTTCAACAAGCCCGGATCCTGATGCAGGCGCTGCCACATATGCTGCGCTATGACGAGGCGACCGTGGTCGTGAAATATGGCGGGCACGCCATGGGAGACGATTCCGTTGCGCGAGATTTCGCGCGGGACATGGTGTTGCTGGAGCAATCGGGCGTCAATCCCGTCGTGGTGCACGGCGGCGGGCCGCAGATCGGCGCAATGCTCAAGAAGCTGGGGATCGCCTCGCAGTTCTCGGACGGCCTCCGCGTCACCGACAAGGCCACGATGGACATCGTCGAGATGGTCCTGGCGGGGGCCATCAACAAGCAGATCGTCGGCTTCATCAATGCGGAGGGCGGTCGGGCCATCGGTCTTTGCGGCAAGGACGGCCGCATGGTGACCGCAGCCAAGCTCGAGCGGCCCGCGAGCTCCACGGGAGATCAGGTCGATCTCGGTTTCGTCGGGGAGCCGGTGAAGGTGGACGCCACCGTGCTGGACCAGGTTCTCGGACGCGAGCTCATTCCCGTGCTGGCGCCGATCGCTCAGGGGCCGGGAGGCGACACCTATAATATCAACGCCGATACTTTCGCGGGAGCCATCGCCGGAGCGCTCGGCGCCAAGAGGCTTTTGTTCCTGACCGATGTGCCCGGCGTTCTGGACCAGAACAAGAAGCTCATCGAGGAGCTGAAAGTTTCGGATATCCCCGCCCTCATCGCCGATGGGACCATCACCGGCGGCATGATCCCCAAGGTCGAAACCTGCATGTATGCGATCGAACGCGGCGTCGAAGGCGTCGTGATCCTCGATGGCAAGCTGCCGCACGCGGTGTTGATCGAGTTGCTGACCGATCACGGCGCGGGCACGCTGATAACGCGCTAGGGCAGGGAATGCGCCGCCTGCAGGAGGGAGCCCGATCTCAGGCGGAACGGATAGCCGCGCGGTTCGCCGGGATCGACACTTTCGTGTTCGATCTCGACAACACGCTTTATCCGCCGTCGTCCGATCTTTGGCCGAAGATAGACGATCGGATAACGCTTTTCATGATGAGGCTGTTCGGTCTGGACAGCCTGTCCCTGCGCGCGCTGCAGAAACATTATTATCTGCAATATGGAACCACCTTGCGCGGTCTCATGACCGAGCACGGCGTCGATGCGGCGACCTATCTGCATTACGTGCATGATATCGATCGCTCCTCGCTCGAGCCCGATCACACCCTGGCGGCCGCCATTGCGGCTCTGCCGGGACGCAAGCTCATTCTCACCAACGGCTCCCGCGACCATGCGGTCAAGACGGCGCGGCAATTGGGGCTCGATCATCTTTTCGAGGACATTTTCGACATCATCGCCGCGGATTTCGTGGCGAAGCCGGACCCAGGCGTCTACGCTCGCTTCTTTGAAAAACACGCAGTGGAGCCGAAACGCGCCGCGCTGTTCGAAGACATCGCGCGCAATCTTATAGTTCCGCATCAGCATGGCATGACGACGGTGCTGGTCACGCCTCGCGAAGGGGAGATTCTGGAGCGCGAATCCTGGGAAGTCGCCCATGGCTCGGAGCCGCATGTGGACTTCGTGACCGAAGATCTCTGCGGCTTCCTGGAGCGGATCGTCGCGTCCGTCCGGACGACGGATTTTTAACGCGCCTTCGCTTCCAAAAAGCTCGCAGCGCCGGGCGGGGGCCGGATCAACGCCCGCCGAACCCGCCGCCGCCCATCCCGCCGCCCATCATTCCGCCGCCTCGGCCTCCTCCGGAGCGCTCGGCCGGCTGCTGCGGCGCCGCCTTGGTTTCGCTGGCGGCGCGGACGTCGTTCATGGTGATGTGGCAGGTGTGGTTTCTGTCGAAGCGGGCGAAGAACGGGCTTTCGAACTCGATGAAATCTTTTTGCGAGACGCGGCCTTTGTTCTCGACGTCGAAATAATCGAAGCTCGCGTTCTCGAACACGGGACTGGCTTTCCGGATCAGCTCGAAGCCGGCGGCGTCGATATAGCCGCGGCGCCGTGGGTCGCCGATGCGATACATGCGGGTGACGTAGGCGCGCCATTGCTGGCAGGTGTAGACGCCGCCCTGGCCGCCCCATTCGGCTGCGGTGTCCACCACGAAGTCACGCCTGTGCGGCGCCGGATCGTTGCTCTGGGCCCGCGCCGGGGAAATCCACCAGCATGACAAGGCGATAAGAAGAAAGCCGGTCTGGCAGCGCATATTGCTTCTCTGTAAAAGTAAAGGCGCCTGATCATAGGCGATCAGGCGCCGGCGTCACCAGGAAAATCAGTGGTGATGGTGGTGGTGGTGATGATGATGGTGGTGATGGGGGTGACCGGTCATATGCGCCTGCGCCGCGACGGGAGCGAAAGCGACAGCGGAGGCCAAAGCTAACAGCGCAAGGATCTTTTTCATGGAGTTTCCTTTTTGGAATCAGGCGTCTTGGAGTCGCCACGGGTGAATTCTGGAATATCCAATCGGACTTTTTGAAGGCGGCGGGGCCGATGTTCATTCGAATTAGGCTGGAATTCTTGTGGCCTTATTCGCCATTCGCGGCCACCATTCGCGGCTGGAAACATCCGACGGGAGGAAGCGATGGGCCCTCTTGTGAAGCCGACACTCTTGGCGATCTGGCTGTTGACATGTCTCGGAATGGCTTTGTCGGTGCAGGCGAGGCTCGCGCACAGATCGGGCGGTTCGCACCCGCCGACTCTCCAGGGCAAATGAAGGGGAACGCCCTTCATGCGCCGGGTCGATAGGCTGAGCGGGGTTGCGCCGCGACGGCCGGTCGACCTTCTTCGAAACTCTCCTCAACCGCGGCCGCGATAGGGAGGAACTCCCTGGTCGGGCAGCCAAAGACCTTGCGGCGGCTCGGAGCTCTGCCAAAAAACGTCGATGGGAATCCCGCCGCGCGGATACCAGTAGCCGCCAATCCGCAACCATCGGGGCGACATGGCGTTTTTCAGATCGAGGGCGATGCGCAGAGTGCAGTCCTCGTGAAAGGCGCCGTGATTGCGGAAACTGCCGAGATAAAGCTTGAGCGATTTCGACTCCACCAGCCACTCGCCCGGCGCATAATCGATGACGATATGCGCAAAATCCGGCTGCCCGGTCACCGGACACAGCGAAGTGAATTCCGGGGCGGTGAAACGCACCAGATAAGTCTCCCCCGGATGGGGGTTGGGGACGAGGTCGAGTTCGGCCTCGTCGGGCGAAGCGGGGAGGGGCGCCTTTTCGCCGAGAAGAGCCGGGCCTTGGTGGGTTTTGGTCATGGGCCGAGAGTTAGAGGCGGGCGGGCTGGCGCGTCAAGCGCGGCGGCCGGAAAGCGCGCCGCCTTCGCATTCCGCGCTTCCCCGCGCGGCGCAATCGGGCTAAAAGGCGCAAAATCCCGCGCCGCAGCAAAGAGGCCTTTCAATGACCGAGATCATCGACATCCACGCCCGCGAAATTCTCGATTCGCGCGGCAATCCCACCGTTGAGGTCGATGTCACGCTGGAGGACGGCTCCACCGGGCGCGCGGCGGTCCCCTCGGGAGCCTCGACGGGCGCCCATGAGGCGGTGGAAAAGCGCGACGGCGATCCCAAGCGCTTTCTCGGCAAGGGCGTGCTGGCGGCGGTCCAGAGCGTAAACGACGAAATCTCCAGCGCTTTGATGGGGTTCGAGGCCGAGGAGCAGGTGGCCGTCGACGAGGCCATGATCGAGCTGGACGGCACCGCCAACAAGTCGCGCCTCGGCGCCAACGCCATTCTGGGCGTGTCCCTGGCTGTCGCCAAGGCGGCCGCCGAGGCCTCGGCCCTGCCGCTCTATCGTTATATCGGCGGCACGCAGGCGCGCGTTCTCCCCACCCCCATGATGAACATCATCAATGGCGGGGTTCACGCCGACAATCCGATCGACTTCCAGGAATTCATGGTCATGCCGGTCGGGGCTCCGACCGTCGCCGACGCCATCCGCTGGGGCGCCGAGGTCTTCCACACCCTCAAGAGCGCGCTGAAAAAGGCCGGATACAACACCGCGGTCGGCGACGAGGGCGGATTTGCGCCCAATCTGCCTTCCGCTGAAGCCGCGCTGGACTTCATCATGAAGGCGATCGAAACCGCCGGCTTCAAGCCGGGCGTGGATATCTGCCTCGCCACCGACGCCGCCGCCACCGAGTTCTTCAAGGACGGAAAATACGTCTATGAGGGCGAGAAGGTGACGCGCACCGTCGCCGAACAGGTCGAATATCTCGCCAAGCTGGTCTCGTCCTATCCGATCGTCTCGGTCGAGGACGGCATGGCCGAAGACGACTGGCTGGGCTGGAAGCTGCTCACCGAAAGGATCGGCAAGACCGTCCAGATCGTGGGCGACGACATCTTCGTCACCAATGTCGAGCGTCTCGACGAGGGCATCAGGCAGGGCGTCGCCAATTCGCTGCTGGTCAAGGTCAATCAGATCGGCACGCTCACCGAAACCCTCGCCGCTGTGGATATGGCGCATCGGGCCGGCTACACCACGGTCCTCTCCCACCGCTCCGGCGAGACCGAGGATTCCACCATCGCCGACATCGCCGTCGCGGTGAACAGCGGCCAGATCAAGACCGGCTCGCTCGCCCGCTCCGACCGGATCGCGAAATACAACCAGCTCATCCGCATCGAGGAAGAGCTCGGACCGACGGCCGTTTACGCCGGCCTCAGCGCTTTGAAGGCGCTGGCTTAAAGAGCGCGGCGCCGCTCCGCTGCTTGGGGGAGAATGCGACGACGCGCGCCGGCCTCTCCCGGAAGCCGTCGTGGCAGGGCTTTCGGGGAAAACCATGGAACATGGGGCTCCCCATCCCTCACCCTTGCGCGCTGCGCGACGTGGTGGGGGATAAGCGACTAAAATCGCAGCAGAAAGTCACCCTGGGCCGCCGCTTCGCGGCGACCCCGCCCCTCGAGGGGAGGGTGTGCGCCTTTCGCCCGATCGCCGCGGGCCGGACTTGTCCGCCTTTTCCCCGTCATGACAGGATTGGCGACTTTCGAAATGTGTTCATGCCATAGGCCATCCACGGGGAGAGGGTTAGTTGGCCCACTTTGATCGCACCATGAATTTTTCAGTTTGAACTCTTGGCGTTCCGCCACGCCTGTATTACCCCGAGCCCCTCACCCCAACCCTCTTTCGCGCAAGCCGGGAGAGGGAGTAGCTGCAGATAGCCCATGACCATGGAAAAGACCTTCGATCCCGCCGCCATAGAGAAGCGCATCCGCGATGAGTGGGAGGCGTCGGGAGCCTTTCGCGCGGGAAGGCCCGAGCGGGCCGGCGCCGAACCCTATTCCATCGTCATTCCGCCGCCCAATGTCACGGGCTCGCTTCATATGGGCCATGCGCTCAACAACACGCTTCAGGACATTCTCGCCCGTCACGCGCGGATGCAGGGCAAGGACGTGCTGTGGCAGCCGGGCACGGATCATGCCGGCATAGCGACGCAAATGGTGGTCGAGCGGCAGCTCGCCGAGCGCCAGCAGCCCTCGCGTCGCGAGATGGGTCGCGAGAAATTCCTCGAGTGCGTTTGGGCCTGGAAGGCCGAATCCGGCGGAACCATCGTCGAGCAGTTGAAGCGCCTCGGCGCCTCCTGCGACTGGTCGCGCGAGCGCTTCACTCTGGATCAGGGGCTTTCGCAGGCGGTCGTGAAAGTCTTCGTTCAGCTCCATCGGGAGGGGCTGATCTACAAAGACAAGCGGCTGGTGAACTGGGATCCGGTCCTGAACACCGCGATTTCCGACCTCGAAGTCGTGCCGACCGAGGTCAAGGGACATCTGTGGCACTTCAAATATCCGCTGGTCACGGGCGACGGTCAGGAAACCGGCGAGTTCATCGTCGTGGCGACGACGCGGCCGGAGACCATGCTCGGCGACACCGGCGTGGCCGTCCATCCCGATGACGAGCGCTATCAAAAGCTGGTCGGGCGCCGGGTGCGCCTGCCGCTGGTCGGGCGGCTGATTCCCATCGTCGCCGACGAATACTCCGATCCAGAAAAAGGCTCGGGCGCGGTGAAAATCACGCCGGCGCACGATTTCAACGATTTCGAGGTCGGCAAGCGCCACGGCCTGCCGCTGATCAATGTGTTCGACGCCAACGCCAATGTGACGCTGGCGGGCAATCAGGCCTTTATCGACGGGGTCGCCTCTTCGGCCGAGCTCGACGCGGCTATCGGGGCCCTCGACGGCCTCGACCGTTTCAAGGCCCGCGCGCGCGTCGTGGCCATGATGGACGAGCGCGGCCTGCTCGAGCAGATCGCCGACAACACCCACATGGTTCCGCACGGCGACCGCTCCCACGCCGTGCTGGAGCCGCGCCTCACCGATCAATGGTATGTCGACGCCAAGACCCTGGCGCAGCCGGCGCTTGCGGCCGTGCGCGACGGCCGCACCAAATTCGTGCCCAGGAACTGGGAGAAGACCTATTTCGAGTGGCTGGAGAACATCCAGCCCTGGTGCATCTCGCGCCAGCTGTGGTGGGGCCATCGCATACCGGCGTGGTACGACGAGGAGGGCAATGTCTTCGTCGCCGAGAACGAGGAAAACGCCCACATCGCCGCGCGTGAAAAACACGGCCGCGACGTGGCCCTGACGCGCGACGAGGACGTGCTGGACACCTGGTTCTCGTCAGCGTTGTGGCCGTTCTCGACGCTCGGCTGGCCGGAAGAAACACGAGAGCTCGAGCGCTTCTATCCCACCAACGTCCTCGTCACCGGTTTCGACATCATCTTCTTCTGGGTCGCCCGAATGATGATGATGGGCCTGCATTTCAGGAAGGAAGTCCCCTTCCACGACGTCTATATCCACGCCCTCGTCCGCGACGAGAAGGGCGCCAAGATGTCGAAATCCAAGGGCAACGTCATCGATCCCCTGCATCTCGTCTCGGAATACGGCGCCGACGCGCTGCGCTTCACGCTGGCGGCGATGGCGGCGCAGGGCAGGGACATCAAGCTCGCGACCAGCCGCGTCGAAGGCTACCGCAACTTCGCCACCAAGCTCTGGAACGCCTCGCGCTTCGCCGAGCTCAACGGCTGCGCCCGGGTCGCGGGCTATGATCCCGCCGCCAACAAGATCACGCTCAACCGCTGGATCGTCACCGAGGCGGGCCGCGCGGCGCGGGAAATCACCTCGGCGATCGAGGCCTATCGCTTCAACGACGCCGCCAACGCCGCTTACCGGTTTGTCTGGAACATCTTCTGCGACTGGTATGTCGAGCTGACCAAGCCCCTGCTGCAGGGCGAGGACGGACCGGCCAAGGACGAGACCCGCGCCTGCACCAGCTTCGTGCTGGATCAGATCTACGCCCTGCTGCACCCCTTCATGCCCTTCATCACCGAGGAGCTTTGGGCGATCAAGGGCGCCGAAGGCGAGGCGAGGGAGAACATGCTCGTGCTGTCTTCCTGGCCGAAGCTGGACGGGCTCGACGACGCTGCAGCCGAGGATGAGGTCGGCTGGGTGGTCGAGCTCATCACCGAGATACGATCCCTGCGCGCCGAGATGAACCTTCCCGCCGGCGCCGAGATCGCCCTCGTCATCGTGGGGGCCGATCAACGCATCCGTGAGCGCGCCGCCTCCTGGGAGGATACGCTCAAGCGGCTCGCGCGGCTCGCAGGCGTGACCTTCGCCGAGGCCGCGCCGAAGAGCAGCGCCCAGATCGTGGTGCGCGGCGTCGTCGCCGCTTTGCCGCTCGAAGGCGTGATCGACCTCGCCGCAGAGGCGAAGCGCCTCGACAAGGAAATCGAAAAGCTCGAGGGCGAGGTGAAGAAATTCGACGCCAAGCTCGCCAATCCGGGCTTCCTCGCCAAGGCCGACGAGGAGGTTATCGAGGAGCACCGCGAACGCCGCGACGCCGCTCTCCTGCGCATCGAGAAGCTGCGCGCCGCAAGGGGACGGCTCGGATAAGGGCGGGCGCTTCGGCATTCAGAATGTTGGCCGGGCCAAGCCCGGCCAAGACGGCATTCTTGAGATGTGTGACTCTTCTCTTTGCCCCTCAAGGGGAGGGAAAGCGCCCTTCGCCCTGAAATTCTACCCGGAAGGCCTCGCCCATGAAGCCGACGTCTCTTTCCCCGGTTGCGCTGAAGGGCGGGTTCTTGCTGTCGCTTCTGTTCGCTTTGCCGGCTTCCGCTGCGCCCTGCGGGCGCGACCCCGCGGGGTTTGAAAGCTGGGTCGCCGGCTTCAGAAGCGAGGCCGTCGGCGAAGGCGTCTCGGAGGCGACGGTCGACGCCGCCTTGCGCGGGGTCTCCTATAACCGTTCGGTCATTTTGCGGGACCGGGCGCAGGGAATCTTCCACCAGAGTTTCGAGCAATTCTCCCGCCGCCTGCTGAGCCCCTCGCGGATCGCAAAAGGAAAGGCGCTGTTGCAGCGCCATGCGGCGCTCCTCGGCCGTATCGAGCAGGAATATGGCGTCCCCGGCGCGGTTCTCGTGGCGATCTGGGGACTGGAGACCGGCTTTGGCGCCGACAACGGCAATTTCCGCAGCTTCGACGCGCTCGCCACCCTCGCTTATGACTGCCGGCGATCCGAGCGCTTTCGCGCGGAACTGCTGGACGCGCTGAGGATCGTGGACAGAGGCTACATGTCTCCTGCGCAGATGCGCGGGGATTGGGCCGGCGAGATCGGCCAGACCCAGTTCCTGCCCTCGTCCTATCTGAAATATGCGGTCGATTTCGACCGTGACGGAAAGCGAGACCTGATCCGGAACATTCCCGACGCGCTCGCCTCCACAGCCAATTTCCTCAAGGCCAATGGCTGGCGGCGCGGCGCCGGCTGGGACGAGGGCCAGCCCAACTTTCCCGTTCTGCTCGAATGGAACAAGGCGCGAGTCTACGGCGAGACCATAGCGCGGTTCGCCGACATGCTCGCCGGCGGGTCGGGCGGCGGCGCCGAGTAAGAGCTTATTCCAGCTGGCATCAAACAGTTGGAGCGCATTCTCATTTCGAGAATGCGCTCCATAAATCATTCCGCCGGGGTGGCCGCGGGGTCGTGCGGCTCGGGATCTTCGGGGGGCGCGAGCGGCTTTACCGGCGCGACCGGCGCCAGTTTGCGGTGGCGCAGGTAAATGACGAAGAGCGCGAAGACGCCGAGGGTGAGAAGAATATAAACCGGCAAGGTTCTCATGAAGGTCTTGCCGACCGAGAAGGGAAAGCGAGACACCCATCGCTCCCCGTGGTCTCCGATGACGGTGACGATGCCCACGAAATAACCGGGCTCGGGGAAATCATGCTCGAAATTGACCGTTCCGGTCCTGTAGAGCCTCGGTTCGCGATAGGCGACAGTGACCGCGTCGAGATTCTCGTTCTCCTTCTCCTCGCTGCCCACATCCTTGACGATGCGGATCTCGATCTTCATGTCGCGAAGCTCGGGCTGCTCGTCGTCGAGCACCATGATCATGCGGCCGGTCGCGGGAATGTCCTCGCAGAATTCGCTCTTGGAGGCGTCCGGCGTATAGCCGGTGAAATTCATGATGTCGGGGCCGATGAACAGCCGGCAGCGGCCTTCGGCGGCGCCGAGGCGACCGTGAGCGGAAGCGGGCTGGACGCCCAGCAACGCCGCTGCGACCATCAGTCCCATCGACACCGCCGCCCATTTCAGGGCAAAAAGGTAGATGGGTCCCCGGGCGCCGCTCCGACTTGGACAAGGCGCGGATGATTCGTCGTCTCGCATGATCATTCCTCCTGGGTCTCCATGTGGCAAGGACAGGCGACACTAAGGATCTTTCAGGCGCGGCAGCCGCTTTATCCAAGCGCTCTGGATGCGGCCTGTCATTGCGTCATGTTACCCAATTCTAATGCCGCGGCAAGTGGCGGGCTCGGCCACATGCTGCAGGCTGCGCCCCTGGCTGAAGGCTGGTTTGTACAGCGCAAGACCGATTTCGCCGGACACAAAGAGCGCGCCAAGGTTTGGGCGCCTGCGTTCTCCAAATTGCGCCGGGTCATGCGCTTTGCTTCGATAAACGAAATTATGCGGAAAGCATAAACCTCGGAAAAGACTTTCCTTTTCGATCTCCAGCCTCGTCGGCCCAGCGCCTAAGCGTGGATTTCACGCTGCGAAGTCCCTGGTCTTCCTGAGACTGCTTTATAATACGAGACTTTTTTCGCGCGCAGCTCTTCTCGCATCGAGACTTGGAAAATCGGAAGAAAAATAAGGATACGGGCAAGCTTAACAAGAGTTCATGCGGGACTATCTTGTCACGTCGGGCGGCTCGCGCCATATTCACGCCAAGGCTCGCGCCACGAGCTTCAACGCAGGGCGCGCGTTTTCTCGGCTGGATGAGAGGATCTCATGTCCAATTTCGACCGCAACACGGCCTTCGGGGCGCATGTCGCCAGAAAAGCGACTGCGGAAATAGACCAGGGCCTGCGCGCCTATATGCTGGGCGTGTACAACTACATGACGCTCGGCCTCGGCGTCACCGGCCTGGTCGCGCTCGCAGCGCAGATGCTCTCCGTGACTCATAACGCCGCCGGCCGACTGGCGCTCACGCCCTTCGGTCAGCTCATCTACACGAGCCCGTTGCGCTGGGTCATCGTATTGGCGCCGCTGGCCTTCGTGTTCTTCATCAGCGCGCGCGCCAACTCGATGTCGGCGGCGACGGCCCGCACCCTGTTCCTGACCTTCGCGGCCCTCATCGGGCTTTCGATGTCGTTCCTGCTGATGGTTTACACCGGCGCCTCCGTCGCGCGGGTGTTCTTCATCACCGCGGCGGCCTTCGGCGGCCTCAGCCTCTACGGCTACACCACCAACCGCGACCTTTCCCCGGTCGGCTCCTTCCTCATCATGGGCGTGTGGGGCCTGGTGATCGCCGGCGTGGTGAACATCTTCCTGCACAGCTCGAGCCTGCAGTTCGGTCTGTCGATCCTGTCGGTGCTGATCTTCTCCGGGTTGACCGCCTGGGACACTCAGTCCATCAAGGACCAGTATTACGCCGGCGACGGCTACGAGCTCGCCCAGAAGAAGAGCATCTTCGGCGCGCTGCAGCTCTATTTGGATTTCATCAACATGTTCCAGTCGCTGCTCTATCTGTTCGGCGACAGAAACGACTGACGGCCCTCGAGCCTGAAGTTTCGAAGGCCCCGCCGGCGCGCGGGGCCTTTTTTCACTCTGCGCCGACCACGCGGAGATTGCGGTTGAGCACGCCGACGACGCGTGCGAGATCATGGCCCCTGCGCAGGATGAGCCCGCTGGCGTCGATCACGCAGTAGGCTCCCTGGCGTCTCGCCAGGGCGGGATTTTTCTCGATCCGATAAAGGGGAGTTTCGCAGCTTCGGCGAAAGATCGAAAAAACCGCTTTCGATGCGGTGAAGTCCAGTGCGTAATCGCGCCAGTCGCCATTCGCCACCCTCGGCCCGTAGAGATCGAAGATGATGCGCAATTCGCTCCGGTCGAAGGCGACGACCGGCGAAGCGTCCCGCGAAGCAGAGGGAACCGGGGGCTTTTCCCGCCATCCTGCGGCCATCCCCGCAACGAGCGTGAGATGGGCCGCAGCGCCGCGCTGTTGATCCGGTTCGCCGTCGCTCATGCGCCGTCCTCCGAAAGAGGCGTTGGATATGTTGGTTATCGCCATGTTCGCTTGCTCCCGAGGGAAGGGCAAGCGCCAGATGACATAATTGCGACTGTTTCGCTCACAGTCGAGCCGAAAAAGATTTCACGATTTGGTCGAAGTTGGGCCACTTGCAGGCCAAGAGCCGCGCCCAATATCCCAACTATTGCCTCGACCGGCCGAGGCGCGCTTTTCCGGTTATCGTCAGCCCCCCAGCCCCCCGGAAGGGCGTGCGATCTGAACGCCGGTGCGTACGTGGCGATGGGCGAGCCGGCGGGTGGCGTTCCTTCCGCCGGCTCGTCTTGCGCCGCCGCGCCAGGCTCCTGTCCAATCTTGCAATTCCCTCCTCACCGCCGATATGAGGTGCTGGCCGATAGGGCGTTGCGCGAGCGAGCCCGCGGCTAGAGCGAAATCCGAAAAAGTTGGTAGACTTTTTCGATGAGATTTTGCTCAAGCTTCTCGAATCTGGAGCGGTTTCTTATCGACCAGACGATTCCGTCCGGTCGGAAAGCGCTCTAGTCGCGGCTCGCGTATCGGCGCGAGCGCACGACGCCCCCGAGGCCGCAGTCCAGCAGCCGCGCCTTTTGATCCGAATGTTTTGGAGCGACAGAAAGTGACCGACGCTTACGTCAATCTCGACTCGAACACGCATGCAACCAGCCACGGCTTCACCGCCGACGTCGCGCGTCTGCTTCAGTTGATGGCGCATTCCGTCTATTCCGAGCGCGAGGTGTTCCTGCGCGAGCTGGTCTCCAATGCGGCCGACGCCAGCGAAAAGCTTCGTTACGAAGCGCTGTCCGACGAAGCTCTCGCCGCCCAGGCGGGAGCCCCTCTCGTCACGATCTCGCTGGACAAGGACAAGAAGACTCTGACCGTCGCCGACAACGGGATCGGCATGAACCGCGAAGAACTCGTCTCGGCGCTCGGCACGATCGCAAATTCGGGAACGCGGGCTTTTCTCGACAAGATCAACGCCGACGGCGGCGGGGATAAAGGTCAGAGCCTGATCGGACAGTTCGGCGTCGGCTTCTATTCGGTGTTCATGGTCGCGGACCGGGTCGAGGTGGCCACCCGCCGCGCCGGGTCTCAGGAAGCCTGGTTGTGGACCTCCGAAGGGAAAGGCTCCTATCAAATCGCCCCGGCGCAGGCGGAGGAAGCCCCCGCCGCCGGCACGCGCGTGACGCTTCACCTCAATGCCGAGAGCGAAGAATTCCTCGACGCCTGGCGGATCGAGCAGGCCCTGCGCGAACATTCCGGCGCGCTCGCCATTCCGATCGAGATCGCAGGCGCGCCCGGCGAGGAGCCGCGCCGGATCAGCGACGGCGCCGCCTTGTGGGCCAAGCCCAAATCCGAAATATCGAATGAGGAATACGCCGACTTTTATCGGCAGCTCGGCGGCCAGTTCGACGAACCGGCGCTGACCGTGCATTGGCGGGCCGAGGGGCGCACCGAATATACGGTTCTCGCCTTCATACCCGGCTCCCGTCCGCTGGACCTGTTCGATCCGCTGCGCAAAGCTAAGAGCAAGCTCTATGTGCGCCGCGTGCTGATCTCCAGGGAGATACAATTGCTGCCGGCATGGCTGCGCTTCGTGCGGCTGGTGGTCGACAGCTCCGACATTCCGCTCAATGTCTCTCGCGAAATGGTGCAGCAGAGCCCGGTCGTGGCCCAGATCGGCAAGGCGATCGCCTCGCGCATCGTGCAGGAGCTCGGCAAGCTCGCCGAGGCGGAGCCGGAAAAATTCGCCGGCCTCTGGGAAAACTTCGGGGCCGTGATCAAGGAAGGGCTGCACGAGGATCCGCAGCGCCGCGACGACATCTTCAAGCTCGCCCGCTTCGCCTCTACCCGCGCGAGCGAGAAGACCCGTACGCTGAAAGACTATGTCGCGGACCTCAGGGAGAACCAGACCGCGATCTATTATCTCGTCGGCGACGACCGCAAACGGCTCGCGCATAGTCCCCAGATCGAGGAATTTTCCGCGCGAGGAGTTGAGGTTCTGCTTCTCGACGACGCGGTCGACGCTTTCTGGGTGACGAGCTGCGTCGGCTATGAGGGCAAACCCTTCAAATCGGTCACTCAAGGGGCGGCCGACCTTTCGCTGGTGCCCTTGAAGGAGGGCGAAGCGGAACAATCGGCTGGCGATGCGAGCGCCGAGGTCGCGGCTCTCGCGACCAGGATGAAGGAAGCGCTGAAGGAGCATGTCGACGACGTGCGCGTCTCGACGAGACTGCGTGAGAGCGCAGTCTGCCTGATCGCTCCCGAACATGGCCTCGATCGCCAGCTCGCGCGATTGCTGGCCGAGCACGGACAGGCCGGCGCGCTGGGCAAGCCGGTGCTGGAGATAAATCCGCGCCATCCCGCGATCACGGTCCTGGCGCAGGCGGCCCCTGGGGCCGAGGTCGAAGACGGCAGCTTCATGCTGCTCGATCTCGCACGAATCGCCGATGGCGAGCCTCCGGTCGACGCCAATGCTTTCGCCCGGCGCCTGAGCGCGCGCCTCGCCAAAGGCGCCGCCTGATCGTGGCCAAGGGCGCGTCTGGAGAACCGAAGATGACCGGCGGCGCCGTTCCGATAGTGACCGGCGGCGTCAGCCGCGCCGGGGCTCTCGAGGCCGTCGCCCGGCGGCTGAGCTCGAGCGGCGTCGAAGAGGCGCGCTTCGATGCCCGAACGCTGCTTCTGGCGGCGGCGGGGATCGGTCCTACGGAGCTGGTGCTGAACCCGGACGCGCCGCTTGGCGAGGACGCCGCTCGCCTCCTGAGCGCCTATGCGGCGAGACGGGCGGGGCGGGAGCCCGTCTCCCGCATCCTGGCGACGCGCGGGTTCTGGACCCTCGATCTTCAGGTCGCGCCTTTGGTGCTCGATCCAAGGGCGGATACGGAGACGCTCGTGGAATTATCCTTGAGTCTTCTCTCCGGCAGGCGCCATGAGCCGTTGAGGCTGCTCGATCTCGGCTCGGGCTCGGGCGCCATAATCTGCGCTCTGCTGAGCGAGCTGCCGCAGGCTTACGGTGTGGCGGTGGATCTCTCCCCCGCCGCCTGTGCGCTGACCCAAGCCAATCTCGCGCAATGCGGCCACGCCCATCGCGCGAGCGTGGTTCGGGGTCGCTGGGCCGACGCGATCGGCTCTCGATTCGATCTCGTCGTCTCGAATCCCCCCTATATAAAAAGCGAGGACATCGGCGGCCTCGACCCCGAGGTTCGCTTGCACGATCCGGCGCTTGCGCTCGACGGCGGGGCCGACGGACTCGAATGCTACAGGGAAATCATCGGGAGCCTGGGCCGAATTGTGGTTCCCGGAGGATTGGGACTCGTGGAGGCGGGCGCCGGACAGGCGCAAAGCATTCGCGTTCTCTTTGCAGGAGCGGGCCTCGGGGTCGTGGCGACGGCCCGTGACGCCGGAGGCCATGAGCGTGCCGTCGCCGCAAGGTTGGATGCGTGATAAATTAGCTACAGTTTGAGTTTTTTGTGCTTTGCTGATGCGATGGTCTTGGCGAGTCGGCGCCCGTCTTATATATAGGAGTCGATAAACGAGTTTTGATGATGCTGGGCGTGATGATCCGCCAGCGCTCCTTGCCGGGAATATTTTCAGCAGCCGCCGTCGGCGCTGAGAAGCCGTAAGGATAGGACGGGCGCAGCGATTTGCGCCGACCCAATCACCTTGCATCGTCCCGCAACCGGCCTGATCGCGGCTTTAGCTAAAAAGCCCGGAGTTCGGAGCGTTTTGAAGAATTGTCGGAGCTTGCCGCTCAACTCTGATCTGGAGCCGCCTACGTTCTTGGATCGAGAACGGAAACGGCGCGGAGAGAGTGCTGCTTCTTCGATGGCATGGGGTCGGCGAAGCCACTGCGAAACGGAAGAGACCGCTTCAAGAAAAACAACAACCGAGCAGTTCTGCAGGTTCCAGGACGGCGGTCGCGGGGCTCACAGGAAAGCCTCCGCCAGAAAGAGCGAATGCCACTCAAGTCAACCGCGCGCGGCGCGTCATCTATCACATCCATGCGGCGGCAGGCGCGAGCCCGGCGCCGCTCGAAGGGGATTATTGGGGATTGTCAATGAGACCAGGACAAAACAAGAGGCTGCGCGGGCGCAATGGGGGAAGAAAAGTTCCCAATCCGCTGACGCGCTCCTTTGAATCGAACGGTCCGGACGTCAAGATTCGCGGCACCGCCCAGCATGTCGCCGAGAAATACCTGCAGCTCGCCCGCGACGCCCAATCCTCCGGCGATATCGTCATGGCGGAAAACCTGCTGCAGCACGCCGAGCATTATTTTCGCCTGATTTCGGCCGCCCAGCAGCAGACCAACAATTACGGCCGGCAGTCCTTCGAGCCCGAGGAGGAGGTCGACGACGACGACGATTTCCTGGGCGTGCCGGATCGATTTGCGCCTCTGGCGGAACGTCTGCCGGCGCAACAGCCGAACTATCCGGCGCCGCAGCCCTATCAGGCGCCCCAGCCTCAGGTTCAGCCGCATTTCGCCGCGCCCCAACCACAGCCGCAGCCCTTTGAGGAACGGCCTTTCGGCGGGGAAATGCGACATGAGCGCCAGGGGGGACGGCAGCCCTTCGGCGGACGAAATCGGGGCAATCAGGGAGACCGCGGATTTGACCGCGGCCAGGATCGGGCCGCGCAAGCCGAGCGCAACAATTTGGACCGCAATAACGTCGACCGCGGTCAGGAGGCCCCCGAAGGGCGCTCCCAGCAGCCAGGTTTCGAGCGCGGGCGGGGCCGCTTCCAGCCTCGGCAGGAGCGTTACGAGCCTTCGGTCGCCGCGGAGCAGCCGGACATGACGGCGCCGGTGGGCCTGCCGGCCTTCATCACCGCGCCGCCGGCCATAAATGTGTCGCGTAGCGCCCCGGCGGTCGAAAATCCGCCGCCGCCCGCGCCCGAGCCGCGCGAGGAGGGCGCCGCCTATAATCTCGCTCCCCGCCGTCGGCGGCGACCGCGCGCCGCCGCTGCGGAGGCGGGCGGCGCCGTCGAGGAAGCGCCCGCCGCCGGCGAACTGCCGCTCGGCGACTGAGCAACCTGATCCGCGCCGGGCGCGAAGGCGCTCGGCGCGTGTCTACAGAGCGAATTTGCCTGACCTAAGCGCACACGCGCTGCTTTTGCGTGAGTGCGCTTTAAGACATCTCGCGGGCCAGCGCGCGGGCCAGATCGCTGAGCCGGCGGATTTCCAGCTTGCAGATTTCGCGGGCTCGCCAGTCCCAATCGCGTGCGTAGGCGAGCCGCAGGCGCGCTCGCCAGCTTTCGATCTCGATCTGGAGGCGGCGGCTCCTCGTTCCGGTTTCAAATGAAATTATCCTGGCCTCGGTCATGCGGGGCGTCTCCCATATTGCCGGCAGCCTGATTGATAATCGCCAGGGGCGCCTGTTCGGCGCTCCGCAACGACGGGCTCATAGGCGCGTAAATATGGCGCTCTCCGAAATGAGCACCCGCCATCGTAAAAGCGCGGCGCCGGCTCGAAGGCCGCGCCGGAGCATTTTCCAGGCGGGCGTTTTCTGCATCACAAAGCGCAGGCGTCGCCCTGGGAGATGCGTCCGCCTTCGATCACGCGGGCGTAGACGCCGCAGTCGACGTGGCCGAAATTCTTGCGCAGCGTCTGGACGACGTCCATGTCGCGCTTTCCCGTGCCGGGCTCGACGCCGGTCGCTGCGCAGCGATCCGTCATCTTGAGAATTTCCAGCCGGACTCCGCCTATGGCGACGGTCTTTCCGACCAGTTCCGTCTCCGCCCAAGGCTCCATGCCTTCGAGATAGATGTTGGCGCGGAACCGCAACGGATCCACTGTCCGGCCTTCCGCGGCGCTGATCGCGTCCACGCTGGCGAGGTTGAGCAAGGACACGAAGCCGGACTTCGAGTCGGTGAAGCGGAAGCCGTCGGGAGCTTCGAGCAGCTTCACCGGTCCGCGGATTTCCTCGCCCAGGAACTCCGTCATGAAGCGCTCGATAGCCGCGCGGCCTTCCGGCGAGCCCAGTTCGCCGCGAACGACGACCTCGCCGTGTTTCTTGATGGTCAACGCGCCCGAATGGGCTTCAAAGCGCGTGGAAAGGCCGGCGAGGGCGGCGTTTCGCATCAACATCAGGAATTTGATCTTGGGCTGGTGCTCCGGCCGGGCGGGATCGAAGCCGGAAGGGCCGTTCTCGAGCGCATATAGCCGATCCCCGGGAAAATAGCCGTCCGCCTCCAGTTCCGCAGATTCGATCGGTTCCGCCGAGAGGCCCTTCACGGGATAGCGGTAGAGGCGTTTTATGCGCATGGTTTCTCCGGCGAGGTTCGGAGGCCGATAATGAACCTCCAGAATATTTATTCCAAGAGCCTCGCGTGCAGGCGGGGCGGCGCCATATGCGCGGCGCTTTGCGGCGCCCCCTTTGAATTCGGAAAGCCGTTCCCATATCGCGCTTAAGGCCGCCGCAAGGGGCCATCATTTGACGCGGGACGCGCCGGTCGAGGCGGTCCAAAGCTCGTGGGAGCCGTTTTATGAATATAGACAAATATACGGAACGCGCGCGGGGTTTCATCCAGTCGGCGCAGTCGCTGGCGACCCGCGAGGGGCATCAGCAGTTCACTCCCGAACATATTCTGAAGGTTTTGCTCGACGATGAAGAAGGCCTCGCCGCCGGCCTCATCGACCGCGCCGGCGGACGCTCCGCCGAAGCGCGCCTGAAGACCGAGGCTGCGCTGGCCAAATTGCCCAAAGTGGCGGGCTCGGGCGCGGGCCAGCTTTATCTCGCCCCGGCGACCGCGCGGCTTTTCGACAACGCCGAACAGATCGCGCAAAAGGCGGGCGACTCCTATGTCACGGTCGAGCGGCTGCTGCTCGCGCTCGCCCTGGAGAAGGGAGCGGAGTCCGCGCGCATTCTGTCCGAGGCCGGAGTGACGCCGCAGAAGCTCAACGCCGCCATCGAGGATCTGCGAAAGGGTCGCACGGCCGACAGCGCCACCGCGGAAAACCAATACGACGCGCTGAAGAAATACGCCCGCGACCTCACCGAAGCGGCGCGGGAAGGCAAGCTCGATCCGGTGATCGGCCGCGACGACGAAATTCGCCGCACCATACAGGTTCTCTCCCGGCGCACGAAGAACAATCCCGTCCTCATCGGCGAACCCGGCGTCGGCAAGACCGCGATCGTCGAAGGCCTCGCCCTGCGCATCGTGAACGGGGACGTTCCGGAGTCGCTCCAGGACAAGAAGCTGCTCGCGCTCGACATGGGCTCTCTGATCGCCGGCGCGAAATATCGCGGCGAGTTCGAGGAACGCCTCAAGGCGGTCCTGAACGAGATCACCGCGGCCGAGGGCGCCGTCATTCTGTTCATCGACGAAATGCACACGCTCGTCGGGGCCGGCAAGGCGGACGGGGCCATGGACGCCTCGAACCTCTTGAAGCCCGCTTTGGCGCGCGGCGAGCTGCATTGCGTCGGCGCCACCACGCTGGACGAATATCGCAAACATGTCGAGAAGGACGCTGCGCTGGCGCGTCGCTTCCAGCCGGTCTTCGTCGGCGAACCGACCGTGGAGGACACCGTCTCGATCCTGCGCGGGTTGAAGGAGAAATACGAGCTGCATCACGGCGTGCGCATCAGCGACAGCGCTCTGGTGGCCGCCGCCACCCTGTCCAATCGCTATATCTCGGACCGTTTCCTGCCCGACAAGGCGATCGACCTCGTCGACGAGGCCAGTTCGCGCCTGCGCATGCAGATCGACTCCAAGCCCGAGGAACTCGACGAATTCGACCGGCGCATCGTTCAGCTGCGCATCGAACAGGAGGCGCTCAAGAAGGAAACCGACGCCGCGTCGAAGGACCGGCTGGCGCGCCTCGAACAGGAGCTGGCCGCGCTCGAGGAGAAGTCGGCGTCGCTCACCCAGCGCTGGAGGTCCGAGAAGGACAAGCTCGGACAAGCCCAGAAATGGAAAGAGCAGCTCGACAACGCCCGCAACGAACTCGCCCAGGCGCAAAGGCGCGGCGAATATCAGCGCGCCGGCGAACTCGCCTATGGCGTGATCCCCGATCTGGAGCGAAAGCTGGCCGAGGGAGAGCAGAACAAGGGCGCCCTCGTCGAAGAGGCGGTCACGACCGACCACATCGCCCAGGTGGTCTCGCGCTGGACCGGCGTTCCGGTCGATAAAATGCTGGAAGGCGAGCGCGAGAAGCTTCTTCACATGGAGCAGGAGCTGGCGAAGCGGGTCGTCGGGCAGAAGGAGGCTGTGGCCGCGGTTTCGACGGCGGTGCGGCGCGCGCGGGCGGGCCTGCAGGACCCCAACCGGCCGATCGGCTCCTTCATATTCCTCGGTCCGACCGGCGTCGGCAAAACGGAGCTTACGAAAGCGCTCGCTTCTTTCCTGTTCGACGACGAAACCGCGATGGTTCGGCTCGACATGTCCGAATATATGGAGAAGCACTCGGTCGCGAGACTGATCGGCGCGCCTCCCGGCTATGTCGGCTATGAGGAGGGCGGGGCGCTGACCGAAGCGGTCCGTCGCCGGCCTTATCAAGTGGTGCTGTTCGATGAAATCGAGAAAGCGCACCCCGATGTCTTCAATGTCCTGCTGCAGGTTCTGGACGACGGCCGCCTGACCGACGGCCAGGGACGCACCGTCGACTTCAAGAACACCTTGATCATCATGACTTCGAACCTCGGGGCGGAGTTTTTGGTTATGCAGAAGGAAGGAGAGGATTCCTCGGCCGTCCACGACGAGGTGATGCAGGTCGTTCGCGGCCATTTCCGGCCGGAGTTCCTGAACCGCGTCGACGAGATCATCCTGTTCCACCGCCTGCGCCGCGAGGACATGGGCTCCATCGTCGACATTCAGTTCACCCGGCTCGCCAAGCTCCTCGAAGATCGCAAGATCGTTCTGGAGCCCGACGCCAAGGCGCGTGAATGGCTGGCGCAGAGAGGCTATGACCCCGCCTATGGCGCGAGGCCGTTGAAGCGCGTGTTCCAGAAGGAGCTTCAGGACGCGTTGGCGGAACGCCTGCTGGCTGGAGAAATTCCCGACGGCTCCCATGTCGCGGTCTCGGCCGATGGCGCGGGTCTGACGCTGAACGGAGCGCCCGCGCGAGCGGGGCGGCCAGATAATGTGATCGAGATGAAGAAAGGCGCCTGATCGAACCGGCTTCGCGCCCTTCCCGTAAACAGCGGGAGGGCGCCGGCCATCAGGCCGCGACGTGCTGCGGATCCCAGGACGCGATGAAGTTCTTCAAATCCGGGGCGCTGAGGGGCCGGCTGATGAGAAACCCCTGCGCCTCGGAGCAGCCGTTTCGACGCAGCCAGCTCAATTGCCGGGCATCCTCGACGCCCTCTCCGACGCAGCTGATGCCGAGGTCGGCGGCCATTCTGATCACGCCGCGGGTGATCGCCTCGCAGTCGGACCGCTCGAGGACATCTTTGACGAAGCTCCGGTCTATCTTGATTTTGTGCAGGGGCAGTTTGCGGAGATAGCTCAAAGAAGCGTAGCCCGTTCCGAAATCGTCCAGGCTGATCTCGACTCCCGCACGGGCCAGCGAGCGTATCGAGCTGTTGGTGGCCTGATCGTCGGAGAGCAGCGCCGTTTCGGTTATTTCCATGCCGAGACGGTTCGACGAGACGCCTGCCGTCGAAAGACTGTCGAGCATGCGCTGCGCGAAATCGGGGGCGCGGAGCTGGACCGCCGACACATTGACGGCGACGCGGATGTCTTTGGGAAACTGGGGGATGGTTCGGCAGGCTTCCTCTATGACCCACAGGCCGAGATCGTGAATGAAGCCGGTCCTCTCGGCGATCGGAATGAAGATCGAAGGCGGCACCTGGCCGCGGGTCGGATGCTCCCATCGCAGCAGGGCCTCGCATCCCGCGATCATCCCCGTGTCGAAGTCCAGCAGCGGCTGAAACACCAGCGCAAATTGGTTCAGTTGAAGCGCTCGGCGCAAATCTCGCTCCAGGGTTCTTTCCTCGCGCGCCACCGCTTCATGATGCGGTTCGAAGACGCATAGCGGTCCGCCGTTTTGTTTCGCCCGGTAAAGCGCGATATCGGCTTTGCGCAACAGAGAGTGCGGATTGTCCGCGTCACGGGGGGCTATGGCGACGCCGAGACTCGCCGCGCAGGAAACCTCGCCCGACGAGCCGAGCGAAAATGGAGCCTCGAAGCACTGGATCACCCGCTGCGCGACGACGAGAGCGTCTTCAGGCTCGTCGATGGAGGTTACCACGACCGCGAATTCATCGCCTCCGAGGCGCGCCACGAGATCGGTCGGGCGCACGACGGATTTCATCCTTTCCGCGGCCCCGATGAGCAATTCGTCGCCCGCGGCATGGCCCAGCCGATCGTTGACGATCTTGAAGTCGTCGAGATCGGCGTAGATCAGGGCGAAGAGTTTTTTGTCTCCCGATATGCGGGCGAATTCGGTTTCGATAGCCTCGTGGAACCAGAGCCGGTTGGGCAGCGACGTAAGCGCGTCGGTACGCACTCTCTGTTCGGTTTCCAATTGCCGCAGCACGCGCGAGCGCAATTGCTCCGCGTAAGCGAAGGCGCCGCGCAGCAACACCAGAGTGTAGACGATGAGGACCACGAAAGCGAGCAGGTAGTCATCTCCGCCGGCCCGCAGCAGGGTCGTCGCCGAGGCTGCGAATATGGGCGCCATGAACAACACTGCTGCAAGAGGAATGCTCGCGAGCGCGAATGCGCCGCCGCTGAGCATCCCTGCGCAAAGGCATATGACGAGGATCTGAGCCCCGGGCGCGGCCTCGGGAAAAAACAGCAGCGGAACGGCCGCCCAGCACAGGCTGAGAGAAAGCGTGTGAAAGACGAGCCTGCTCATTGCGGAGGAGCGCCGGGCCTTTGGCCGGGGACCCGGACCGCGCCGCTTGTATCTGAAGTAGATCGTGCCGGCGAGGAACACGACAGCGAGCGCCCACAACAACGCCGCGGCGCGTCTGGGAGAAGAAGAAAAGGCGGCCAGAAGCACGATCGCGTTGCAAATGTTCGCGACCATCATATTCGGCGTCTGGTTCAGGATGGCCGAGAACTGCTCGGCCCGCAGCCGTTCCGCCGCCTCGCGGTCGAGAGGCGCGTTTTCGCGTCGCAAACAGGCCAGAAGGCGGTTCTTGACTGCGGAAATCATTGGCGGCGCCGTTTCTCGTCGGGCGCCGCCCGCCTGTCGGTCCGAGGATTTGTTTTTTCCTGGAGAGACAGGGGCGCCTCGGGGCGGCAAGCAATTATCGCGCTCGATCGGGCAGTCATCGAAATTCTTTCCGTTTCGGCCAGGATGAGCAGGCGCGTCGGGTTCGGCTCGCGTTCGGCCGCTCGCATTCGAAAGGCTTCATCGCCGGGAAACCGCCTGAACGACTTTCCAGCGCAATCGACTGATCCCCTGCTTAAACTCTGCAAGAGGAAATTTCGTTCAGAAGCAGGAGAGCCCCAGCATTCCGGTCAGGATGCTATCCTGAATAGCGGTTTCCTGCGCATTTGATTGAGACAACACTTAACAATATAATACTGAAAGGCTTTTTATGGCGCAACCGCCGTGGAGCGTATCGTCGCAGGAGTTCGCCTGCGCTTTGGGCCGTGCCGATTTCCCGCTGTTCGAACGCAGAGCGCTCGCGGCTAAAGCTTGCGCAGCGCCACTTCGGCGATCTGGTGATCCTGCGCTTTGGTCAGGATCAGGCTGGCCCGCGGACGGGTGGGCGCGATGTTCTGGCGCAGGTTCTGGAGGTTGATCCGCTGCCAGATGTCGCGGGCTATCCGATCGGTCTCGACCTCGTCGAGGTCGGCGTAAATACGGAAATAGGACCGCGGATCGCGGAACGCCGTCTGCCGCAATTGCTGGAAGCGCTCGACATACCATTTTTCGAGATCGCGTTCGGTCGCATGCAGATATACCGAAAAATCGAAGAAATCCGACACGAAGGGCACTTCGCGGCCGTCGCGCGGCGGCCGGGGCGCCAGCAGCACGTTGACGCCTTCGACGATCAATATGTCGGGCCGGTCGACGATGAGCTTTTCGCCTTCGACGACGTCATAGGTCAGATGGGAATAGACCGGGGCCTCGACATTGCCGCGCCCGGCCTTGACGCTGGACAGGAAGCGCAGAAGCGATTTGTTGTCGTAGCTTTCGGGAAACCCCTTCTTATCCATCAGGCCCTGGCTTTCGAGCGCCTTGTTGGGGAAGAGGAAGCCGTCGGTGGTGACGAGCTCGACTTTGGGCGTGTTCGGCCAGCGCGAAAGCAGCGCCTTCAATATTCTGGCGGTGGTGGATTTGCCCACCGCGACCGAGCCGGCGACGCCGATGATGTATGGCACCTTGCCGTCTTCGGCTCCGAGGAACCTCTGCGTCGCTTTGAATAGCCCCTGGGTGGCGGCGACATAGAGTGCGAGGAGACGTGAAAGCGGGAGGTAGATCTCGATCACTTCCTCGAGCGAGATCGGATCGTGCAGCGACTTGAGCCGCGTGAGATCTTCAAATGTCAGCGTCAGGGGCGTATCGGCGCGCAGCCTCGCCCATTCGGCTCGCGTGAAGTGACGGTAGGGCGATGCTATGTCTAGGTCGGGCGCCGGCGCTTCGGCCTGGGTCGCACTCATGGCGCCGCGCCTCGCGAGGCTTTTTCCTCATGGCCGGAGCGGCTGGTGCGGCGCTCCAGTTCCTCCAATACGTCTTTCAGAGAGATATCGCGCGCTTCCATCAGCACGAGGAGATGATAAAGCAGATCGGCGATTTCGCCTCTCAGGGACGCATCGTCCTGACTGAGCGCGGCGATCACCGTTTCGACAGCTTCTTCCCCGAATTTCTTGGAGATGCGCGGAAGACCTCCTTCGAACAGGCTCCTGGTGTAGGACTTTTCCGCCGCCGCGTCGCGTCGGTCGCGTATGATGTTTGCGAGATCTTCGAGTTCGAAGCTCATGCCGCCTCCAGCCCGTCGAGGCGGATCGCAAGACCGGCGCGGGCCATGTGAAGCTTGGCCTGCTGGATCGAATATTCCCCGAAGTGGAAGATCGAGGCCGCGAGCACGGCGCTGGCGTGCCCCTCTCTGACGCCCTCGACGAGATGATCCAGATTGCCTACGCCGCCGGAAGCGATCACCGGAACATTCACGGCGTCGGCGACGCTGCGGGTCAGATCGAGATCGAAACCGCTCTTCGCGCCGTCGCGATCCATCGAGGTGAGCAGGATTTCTCCGGCTCCCAGAGCATCCACCGCGCGGGCGAACTCCACCGCGTCTATGCCGGTGGCGCGGCGGCCGCCGTGAGTGAAGATTTCCCAGCGGCCGCTCGCGACCTTTTTGGCGTCGATGGCGACGACGATGCATTGCGAGCCGAATTTCTCGGCCGCTTCGCGAACGAATTCGCGATTGGCCACCGCGGCCGAATTGATCGAGACCTTGTCGGCGCCCGCCAGCAGCAGGTTGCGAATGTCGTCGAGGGCGCGCACGCCGCCGCCGACGGTCAGGGGCATGAAACAGGCTTCAGCGGTGCGCTGAACCACGTCGAGAAGCGTGCCGCGGTTCTCGTGGCTCGCCGTTATGTCGAGAAAGCACAGCTCGTCGGCGCCGGCGGCGTCATAGGCCTTGGCGGCTTCGACCGGATCGCCGGCGTCGCGCAGGTCGACGAAATTGACGCCCTTGACGACGCGTCCGTCCTTGACGTCGAGGCAGGGAATGAGGCGGGACTTAAGCATCAGGCGCTCGCGCGGGCGGCCTGCGGCGCCTGGCGCAAAAGAGCCAGCGCCTGAGCAGGATCAAGCCGTCCGTCATATAGGGCGCGACCGGTGATTGCGCCGGCGAGCCGCGCGCAATCTGGCTGGATCAGCCGCGCCACGTCGTCGAGCGACGCCAATCCGCCCGAAGCTATGACCGGGATGGCGAGGGCGTTCGCGAGCGCCAGCGTCGCCTCGATATTGAGGCCTTTCAGCACGCCGTCCCGCGCGATGTCGGTATAGACGATCGCAGCGACGCCGGCGTCCTCGAAGCTGCGGCCGAGATCGAGCGCGGACATTCTCGTGGTGCGGGCCCAGCCTTCCACCGCGACCATGCCGTCCTTGGCGTCGATGCCGACGGCGATGCGTCCCGGATAAAGACGGCACGCTTCGCGCACCAGCGCCGGGTCCTTGACCGCGGCCGTGCCGATGATGACGCGGGTGACGCCCTTTTCGAGCCAGCGCGCGATGGTGCGCATGTCGCGGATGCCGCCGCCGAGCTGAACCGGAATCGTCAGCGCGGCGAGAATGGACTCGACCGCGTCTGCGTTTCGCGGCGCCCCGGCGAAAGCGCCGTCGAGGTCGACCACATGCAGATATTCGAAGCCTTGCCGCTCGAAGGAGCGCGCCTGGTCGGCCGGATCTTCGTTGAAAATGGTGGCGCGGCTCATGTCGCCCTGAAGAAGCCGCACGCACCGACCTTCTTTGAGGTCAATCGCAGGAAAGAGAATCACGGACGCCACCTCAGAAAATTGGCGATGAGAGCGAGACCAAGCCTCTGGCTTTTCTCGGGGTGAAACTGAACGCCGAGAAGATTGTCCCGGGCGACGGCCGCCGTCAGCGCGCCCCCGTAATCGGTTCGGGCGAGAACATGCTCCGGCGATTCCGGAACGAAGTGGTAGGAATGGACGAAATAGGCGTGAAGGCCGTTCTCGCCCGTCTTAATTCCCTCGAAAACGGGATGGGGCCGGGTCAGCGAAACCGTATTCCACCCCATGTGAGGGATTTTTAAGGCGGGATCGGAGGGGGCGATAGCCCTCACATCGCCCGGGATCCACCCCAGCCCGGGCGTTTCCCCATGTTCCAGGCCGCGCGCCGCCATCAGCTGCATGCCGACGCATATGCCGAGGAAGGGCCGGCCCTTTTCGATCACGGCTTCTTCGAGCGCCTGCGCGAGGCCCGCAATTGCGAGCAAGCCCCGTCGGCAATCCGCAAATGCGCCGACCCCCGGCAGCACGACGCGGTCGGCGCTCCGCAGAACGTCGGGGTCGTCCGAAACGCATATCCCGGCCCCGGCGATTTCATGCTCCCGCGCCGCGCGCTCGAAAGCTTTCGCGGCGGAATGGAGATTGCCCGAACCGTAATCGATGATGACCGTGGTCAATAGCGAAGCTCCTCGCACTAGGCTGCAGGCGGCGGCGGTGGAGGCGGCGGCGGAGCCGCTGCGGGCCGCCAGTTGTGGAAGAATATTTCCTCCGCCTGTTCGGCGTCGTCTCCCACGACGACGCCGCTCTCGCTGTAGCCTTTTCGCGTCAGGCTCCAGGCCAGCAGCCGGACGCCTTCAAACCCCAGAACCACCGAAAGGGCAAGGCTTACGAGCGCCATGGTCCGTTTGGGAAGGCCGAGCTTGTGGCCGGCCAGCGCTATGGCGGCGAGCAGTATGGCCCAGCCGATCGCCGCGAGCCATGCGCGGTTCCAGGCCAGCCAGAAAGGCCCGAACAAGGTCGCGGGGAACGAGAAACCGTCCCGCAGGAACACGATCTTCTCGGCCGGCGGGGCCTCGCCCGCGGAAGTTGCGGGAACATGGACGGTGAAAATGGCCATGGGCCTGTTCCTTCAGCAGGTGAGCGTGCCCTTGGTGGACGGCACGGCGCTGGCGCGGCGGGGGTCGAGAGCGACCGCCTTGCCGAAAGCGCGGGCGAATCCCTTGAACACGCTCTCGGCGATGTGATGGCTGTTGACGCCGCGAAGACAGTCGATATGCAGCCCGATGCGCGAATGCACGGCCACGGCCTGGAAGAACTCCCGCACCAGCTCGGTGTCGAACTCGCCGATTTTCTCGGACGGAAACTCGACCCCATACACCAGGAAAGGGCGGCCCGAGACATCGACGACGACGCGGCACAGCGCCTCGTCGAGAGGCACATGGGCGTCGCCGTAGCGGGCAATGCCCTTGCGGTCGCCGAGGGCGGCGTCGACCGCCTGGCCGAAGGCTATTCCGACGTCTTCGACGGTGTGGTGGGCGTCGATATGAAGGTCCCCCTTGGCCTCGAGTTCGAGGTCGAGCGGCGCATGCCGGGCGATCTGGTCGAGCATGTGATCGAAAAAGCCGACCCCGGTCGAGATCCTGGCCGAGCCATGGCCGTCGAGGCCGACGGAAACAGCGATTTTGGTCTCGGAAGTGGCGCGCTCAACTTTGCCGCTGCGCATCTGTCGTGGCTCTCAGGGTTTTGCAACCCCGAAAGGTGGGGCTTTTGCCGGCAGCTTGTAGCAATTTCATTGCCGTTGCGCCACCCGGCCGCAATTTTTGAAAAAAGAGGCGGGGGCGTCGATCCGGATCATGACGAAAACCTTGGATCAGCGCCCGTTCCGCAGCGCCTTGAGGCAAAAGTCGATCATCTGGGCGCTGGACGGAACGGCGTGATCCGCGCACTCGACCAGCAGTCTGGGGTGGCAATATCTTATACAGGCGGTGTGCACCAGCCGTGCGCCCAGCTTTGGATCGAGGGGAGCGAATTCCCCCGATTTGACGCCCGACTCGATCACCAGCTCCAGACAAGCGTCGACGTTGCCGATATGCTCGGCGATGATCGGCCAGTTCTCGGTGAGGGCGGCTTCCACCATATCGTGGAGCTTGCGGTCGCTCACATATCGGGCCGCGTTCATGGCCTCGTTGGCGGTCACGAGGTCGAAAAGCCGCTGCGAGGCCGACCCAGGCCCCAGGGCTATCTCGCGCAGGGCTTCTTCCACCTCTCGCATCATCTGGCGGCCCACCGCCTGGTTGATTTCGGATTTGGCCCCGAAAAAGCGGTAGACGTTGGCGGGCGACATGCCGAGCGCGCGGGCGATGTCCGCGACGGTGGTTTTCTGGTATCCGATTTCGCGGAACAGGCGCTCCGCCGCCGCTATGATCTTGCAGCGCTGCTCGCCTTCCCGGGGCGCGGCTGTTTGACTCATTCGGCCCCCTCGACGACCCCGCGAGTCGGCGCCCAGCCGCCGGACCGGCTGCGCTCAGGGGTCTGCGCGCGAAGCGAACGCCGGAACCAGAGCGCGTAGAGCGCCGGCAGAAACAGCACCGTAAGAAACGTGGCCACCAGCAGTCCCCCCATGATCGTCAGCGCCATCGGCCCCCAGAAAGCCGAGCGGGAGAGGGGAATCATCGCGAGAATCGCGGCCGTCGCCGTCAGCGCGACGGGGCGGGCCCGCCGCACGGTGGCGCCGATGATGGCCTCGCGATAATCGGCGCCCTCTTCCAGATCCTGACGCATCTGATCGACTAATATGATCGAGTTGCGCATGTCCATCCCGGAGAGCGCGATCAACCCCAGCAATGCGACGAAGCCGAAGGGCGCGCCGGTCAGGTTGAGCGCGAGAGAAGCGCCGATGATTCCGAGCGGCGCGCTCACCATGACGAGGCCGAGCCTCGCGAAGTCCTGCAACTGAAACATCACGATGGTCAGCATCAGCATGCCGACGGCGGGGAATACGGCGGCGATCGAGGCGTTGGCCTTGGCGGATTCCTCGATCGCGCCGCCGATCTCCAGCCGGTAGCCGGAGGGCAGGCCCGCTCTTATTTCCTCGAGCTTCGGCCACAGGCGCGCGGTCACGTCCGGCGCCTGCACGCCGTCGATCACATCGGCCCGCACCGTGACGGTCATATCGCGGTTGCGCCGCCAGAAGATGGGGTCTTCGTGCTGATACTCGATCCTGGCGATCTGCGCGACCTGTATGGGTTGCCCGCCGTTCGAGTAGATCACCATATCGGCGAGCCTTCCGAGATCGCGCCGCTCGCTCGGCGCGGCGCGGGCCACCACCTCGACCCGATCGATCCCGTCGCGTATCGTGGTGACGGTCACGCCGGAAATCAGCATCTGGAGCCGCACGGAGACTTCCATCGGCGTGAGGCCGAGAAGCCTCGCGCGATCCTGGTCGATGACGAGCTTCACGCTCGGCGCCTGTTCGTTCCAGTTGAGATGAGGATCGACCACCGCCTCGTCGGCGCGGATCGTGTCCCGCACCCGATACGCGATTGCGCGCACCTCGGCCGGATCGTCGCCGATAACGCGAAACTGGACCGGGAAACCGACCGGCGGTCCGAAGTTGAAACGGTCGACCCGGGCGCGGGCGGCGCTGAGCTTGCCCGAGGCGATCGCGCCGTCCAGCTTTTTCTTCAGGCGTTCCCGCGCCGGAATGTCCCTCGCGACGATGACCAGCTCCGAGTAGGATTCGTTGGGCAGCGCGGGATTGAGACCGAGCCAGAAGCGCGGCGGCCCGCCGCCGATATAGCTCGTGTAATAAAGAGCGTCGCCGTCGTCTTTGATCAGGTCTTCGGCCTGCTTCGCCGCATCCATGGAGGCCCCGATCGAGGAGCCTTCGGGCAGTTTGAGCTGGAAAAACAGCTCCGGCCGCTCGGACAGCGGGAAAAACTGCTTTTGCACTTGAAGGAAACCGAGCGCTGCAAGCGCGAACACGCCCGCGGTGGCGGCGACCGCGAGACCGCGATGATCGACGCTCCAGGCGATCGCCTTGCGTAGCCGCAAATATAAGGGGCTCCGGTAGATTTCATCCGGGTCCCGGCGGGAGTGGTTCGTGAAGTCGGGCAGGAGTTTGACGCCGAGATAAGGGGTGAAGACGACCGCCACGAACCAGGACGCGACCAGGGCGATCGCCAGCACCGAGAACATCGAGGCGGTGTATTCGCCGGTGGAGGAATTGGCGAAAGCCACCGGCATGAAGCCCGCCGCGGTCAGCAGCGTTCCCGTCAGCATGGGAAAGGCGGTCGAGTCCCAGGCGAAGGTCGCCGCCTTCACGCGGCTGTATCCTTGTTCCATCTTCACCATCATCATCTCGACGGCGATGATGGCGTCGTCGACCAGAAGGCCGAGCGCGATGATCAATGCGCCGAGCGAGATGCGCTGGAGATCGACGCCCAGGGCGTTCATGAATATGAAGACGATGGACAGCACCAGCGGAACCGAGAGCGCCACGACGACGCCGGCGCGCGCGCCGAGCGAAAAGAAACTGACCAGAAGAACGATGATCAGCGCTTCGACGAAGGAACGGGTGAATTCCCCCACCGCCTCCTCCACCACCCGCGGCTGGTCGGCGATCTGTTCGATTTCTATGCCGAGAGGGGCGTTTGCGCGGACCTCCTCGACCGTCCGGGCGAGATTCCTGCCGAAGGCGAGGATGTTTGCGCCGCGGGCCATGACGACTCCGACCACGATGGCGGAGGCGCCCTTGTGGCGGACGACGAAGGACGGCGGATCTTCGAACCCCGGCGTGATCGTCGCTATGTCCCCGAGCCGAAGCGTCTGGCCGTTTGCGGCGACGGGAAGGGCCGCGAGCGCCTCCGCGCCTTGCAGCGACTCGGCGACCTGAACCCTGACCCGGTTGGTTCCGGTCTGGAACGCTCCGGCGTCGGACACAGCGTTTTCCTTGGCGATGGAATCGAAAATCGCCTGCGGCGCGATCGCGAGATTGGCGAGCCTCGCCTGGCTGAACTCGATGAAAACCCTGCGGTCCTGGTTGCCGTAGACGTTCACCTTGACGGCGTCGGGAGTCTGCAGAAGGCGCTGGCGCAGAACTTCGACCATCCTGTCGAGCTGATGATAGTCGGCGCCATCTCCGGTGACCGCGTAAAGCGTCGAGTCGACGTCGCCATATTCGTCGTTGACGGCGGGGCCGACGACGCCCGCGGGAAGGTCGCCCTTGATGTCGAAGAGCTTCTTGCGCAACTGGTAGAACAGCGTCGGTATCTGCGCAGGCGGAGTCGTGTCCTTGAATGTGACCTGTATCGCCAGAAAGCCAGGCTTGGCGTAGGTTTCCATCCTGTCGAGAAAGGCCAGCTCCTGGAGCTTCTTCTCCATCGGATCGGCTACCTGGTCCCGCATTTCCCTGGCGCTCGATCCCGGCCAAACCGCGGTGATGTTGACCACTTTGATCGTGAAAGAAGGATCTTCGGCGCGCCCTAATCTCGCGTAGGACATCGCGCCGCCCAACGCGATCATGATCATCAGGAACAGAACCAGCCTGGGATGTTCCACGGCCCATTTGGAGAGGTTCAAAGCCTTCATCGGCGGAGGTCCCCGGGATCAGTTCTGCACGATGACGCGGACCCGCTGGGCGGGGTCGAGCTTCTGCACGCCGAGAACGACATATTTGTCGCCCTCTTCGAGCGGCCCCGAGACGATGGCCCGGTCGGCTTCATAGCGCAGCACCGAGACCGGGATGAGGGAGAGGCCTCCTTCCGCATCGACACGCCACAACCCCGCTCCCTCCCCCTGATTGAACAGAGCGGAGAGCGGCACGCCGATCGCGGGAGTTTCGCTGCGGCCGGCGATGACCAGCGTCGCGCTCATCCCGAGGGAGATCGCCGGATCGGGATCGAGTATGGAGAAGCGCGCCGCGAAGTTGCGCGTGGCCGGGTCCGCGGAAGGGCTGAGTTCACGCAATTTGGCGCGATAAGTCTTGTCGGGACGCGACCACAGGAAAAGGCGCGCCTCGCCTTCGCCGGCGGCGTTGGCGTAGGACTCTGGCAGGGCGACCGCAGCCTCCATCTCGCCGTCACGGGCGATCCGGACGGCGGGAGCGCCTGCGGCGACCACCTGGCCCGGTTCGATCGAGGTCTGCGTCACCACCCCGTCGGCGTCGGCGCGCAAAACGGCGTAGTCGAGGCTGTTCCTGGCGAGTTCGACCGCGCGGGCCGCGCGCTGGTTGCGGCTGCGCGCCTCCTGCGCCGCCGCATGCGCCCTGTCCAGCGCCGCCTGGGCGGTCCAGCCCTGCTGTTTCAGCCTGGCGGCGCGGGTCTCGTCGGCCGTCGTCTGCATCTGCACGACATTGGACGCGGCGTATTCCGCATCCGCCTGCTCTTTTTGCAGCTTGAGGTCGGCGTCGTCGAGCGCAGCGAGGATCGCTCCCGCCTTTACCCTCTGGCCCACCTCGACGAGCCGTCTGACAACCTTTCCCGCGACCCTGAAGCCGAGGTCGGATTCGATCCGCGGGCGAATGGCGGCGGTGAACTCCCGAGCCCGGGATTGAGGCGCGAAATGAATGATCGAGACCAGCGCCGGGCGGTCGGGAGCCCGATCCGCCGCCCTGGGCTTTGAATCGCAACCGCCGAGAGCAGCGGCTGCGAGCGCCGCCGTCAGCAAGGGCGCGAAAAGCGAGAAAAGTCTTTGCATGGCGTCCGTCGCGGGGATTGACGGCTCAGTGTGGCATGACTAGTGACGAATATCAATATTTATCACTAGTCATGCGGCAGGCGCGCGAGTCGCGCTGCTGATTCGGCGTCTCGGGAATATGAACCAAAGTCCGGTATGGAAAGCGTTGGCGAGAGCAAAGCTTAAATAGTATAGACGAACATAAAAGCCGATAAAACGCCGACCCGCGCCAAACACAGACGCACCAAAAATAGCACTTATGCAGGGGTTGCCGGTCTTCTACTCGAATATCGAGACGTCGATCGCCCGACGGCTTTGGCTTTTTGCTGATTCTGCCGTTTCACTTCGTTGTTTTGACAGCCAAAAGCGAGGGAATGGCCCAAATTCCGGCGGCGCGCTTGCCGCCATCGGCGCATCATTTTATATGCGCCGAGAATGCCGGATACGCCCTTGCGTCGGAGCGGCTCAGATACAATCTCATGACCGAAGGGATAGGGCGCGAGACGGGCTTTGGAAGAGCCGTCGACAGCCCGATTTCCGTGGACCGCTTCGGGGTCCGATGAATTTGCACTTGGAAGGACCAACAAAATGGCGAAGATTATTGGCATCGACCTCGGCACGACCAACTCCTGCGTGGCCGTCATGGAAGGGTCGAGCCCCAAGGTCATAGAAAACGCGGAAGGGGCGCGCACGACTCCTTCGATAGTGGCCTTCTCCGACGATGGCGAGCGTCTGGTCGGGCAGCCCGCGAAACGGCAGGCCGTGACCAATCCCGAGAAGACTTTCTTCGCCATCAAGCGCCTGATCGGCCGCACCTTCGAAGACCCGATGACCAAGAAGGACATCGGTCTGGTACCCTATCATATCGTCAAGGGCGGCAATGGCGACGCCTGGGTCGAGGCGGCCGGAAAGCAGTATTCGCCTTCGCAAATCTCGGCTTTTATTCTCCAGAAGATGAAGGAAACCGCCGAAGCGCATCTCGGCGGCCCGGTCACTCAGGCGGTGATCACGGTTCCGGCCTATTTCAACGACGCCCAGCGCCAGGCCACCAAGGACGCCGGCAAGATCGCGGGCCTCGAAGTGCTCCGCATCATCAACGAGCCGACGGCGGCGGCGCTGGCCTATGGCCTCGACAAGAAGCAGAGCGGCACGATCGCGGTCTATGACCTCGGCGGCGGCACTTTCGACGTGTCGATCCTGGAGATCGGCGACGGCGTGTTCGAAGTGAAGTCGACCAACGGCGACACTTTCCTCGGCGGCGAGGACTTCGACAACCGCGTCGTCGAATATCTGGCTTCCGAATTCAAGAAAGAGCAGGGCATCGACCTCACCAAGGACAAGCTCGCGCTGCAGCGCCTCAAGGAAGCGGCCGAAAAGGCCAAGATCGAGCTGTCTTCCGCGACCCAGACCGAGATCAACCTGCCCTATATCACGGCGGATGCGACGGGACCGAAGCATCTGACCCTCAAGCTGACGCGCGCGAAGTTCGAAGCGCTGGTCGACGACCTCATTCAGCGCACCATCGAGCCCTGCCGCAAGGCGCTCAAGGACGCGGGACTGTCCGCGGGCGAAGTCGGCGAGGTGGTTCTGGTCGGCGGCATGACCCGCATGCCCAAGGTGCAGGAGATCGTCAAGCAGTTCTTCGGCAAGGAGCCCCATAAGGGCGTCAACCCGGACGAGGTGGTCGCCATCGGCGCTGCGGTCCAGGCCGGCGTGCTCCAGGGCGACGTCAAGGACGTGCTGCTGCTGGACGTCACCCCGCTGTCGCTCGGCATCGAGACCCTCGGCGGCGTGTTCACTCGCCTGATCGATCGGAACACCACCATTCCGACCAAGAAGAGCCAGGTCTTCTCGACCGCGGAGGACAACCAGACCGCCGTCACCATCAATGTGTTCCAGGGCGAGCGCGAGATGGCGGCCGACAACAAGAGCCTCGGCCGCTTCGATCTCACCGGCATTCCCCCGGCCCCGCGCGGCATGCCGCAGATCGAGGTGACTTTCGACATCGACGCCAACGGCATCGTCAACGTCACCGCCAAGGATAAGGCGACCAACAAGGAGCAGCAGATCCGCATCCAGGCTTCGGGCGGCCTCTCCGACGCCGACATCGACCGCATGGTGCGGGACGCCGAGGCCCATGCGGCCGAGGACAAGGCCCGTCGCGAGCTGGTCGACGCCAAGAACCACGGCGAGGCCTCCGTCCATACGGCGGAGAAGTCCCTGACCGAGTTCGGCGACAAGGTCTCCGGCGCGGACAAGAGCGCGATCGAGGCCGCCATCGCGGCCCTCAAGACCGCGCTCGAGGGCGACAACGTCGAGGACATCAAAGCCAGGACCAACGAGCTGGCGCAGGCCTCCATGAAGCTCGGCGAGGCCATGTACAAGGCCCAGCAGGCCGAGGGCGCGGCCCCCGGCGGAGCGCATGGCGCCGACGCCAAGGACGACGTGATCGACGCGGACTTCAAGGAAGTCGGCGGCGACGACCATAAGAAGTAATACGCAAGAGCCCCCTCTCCCCGCATGCGGGGAGAGGGTTAGGGCGAGAGGCGAGGTTTTTGCTTTTGTTTTTTGAAAAAGGGATTTCACATGTCGAACTATCCGAGGAAGCCAGGAACACCCCTTGAAATAGCGTTCCAGCAAGGGCTGGACGACCGAGATTTTGGGCGTGGTCCGCCTATCGAGCCGGATCCCGAGACAGCCGAAGACTGCGACGACTGGGCGATTTTTGATGCAAGGCGGGAGGCTTACGACTCGCGCTCCGACTACGACGAGGACGGCGAATTTACGGGCAATGATTAGCCGAAGCGCAAAAAGCCCGCTAAAATCGGCCTCGTTTTTCTCTCTCGACCGGGCTGGGGCGTGCACACATCCCGAAAATCGCCAGCCCCGTCATCGCCGGGCTTGTCCCGGCCATCCACGCCAGATGGCGGCGAAATCTTCGTAAGCGCCTCCAACCGCGTATTTTTGTGCGTTGGCTTCGCAGAGCGCCAATGCCTGACAGGGGACGAGACAATCGCTACAACTGCGGAATGACGCGCAGCTTTGCAAGAAACACCAATGTCCCGGCGTGGATGGCCGGGACAAGCCCGGCCATGACGGCCCTAAGGGAATGTGACTCCCTTAGCACAGCACATAGAGACAGGCGATGAGACCGTCTTTCGCTCTTGAAAAGAATCGTGAAGCCATCCGCGCGGCTGTGGGCCGTTCGCGCGCGGAGAATCCGCGCGTCTTCGGCTCGGTGCTGCGCGGCGAGGACAAAGAGGGGAGCGACATCGACATTCTGGTCGACGCGCTGCCGGGGGCCACTCTGTTCGACCTCGGCGGGTTGCAAATGGATTTGCAGGAGATATTGGGGGCTCCAGTCGATCTTGTGACGCCCGCGGAACTGCCGAAACGCATTCGTGCGAAAATCATCGCCGAGGCGGCGCCCATATGAAGGAGCGGGATGTTTTTGTGCTCCCGGATCAAATGTTCGAGGCGGGTCAGCGGGCGACTTCTTTCGTGGATGGCATGGAAGAAGACGAATTTCTTGTGGATCCTCGGACCCAGCAGGCGGTCGCCATGAGCCTGACCATCATCGGCGAGGCGGCGACGCGTTTAGCCCGCGATCATGCGGCGTTTGTCGCAGGGCGCCCCGACATGCCCTTGCGCTCCATGATCGCGATGCGAAATCGCATCGCTCACGGGTATATTGAACTCGACTTTCACGTAATTTGGCAAACAGCGCTTACAGACTTGCCGGAATTGCTGTATCGCCTTGAGGACATATATCAGGCGGCGGGCGAGCAGATCGGCGGCGCGCCGCAAAAACCAAACCAAGACTGACATGGCCAAACGCGACTACTACGAGGTTTTGGGCGTCTCCCGGACGGCTACCGAAGTCGAAATGAAAATCGCCTTCCGCAAGTCGGCGATGGAGTGCCACCCCGACCGCAATCCCGGCGACAAGGAGGCCGAAGCCCGCTTCAAGGAGCTGAACGAGGCCTATCAGGCGCTCTCGGACGCCCAGAAGCGCGCCGCCTATGATCGCTTCGGCCACGGCGCCTTCGAGCAGGGCGGCGGGCCCGGCGGGTTTGGCGGCGACGGCTTCTCCGCCTCGATGGCTGACATTTTCGAGGATCTGTTCGGCGACGTTATGGGCCGCCGGGGAGGGCGCTCCGGCTCCGGAGGCCGGGAGCGCGGCTCCGACCTGCGCTATAATATGGAGATCACGCTCGAGGAAGCCTACACCGGCAAAACGGCGACGCTCAAGGTTCCGACTTCCGTCACCTGTGACGCCTGCGGTGGGGCAGGAGCCAAAAAAGGCTCCAAACCCAAGACCTGCTCCACCTGCGCCGGCTATGGAAGAGTGCGGGCGCAGCAGGGTTTCTTCGCTATCGAGCGCACCTGTCCCAGCTGCCAGGGCCGCGGCGAAATCATCGACAACCCGTGTCCCTCATGCGCGGGATCCGGCCGCAAGTCGCTGGAGCGCACGCTTTCGGTGAATGTCCCGGCCGGCGTCGAGGACGGCACCCGCATCAGATTGGCGGGAGAAGGCGAGGCGGGGCTGCGCGGCGGCCCGCCGGGCGACCTTTATATTTTTCTCTCGGTGAAGCCGCACGCTTTCTTCCAGCGCGACGGCGCGGATCTCTATTGCCGCGTCCCGATCTCTATGGTGCGCGCCGCCATCGGCGGCGAAATAACGGTGCACGCCATCGACGGGGCCGAATGCAAGCTCAAGATTCCCGAGGGCACGCAGTCGGGACGCCAGCTCAAGATCAAGGCCAAGGGGATGCCGGTGCTGCGCGGGCGCGAGCAGGGCGACCTCCATGTCCAGATCAGCGTCGAAACTCCGCAGAACCTCACCAAGCGCCAGCGCGAATTGCTGCAGGAATTCGAGGACGAATCCTCCAACCACACCCATCCGGAGGCCGCCGGCTTCTTTTCCAGGATGAAGGAGCTGTTCGGAAAGTAAGTTCCGATGGAGCTACAGCGCATTCCGCAAAAGTTGACAGAGTTTTGCGATAAGAATGCGCTCCAACTCCTAGCCTGGCGCGATTTCTTATCGCTCGAGCGTTTCCGTTCGAGCGGAAAACGCGCCAGGGGGATTACCAAACTCGACGCGGGAGGTTAGGAAGTAGCGGGGGGCTTCGCGCCGCGGGGCCGCCGCCGAGGCCGTCTCTCTTCTTGACGGGAGAGTCCTGGCGACCAGACATTGCGAACTTGAAGGCGACTATCCGTGCCGCACCTCCAAGAGTCCAAAAAACACAGTCTTTCAGACAGTGCGCGTTTTTTTCGACAGATGATCGAGAAGCCCCATATCGTCGGCGCGGTCTCGCCTTCGGGTCGGAATTTGGCGAAAGTAATGGCGAGCTACGTCGATCTTTCCCGCCCCGGGCCGATCGTCGAGCTCGGGCCGGGCACGGGGCCCGTGACGAAGGCGCTGCTTTCCCGCGGCATTCCGCTGGATCGGCTGGTCCTGGTCGAATATGAGACCAAGTTCTGCCATTTGCTCGCCGAGCGCTTCCCGGGCGCCAAGATCGTGCAGGGCGACGCCTATGATCTCAAAAAGACCCTCGAAGGCCACCTGAACGGCCAGGTTTCTACGGTCGTCTCGAGCCTGCCTCTGCTGATCCGGCCGGAGCACGACCGCATCGAGCTGCTGCATCAGGCTTTCGAGCTGATGGGGCCGGAGGGCCTGTACATCCAGTTCACCTACGGGCTGACGATTTCTCCGATGCCGATACATTCCCATGGCCTCAGCGGCGCTTATGTGGGCAAGGGATCGGCGCCCGTCCTGCTCAATTTCCCCCCCGCGCGGGTATGGCGCTATCGCCGCGCCGGCCACGCCGCCGGCTTCTCCAAGTGAGCGACCCCGGCGATAATCTGCGCGCGGCGGATCGCCTGATCGCCGCGCTGGACGTCGATAATGTGGCGACTGCGCGCGAGCTGATCGGCCGTCTCGGAGATGCAGTCTCCTTTTACAAAATCGGCATGGAGCTCGCGTACGGCGGCGGGCTCGATCTCGCCGGGGAGCTGAAAGACTCCGGAAAGCGGGTTTTTCTCGATCTCAAACTGCATGATATCGGCGCCACCGTAGAACGTGCGACCAGGCAGATCGCGCGTCTCGGCGCCGATTTTCTCACCGTGCACGGCTTTCCGCAAAGCATGAGGGCGGCGCGGGTCGGCGCGGGGGACAGCGGCTTGCGGCTTCTCGCAGTCACCGTCCTCACCTCTTACGACGAAACCGACCTCGCCGAGGCCGGCTATGCGCTCGGGGTGACGGAGCTCGTGACGCGGAGGGCGGCGCAGGCGCGCGAGGCCGGCATGGACGGGCTCATTCTTTCGCCCCTGGAGCTGCCGATGATCCGGGCGCTCTTAGGGCCCGGGATGTTGCTCGTCTCTCCGGGGGTGCGTCCCTCGGGTTCCGAGGTCGGCGATCAGAAACGGGTGATGACGCCCGGCCAGGCGATCATAGCCGGCGCCGATTTCCTCGTGGTCGGACGGCCGATCACCCGGGCTCCCGACCCCAGGGCGGCGGCTCTCGCCATCGCTCAGGAAATCGAGCTTGCCCGGGAGCTTTGCAGGAAGCCGTAGCTTCTCAGCGCGGCTTCCAGCTGAAGCGGATCTTCGAAGCGCACGGAGGCGATCCCGAGTTCCTGCGCGGCGACGACATTGGCGGGCCTGTCGTCTATGAACAGACATTCCTCGGCCCGGAGCCCGAACCGCTGCAGCAGGAGCCTGTAAATGGCGGGGTCGGGTTTTATCAGCCCTTCTTCACCGGAGACGACGAGGCCGGTAAAACGGGAAAAAAAGCCGTAGCGCGGTCGCGTTTCCCGGTATTTTTCGGCGGAGAAATTGGTCAGCGCGTAGATTGGCGCGCCGGCGTCGTGCAGCTCCTCGAGGAGGCGCACCGAGCCCTCTATCGCTCCCTTCAATGTTTCCTGCCACCTCGTGTCGAAGGCTTCTATCTGGCCGGCGAATTGCGGAAAGAGCCTGCTGCGCTCCGCGACGCCCTCGGCGAAGGGCATTCCGCGGTCCAGTTCCCGAATCCAGTCGTCGGCGCAGACGTTGGCGAGGAACCAGTCGAGCTGGGCCTCGTCGTGGAAGATCTTCGAATAGAGATAGCGCGGACTCCAATCGAGCAGCACATTGCCGAGGTCGAAGATGATCTTGGTGGTGTTTTTCCCGCTCATGCCGTTTCCCGGATCGTGGAATTGCGCGCCGGCCCGTTCCGCGCTTAAAGAATGGACCCGCAGCGGAGCGCCCGACTTATGCGTATAGCCAGCTGGAACGTCAATTCTGTGCGGCAGCGGCTGCCGCATTTGCTCGCTTATCTGAAGGACGCCGCGCCGGATGTGCTGTGTCTCCAGGAACTCAAATGCGAGAACGGCGCCTTTCCCCGCCAGGAGGTAGAGGACGCCGGTTACAATGTGGCGATCCTCGGCCAGAAGACCTTCAACGGCGTCGCTCTCCTGTCCAAAGCGCCTCTGGAAGATATTCGGACCGGCTTGCCCGGCTTCGAGGACGTCCAATCCCGCTACATCGAGGCCGCGGTCGCCGACAGCGCCGGCGGGCTATATCGGATCGCTTCGATCTATCTCCCCAACGGCAATCCCGTGGGCAGCGATAAATATCCCTATAAGCTCGCCTTCATGTCGGCGCTCGCCGCGCACGCCGCAGAGCTGCTGGCCGCCGAGGAGCGGGTCGTGCTCGCGGGGGATTACAATGTGATTCCGGCCGCCGCCGACGTCTATGATCCCGAGGGCTGGAAGGGCGACGCGCTCTTCCTGCCGCAGACTCGCGCCAAATTCCGCACCCTTCTCAATCTGGGCTACGTGGATGCGCTGCGGGCCGTCACCGATGCGCGGCAGCAATATACTTTCTGGGATTATCAGGCGGGCGCCTGGCAGAAGAACTGCGGCTTGCGCATCGATCATCTGTTGCTCTCGCCGCAGGCCGCCGACCGTCTCGGGAGCGTCGCGATCGACAAGTCGCTCAGGGCCGGCGACAAGCCCTCCGACCATACGCCGATCCGCGCGGATTTCGCCTAGAGTTTTTTCATGTTCGATGGAGACATGAAAACACTCAAGGTTTTTGTTTTAACGCGTTTCGTGCGCCCGACCGGTGCCCATTTCGGCTGGAAACGCCTAGTAGGGCGTCACTCGCGCGGGAGCGGCGCCAGCAGCGCGCGCAATGGGTGGTCCGGCCAGCAGGGCTTTGCGGTGACGGTCAACGCTGCGTCGGTCGTCGCCCGCAGGAAATTTGCGGGCGCCGTTTCCACTCTCGCGAGGTAGTTCGTCGGGGCGCCCCCTCCGGAGTCCAGCTGATGCGAGGCTGTGAGAAAATTGCATGAACTGATCGCGAAGGCCGGATGCACGAGCGCGCGCTTGAGCTCCAATACGGGCGTAAAGAGGCCGAGGGATACGATCCAGAAAACCGCCTTTTCCTGCCATATCCGATCAGGCGGCCCCCTGAGCGCGACATCGGAGAAGGCGAAGGCGAGAATGAAGAGCGGGGCGATCGATCCGCGCATGACGAGATCGTTGTAGGGGCCAAAGCTGAATAAGGGGAGGACGAGCAAAATAGCGATGGACGCCGCCAGCAGCCCCTTTACGGAAGAGCGGACCTGGCCCCAAAGCCATATGAGAAGAAAAGCTTGGGGGATCTCGACGCAGATGAAAACCAGATACAGGCCGGCGCCGATGGGCAAAAGGCCGTGCGGGACAGCTGCGGCCTCGATGGTCAAGTAGATCGCCACGGGAAGAAACGCCGCCCCGGCGCCTATGCCGAGCCAGAGGCGCGTCGATGAAAAAAGCCGCGAACCTGTCCGCCACGCCAGATAAGGCAGGTAAACGAGGCCCGGCAGTATCGCGAGCGGAGACCAGATCATTGCGGCTGCGAAGCACACGCCCAATACAGCGAGATCGACCTCCCCTTGGACCGCCAGCAGACAGAGCGCGCCGAAAAACCAGCCGGGGAGAGCGTGGTTGGGCACCCAAAACAATTGGGCGAGGTGGCTGGTATATTGGATTTGCCCGTTCCACAGCTCGAAATCGTCCGGCAGTCCTCCAGAGTGCGGGTGAAGAAAAAACGTGGTCAGATTCGGAACTACGTCGGCTCCGCTGAAAACGACCATGAGGAGCACGAGCTTCCAGCCGCCTGCGAGCGAACCGACGATGTAAAGGGTGATCGCGCAGAGCAGGGCGTTTTGCGCCAGCAGCGCGCCATGGGACGCCTGGAGCCCCAGGAATTTCCCCACGGTCGCCGGGAGCAGATACATGCCGATGGGCGCCCGCAGGAAATATTCGACCCCTTGATATTGATAATGCACCGGCGCTTCGCGATGGGTCAGATCGCCGAGCACCGCATCTCGTATCAGCCAATCGAGATTGGCGTAGAGAAAATGGGTTTCGCCGCCGAGCAGAGCCAGCGCGACGCCAAGGGCGGCGCAGAAAGCCCATAGGCGCCCGTCGATGGGGGCATTGAAAAAGGTCGATTCGGCGCCTGGCCCCTGCCGCCAGACGAGGGCGGCCGAGACGAGCGCCCCGCAAATCAGGGAGAGCGCCGGAGCCCATTGCAGGCTGAAAGCGAAAACCAGATTGGACCCGAGAAAAACGAACGCGGCGAGAACGACGAGCCAGCGGTTCGGGGGAAGCGACGAGGGCAGGCGATTCGCGATGAAGGCGGCGATCAGACCCGAGCGTTTTGCGACGACCTGAAGCAAAATATTTTCTTTCGTTTAAACGGGTCGCACCGGCCTCGTTATATGAACGACGGCGCGTCCGCTCCCTTCGGCGATGACGCAACTTTAGATCGCTTGCTATAGAATTTCCGTAAACGAACCGGGGGGGGGTAGGCCTGCAGGGGAATCGCATTTGACGAAATGAGGTAGCGCCGGGCTGTTGAATGGATTCTGTCATTGGTTCCGATTCGCGAGGAGCCGATGAGCCTGTTGATCACGATCTTGCGGGATGTTCCCGATCCGCGCAGCGGCAACGCCACGCGGCACGAGTTGCTGGATATTCTGATGATCGCGCTGACGGCGTCGATCTGCGGCTGCGAGGGCTGCGTCGAATTTGCCGACTTTGCCGAGGACCGGGAAGAGCTGTTTCGTGAAGTCCTGAGCCTCGAGAACGGCTTGCCGAGCCACGACACGTTTTCGCGTCTGTTCCGGCAGATCGACCCGGAGGCGCTGGCGGCCTGTTTCGGGCGCTTTCTGGAGGCGCTGGGCGAGGATGGCGCGGGCGTCGTCGCCATCGACGGCAAGACGCTGCGCCGCTCCTTCGACAAGGCCAAAGGCGCCTCGGCGCTGCATGTGGTGACGGCCTTCGCCGCCGATGCGAAGCTGGTCATCGGCCAGAAGGCGGTGGAGGACGGCGGCAACGAGATCACTGCGGCCCGGGCGCTCATCGATCTGCTCGACCTGACCGGCGCGCTGGTGACCGCCGACGCCATCCACTGCAACGCTCCGACGGCGCAGAAGGTGCTCGACCGCGGCGGCGACTGGCTGTTCGCCCTGAAGGCCAACCGCCCGGCGACACTGAAAGATGTGGAGACGTTTCTGGCCGACCCCGAAGCTTGCATCGCCGGGACATTCGAGACGACGGACGCCGATCATGGCCGGGTGGAGACGCGTCGCCACGCGGTCGTTCACGATGTCGGCTGGCTGTTTCCAAAGGGCGACAAGGATCGCCCGGCGATGCCGCAGCTTTCGACCATCGGGCGGATCGAGACAGAGGTCGAGCGCGACGGCAGGATCACGCGGTCCTGCCGCTACTATCTTTCTTCCGCAAAGCTGTCCGCCGAAGCCTTCGCCAAGGCGGTTCGCGCCCACTGGAGCATCGAGAACGGCGTCCACTGGGTGCTGGACGTGACCTTCGACGAGGACAGGGCCCGCAACCGCAAGGATCACGGCGCCGAAAATCTCGCGACCATCCGAAAGCTCGCCCTCAACGTCCTCAAGCGAGCAAGGCCGGAAATCTCCATCCGACGGAAGCGCAAGCGCTCCGGATGGTCCGACGCCTTCGCCAGATCCGTCCTCGGTCAAATGCGATAGCCCTGGGTAGGCCTGGATGCGCCCTTGATTTTTGGCTCCATCCCTGCTTATTAGCCCCGTTCCAAACCGCCCGGCCAGTGATGGGCTGCCGGGGCGGTTTTTTTCGCTCATGCGAACGCGGTTCCGCGGCTCTGACGCGGAGGGACCCGCGCAAATACCAAAGGGCGAAGGCCCAGGAGAGCAAAATGCCCAAGTTGAAGACCAAATCCGGCGCGAAGAAGCGCTTCAAGATCACCGGGACAGGCAAGGTGGTCTACGCCCAAAAGGGCAAGCGCCATGGCATGATCAAGCGCACGAACAAGCAGATCAGAAATCTGCGGGGAACCTCGATCCTGTTCAAGACCGACGGCGACAACATCAAGAAATACTTCCTGCCGAACGGTTGATCCCCTCGCTCGAGCGCAAGCTCAAAACAGATTTCTGAAGGAGTTTCGTCATGGCTCGCGTCAAACGGGGCGTTACGTCCCACGCCAAGCACAAAAAGACCCTCAAGGCCGCCAAGGGCTTCTACGGCCGCCGCAAGAACACCATTCGCGCCGCCAAGGCCGCCGTCGATCGCTCGATGCAATATGCGACGCGCGACCGGAAGGCCAAGAAGCGCACGATCCGCTCGCTGTGGATCCAGCGCCTGAACGGCGCCGTTCGTGAGTTCGGCCTCACCTACAGCCGCTTCATCGATGGCCTGAACAAGGCCGGCGTTACGCTGGACCGCAAGGTGCTCTCGGACCTCGCGATCAACCAGCCGGAAGCTTTCGCGGCTATCGTCGCCCAGGCCAAGGCTGCGCTTCCCGCGGCCTGATCGGGCGAGAGGTCGCAATATCGCGCCGGACCAAAGAGTTCAGGCGCGGTCTCGCGGCAAAAGCTTCTGGAGTCTTTTCATGTTCCATGGAGACATGAAAAGACTCTAGGTTTTTGTTTTGACGCGTTTCCCACGCCGAACCTGCGTCCACTGCGGCTGGAAACGCCCTAGATTTGCCCCAACAAAAAACCCGCTGCGGAAGCAGCGGGTTTTTTGTTGGCCCTTTTTCGGGACGCTCACTTTCACGGATTGGACAGGTGAGCCTGCGCATCGGGGCGCAGATCCCTGTCCGTCGCCATGCGCCAGGCTTCGGCGGCGAGGAGCTGGAAGCACTGCGCATAGCGAGCGCCGAGGCGTCGCGGATCGCTCGCCAGCCGCCACAGCCACTCCAGTTTCAGGAGCTGCACGCCGCGCGGAGCGCGGACCATATGGCCGGAGATGAAATCCAGCGCCGCGCCCACGCAAATGAAGCCGACTTCCGGGCAATGGCGGCGAAGGGCGTCGGCGAGCAGCTCCTGCTTGGGAGCGCCGAGCGACAGGAAGCAAAAGCGGGCGCCCGACTCCTTGATCGATGTCGCGAGGGCCGCGGCGGCTTCTTCGATCGCGTCGATGCGCACATGCGGCGTATCGGCGCCGGCGATTCTCAAGCCAGGGTAACGACGGGTCAGGATATCGAGCGCCTTGCGCTGGGAGGCATAGCTCGGACCGACGAAGAAGACCGGCAGGGCTTCCCGCGCCGCGCGCGCGCAGAGCGGCTCGACCAGATCGGCGCCGGTCGTGCGCTTCACCTCTCCTCCCTTTTGCCGAAGCATCCAAACGATCGGCCACCCGTCGGCGGTGACGAAATCGGCCCGCTTATAAGCCGAAAGAAATCCACGGTCCCGCTTCAGCTTCACGAGATGGTCGAGGTTGACGGTGAAGAGCGTGAATCCGCTTTTCGCCCTCGCGCGGCTCATCATGGCGTCCAGCGCCGACCCCATATTCGGCAGGTTGACGGAGATATCGGAGGCCACGACGAGGTTTTCGACGGCCGAGGACTGAAGCGCAAACATGAGATTCTACCCACACCGCTGATTGTTCTTTGCTCGGCGACGCCTGTTTTCTTTTGGAGCGTCGACCGGCTTCTGGCGGTAAGGGAGCAAGCGAAACACCACGGCCCGCCGGCATGAGCGCCGGGCTGCGGACTGGGACAAATTTTAACGATAATTTAAGCCAAAAGGTGTTTGACAGAGAGGACGCGGCGCTGGCTAAAGCGCCGTCAAATATGGCGTTTACCCCATTTTAAGGAATGCGGTCCGTTGCAGGGGCTTTTTCGCTCCAAGGGGCCGCGCGGGCTCCAGGATGAGGAGCGAGAGGAGCCTGCGACTCCCGATCTGGCACGGTTCGCGAGGTCGGATGTCCCAACCCGGGACGCATTCCGATACAGGTTTTTTTGCAAATCAGAAGAAGCAATTTTTATAAGAGTTTTTGATACCGAGTGGCGGACGGGCGGAGACGTCTCCTCTGCGTTCGCTGTGGCGGTCAGCGGCAAGTCATGTTTCGCCATCGCTCATGAGTTGCTCGAGATGACAGATCACACCGGCAAGCTGCTGCGCAACACGCTTCTTTATCTTCCGGCGCAGTTTTTTCCGCCCGCGGTTCAGTTCGCGACCACGGTCGCCTGGACCTATCTCCTGGATCCCGCCTCCTACGGCGTCGTCACTTTCGTGATAGCGGCCCAGGAAATCACGGCCTATATCGGCGTGACCCCCTGGTCGCTTTACGTGCTCCGCTTCCATCCGCGCTTCGTCGAGAGCGACGCGGAGCGGTTCCGGCTCATGGACAATCGCATGGCGCTCTACGCCGCGCTGTTGCAGGTGATCTTGTCCGCGCCGATTCTGGCCACGCTCGGCGCCGCGGCCAACGGCTCGATCTTCTGGGCCACTGCGGCCTATCTGACCACCCGAACCCTGCTCATGCATTACGGGGAGTGGGCCCGCGCCGAGCATCGCATCGGTCCCTATACGGTCGCGCAGCTCATAGGCACCGGCGCGGGAGCCGGCCTTTCCATCGTCGCCATACTCCTGCTGGGGCCGTTCCCCGCCGTGGCGCTCGCGGCCCAGGCACTGGGCCAGCTCGTCGCGCTCGCGTTGTTGTGCCGACAAATCGGCATCAGGTTCCGCTTGGGGAAATTCGACACCGCCATTTTCGCCGAAGTTCGCCGCTATGGCATTCCCCTCATCTTCGGAGGGGTCTTCGGCTGGGGCGCGGGCAACGCAATTCGAGTCCTCGTTCAATATTTCGAGGGGCCGGTCGCGCTCGGGCTCATGTCCGTCGGCTGGGGATTGGGACAGAGGATCGCCAATGTTCTCTCGATGCTGCTCACGGCGGCGGCCTATCCTCTCGCGGTGGGCAACCTGGAGCGCGGGGATCGAAAAGGAGCGCTGGACCAAGTGTCCCTGAGCGGCGTGCTTCTGCTCGCCATTCTTGCGCCCGCCTGCCTCGGCGTGTTCCTGTTGTCGAAGCCGCTGACCAATCTCCTGATCGCGGAAAGCTTCCGCGAGGCCACGATCGTCATTCTTCCCATCGCCATGCTCGCCGCGGGGCTGCGGGGCTTACGGCTCCATACCAGCGACCAGACCATGCTCTTGCTCGAGCGCACGGATATCTCCATGCGGGTCACCATCGTCGAAACCATGCTCAATCTGGCGTTCTGCGCGACGGGGCTGCATTTTGCGGGGGTATATGGCGCGGCGCTGGGAATGCTGCTCGGCACGGCCCTCGCGTGCATCGGCGGCTTCACCTATTCTTTCGCATTGCTGGGCCTGCCCTTCCCGCCACTCGGCCATCTCGCGCGCATTCTGCTTGCGGCCGGAGCGATGGGGCTGGTCGTGCGCCTTTTGCCGGAGCCGACTTCGATAATCTCCTTGGCCCTTGTCGTCGCGGCCGGGGTCGTCTCCTACGCCGCCCTCATCATCCTGGCCTTTCCCGCATGCAGAGCCATTCTGCAAAAGCAGGCGAGGCGTTTCTCGGGAGCCGCCGCGTGAGCGTTCCGACAACGGCCGGCGCATCCCGGGCAGGGGAGGCTCCTTCGACAAAGAGGGTCGCCTTTTTTCATCAGAACGACGTGTTCAGCCGCCAGGGCGGCATCGAGCGTTATCTGGCGACCCTCCTGGCCTGCGCGGATGGGCGGGCGGCGCTGGTCAGCGCGGCTGTCACCCGGCCGGTCGAGGAATATTTCCGCGTGCGGGAATATGGTTCGCCGCGTCTGCCCCAGTGGGTTCGTTACCTCGCCGGCCTCTTTGCGCAGCGCCGCGAAATCGCAGGCTTCCTCCGGGAAAGGCAGGTCGCGGTCCTGGAGTTCAGCCGCCCGGAATATCTGCTCGCCGGGTGGATGTTCAAAGGACGACGGGTCGTGACCATTCACGGCACCGGGCCCAGCCCGCAGAACCGCGCTCATTACCTGTTGCACCATCTCTGTTGCTTCCTGCTGCCGATCTTCGCCGACAGGGTGCAGGTGGTCGGGCGCGATCCCAGCGGCCTGCCGGGCGTCGTGCAGAAACTTCTCGGACGCCGGGTCACCTTTATCGAGGCCTGGTACGACGACAGGTTCAGCCCGGCGCCATTGCCGGATCTGAACCACTCCCCTGTGAGGCTGTTTTACGCCGGCCGCATCGCGCCGCAGAAAAACCCCGAACTGCTCTATGCGATCATCCGCCGGCTCGCCGAGGACGCGCCCGGCCTGTTCGAGTTTCGCTATTTCGGCTCGGACTACGACGAGTTCGTCGAGGCCGGCCTCGGCGCCCTGGTCGCCGACAAGGGATTTCTGGACGCGGCGGCGCTGGCCGAGGCGATCCGGGAATGCCACGTCGGGCTGCTGTGTTCGGGTTACGGCGAAGGCTCCCCCTTCATCGTCATCGAGACTTTGGCCTGCGGGCGGCCTTTCGTGCTTTCGCCTTTGCCGACTCTGGTGAAAGCCTATGCCGGTCTCGAGGGGATCAGCATAGCGCGCGGTTACAATGTCGAGGACTTCGTGAACGAACTCGTGAAACTGCGCGACGAGATGCTCCAGTCGCGGATAGATCCCGCCAAAATCGCGGCGCGAGTCGCGGATCGCTCCCAATCGCAAGCCACGCGGCGCCTGCTCGATTCCCTGATGGATCTTGCGCGCTGAATCGCAGTCTCGACGAGGTTCGTTCCAATGCTGGTTTTCGACCTGGTGCTCGCCACGCGGCGGAAAGCGATGACGGGAGTCGAGCGCTATGGCGTTCATCTCTTCAAGGCGGTCAGCGCGATCCGCCCCGATACGCTCGCCTTCGTTCGCGACGCCGAGGGGTTCGATCCCAAGCTGAATGTGGTTCAGGTTCCCGACATTTATCGCAGCTGGCTCATGCTTCCGCGAAAGATCGCGCGCCTCGGCGTCAAACCCGAGGCGGTGATTTTTCCGACCGCGCCGGCGAGCCCCTTGTTCCGCGCCACGGATATGCGCCTGTGCCGCATAATCCACGACGCTTTCCCCTGGAACAGGGAGCGGGCCATGCCCTGGAAGGGCCGGCTGCTCTACCGGGACGTCGAGAACTTCATGGCCCGCCGCTACGATACGCTTCTTGGAACGACGGAGCCGGTCGCGAAAGAACTGCAGGCGCAGCTGAACCGGCAGGACATAGTTGCGGTCGGCAATGCTCCCGGCGTCGATCTCGACACCGCGTCAGACGCTGAAATCCCGGGATTGCCGCGAGAGTTCGTTCTTGCGGTCGGCACCGTCGAGCCGCGCAAGAACTACGACCGACTTTTGTCTGTCGTCGAAAGCGGCGACGCGGGAGCGCTTCCGGTCGTGCTGGTTGGAAGGCCGGGCTGGGGCGAGATCGCGGCCCGCGTGGAAGAGGCCGCGCGGCGCAGACCGGAGCGCTTGATCTGGCTCCAGAATCTGAATGACGACGGCGCCCTGGTCCGGCTTTACCGCCAGGCCAGATGCTTCGTTTCGCTTTCCAGGGCCGAGGGTTTCAACATGCCTCTGGTGGAAAGCGCGATGTGCGGATGCGCGGTGGTCTGCAGCGATTTGCCGATCCACCGCGAGGTCGCTCCGCCCTGGGCGCGCTTCATAACGGAAGACGCTTCGCAGGAGGAGTTCTGGAAGCTGGTCGGTTCCGCCGCCGCTCCCGCCCACGACGCTGTCGAGGCCTATAAACGCCGCTTCGGCTGGGGCAATGTCGCCTCCCGCCTGCTCGAGCTGCTCGGCGAGAAAGATGCGGGCTCGGCAAGCGCCAGCCTCGCCGGCCAGAGGAATTGACCCGATGAAAACTCCGCAGGGGCGAGCGACCCTGGTCTTCTATGTGCACGCGATGGCTGGCGGCGGAGCGGAGAAGGTGATGGCGCGCCTCGCGACCGGTTATGCGAGGCGCGGCGATCGCGTCGTGCTCGTGGTGGATCATCGGGCGGAGGAATGGCTGGGCCTGCTCGACGAACGGATCGAAATGGCGGTGTTGCCGCAGCTTCCGGTCCTGAGCACGCTCGCCTTCGCCGCCCGGCTTTTCACTCTTGCTCCCGACGTCAGCATTTCCGCGCTTGGCGCCACCAATCTGAAACATCTGGTCGCCGCTCTTCTCGCGGGCAGGCGCCGGCGGGCGGTGATCTGCTACCATGGCTTTGCCGAGGGCGAGCCGAGCAAGCTCAGCCAGATCGGCTATAAGCTCATCCCCGTCCTGTCGCGGCTCGCGGCGCAAAGCGTGGCTGTCTCGGACGCCTTGAGAGACGAACTGATCCGCCGTTTCCATGCGGCGCCGGCGCGGCTCAGGACGGTCTATAATCCGGCCTCGCCGGAAATCGCGCATCCGCCGGTCACGGCCGAGGCCCTCGGCGCCCGCGAACCGATCGTGGTCGCCGTCGGCAGGCTCGTCGTCGACAAAGGCCTGTTGTTTCTGGTGAAGGCCTTTGCGCAAGTGGCCTATCCGGGAGCGCGCCTGATCGTTCTCGGCAAGGGTCCCGATCTTCAGAGGCTGCAATCCGAAGCGGAGCGTCTGGGGATAGCCGATCGCGTTGAGTTCCCGGGTTATGTCGCCGATACGGGAGCCTATTTGTCGAGGGCGCGCTGCTTCGTCTCGCCCTCCTATCGCGAAACCTTCGGGCTCGCCGTCGTGGAAGCGCTCGACCATGGGCTGGCGGTCGTTGCGACCGACAGCGGCGGGCCGAGGGAAATCGTGAATTCTCCTGAGCTCGGCCGGATTGTTCCCGTCGGCGACGAGGCGGCGATGGCGGCGGCGATCTCCGCCAGTCTTTCAGCGCCGGGAGATCCTTCGCCTCGTCAGCGGCGATCGAGGGATTTCACCCTGCGCGCCGCCATGGAGGGCTATGATCGGATTTTCGAAGAGATTTCGCCGGGTTTCGCAGCCGCGTCTTCGAATGCATAGAGCGCGCGCCGCGGGCGAACGCCACGCGATTCAGGCGGCCGCGTCCCACACCGCCACATAGGACTTCGTGAAAAACAGAAGCTTTTCGCGGTCGATGCGCGCATCGGGAAAAAGAAACGCCATTTCCCTGCCGGTCAGCAGATTGATTTCTTCGATATAATCCCGAGCGCAGTCCAGCGATTTCGCATCCTCATATCCGGCGCGCGGCAGATAGGGCAGCAAGATCACCCTCAACTGGTTCGGCAGCCAGTGGAAGACGGGGATCATGAAATGCTGCTCGACCGGAAACCAGAAGGACGGCGTCTGCACATAGCCGCAGTCGGCGACCGAACGCATCTCGCGCGCGCAAAGCTTGATATTGCTCCAGGACCCGAGATGCTCGATCACGGAGTTGCTGACCACGAGATCGAACTTGCCGCCTGCGAATTTCGACAGGTCGAGGGCGTTGGCGTTGAGGGCCTCCATCGGGAAGCGGGTCTCCTTGCCCGAAAGATCGACCGCTTCGATATTGACGAGGGTTATCTCTTCGATGTTGGAGGTTTCGACCGTCTCCCAGAACACCGGGCGCCCGCCCACGTCGAGGATGCGCACGGGCCGGTTCAGGCGCCGCGCCAGCAGGTCGATGAGTCCGGACAACCGTCCGTTGCGCCGTTTCCTGAAGTAATTCTGAAGGCTGGCGATGAGAGAGGCCATGATCGGCTCCGCGTCTATTATGGCGTGGGACAGCAGTCGGGCTCTATTTGTGCGCCGGCCGGTGAAGATTCTGTTTCTCTGTTTTACGACTCGCGCGGCCCGCTGCGAGCGGGAGACGGTTTCGCTTCGCGGGGAAAGATGAACAGCATGACGAAGGTGAATTGATTGAGCTTCATCGTCTTCGAGGCCAGCCCGACCGCGGAGCTGATGACGACGATGAAAAACACGATCAGGAGCGTCGCTCCGCGCCTCGAACGCCGCCAGATTTCCCACAGCAGGGCCAGAAGTCCGATGATGAAGAACGAGCTCATGATTATGCCGTACATGAACATGAGCGCGATCCAGGTGTTTTCTATCGCCACTGCGATGCCGAGCGATCTTTGCGTGGACGTCACCGTCTCGGGGCTCGGGCCGAGCAAAAGGTCGGTCAGGTCGAAGGCGTCGAACATCCGCATCATGATGACGCGCGCTTCCGCAGATCCGTTATCGTCGACGAAACGGGCGATCAGATCGTCGAAAATCCCTGCGTAAGTCGCATAGGCGACGCCGCCGATAACGAGGGGAGCGAAGAACATCGCCGCCAGGAGCCGTCCGAGATCGAAGCGTTTGCCGAGCAGGATGAGCGCGAAATCCTTGACGAGAACGCCGCCCATGATCAGGCCGCACATGAGCATGGAGGTTCTGCCGCCGAAGGCCGCAAGTCCGAGTATCTGGACGCCGATCATGACCGCGCGCGCCATCGGAGGCAGGGACTGGTCGGCTCCAAGGAAAAGACAGAGCGCGTAAGCTCCCGTGATGCCGGCGTTCAGAAGAGGATGCCCCAGCAAGGCCGTGGAACGGTAATCATAGGTCAGTTCCTCGCCCGACAGCACATAGGGAAACAGCCTCCAGTGCGTGACGAACTCGATGACCGCGATGATCGCGTTCGCAAAGAGAACGACATGGATGAATCGGCGCAGAAACCGATGCGTTTCTTCGCCGAGATCGTCGGCGACGAGCAAGGCGACGAGCGCGAGAAAATAGGTTTCGATCAGGCTCGTGACCGGCAAATGCTGCACGAGCACGGCGTAAATGATGGTCAAGACCCAGGAAATGAAAAACAGCGCCGCGCCGGGAAATCTCGCCGGCAGCTCCCTGATGAACGCCGCTGGCGCGGGCTTGCTCGCGACGTCGAGAGCGAAGGCCAGCGCAGCCGCATATGTGGCCGGATGCAGCTTCTGCCACATGGCGCCGCCGGCGCCGTCGTAATTGAAGCCGATGACGCCGAGAGCCATCGGCGACACGCAAAACAGCAGAATGGCGGAAACAGTGAATATCCGCGACGCCCATCGCTGCATGGCGGCTCGACCGGCGAGGGGATATGCGAATTCGCTCATGCCCTCATCCGGCGCTCGCCTGCCTGGCGATCGCTTTGGTCGGAGCTCTGCGCGGGAAGCGAATCCTCGCCGAACAGCAGGCAGGCTTTTCGCTCTCTCGTCGCGCTCTTTTCGATCATCACGAGCGCGTCGATTTCATCTGCTGGCGGAAGGCTCGAATTCTCGCCGAGCAGGGCGCCGCAATCGAGCAGGACGAGATCGAAACAGGATTTGAAATCGCGTTCCTGCGGCCACCGCCGCTCCGCTATGAGAATCTCGCCGCCCGCCAGCCGGTCTTTGTGGAGATTGTATAGGTTTCCCTCGTAGCCGAAGGGCTTTCCCGCACGTGGGAGCTTCGTCTTCAAAGAGGCGAGATAGGGACGGCGGGCGTCGCAATCCAGAAGAAGTACCCGGTCGCCTTGCGCGCAAGCCAGGAAGGCCAGCGAGAGCGCGGTCGACGTCACTCCGGCGCCGACGGAACTCGCACCGAGCGCAACGACGGTCGCCTCCCGAGCGGTCGGCGCAGTCCAGAGGGCGTCATAGAGCCGGGCGACTGCGCGGCGGTAGGGCGCGCCGGGGATCTCCATCGCAGCTTTGACGCGAGAGGCGAGGTGGCGATCCCTTGCCGCGTCGGAGCCGCCAGCATCCAGCGGAGGAAGCGTGACGACGACGGGCGGGCGCTCGCCGTCGGAGGCTCTCCAACGGCTGTCGGCGACCTGGGGAATCGTCGAGTCGTTTGCAGCCCCGCCGCTCGCGGCCTCGCGGGGCTTGCCGGGGGAGAACTGCGGGGAGGGGCCGCCGGTCCGGTTCGGGGCGTTTCGCTTGCGCTCCAGGAACTCGAGCACCAGGGCGGTCGCAATCCAGATGTTGAGTCCCGCGGCCAGGGCTATAATCAGGGCGGGAAGGGTCTTCGGGCTGACTTTGCTCTTCGTCGCCGTCGGCTGATTTATCAATACGCCGTTGGGCGAGGAAACAACCTCCCTATGCACGTTCTCTCGCGCGGCGAGGGCTTTCTCGTAGCGTTCGCGCACGGCGGCCGCTTGCCGCTCGAGTTCGTTCAGTTCGAGGCGGCGCCCGCCGTTTTCGCGTATCGATTTTTCCAGGTCGGAGACGAGCTGTTCATTTCCCCGCTCGGTGTTGCGCGCGGTCTTCAGCTCATTGGCGGCGGCGATCGAGATCCGCTGCATCTCCGCTTTCATCTGAGCCCGCAGAGCGGCCATCTGCGCCTTGATGATCGCATAGGAAGGATGACGGGGGCCGAGCGTCGACTCGGCATAGGCCGCGTCGCGCGATAAAGCGGCGTAGTCGCCGCGAAGCTTTTCGATGACCGGCGAGCGGATGGCCTCGTTCACGTTCTCGATCGAGCCCCCGGCGCGTATCGCTGCCTGAAGCTGGTCGTATCTGGCCTGGAGTTCGGCGCGCTTTTTTCGCGCTTCCACCAGGGCGGAATTGGCGTCCTTGAGCTGCTGTTCCGGCGCAGTGTGGCCGTCGGTGACCAGAAAGGCCTTGGATTTTCGGTAATCCTGGACGCGTTGCTCGGCCTGTTCCAGCCGCGTGCGGAAATCGGCGATTCTCTTGTCGAGCCAGTCGATTTCCTTGTCGGCGATTTCATCGCCCATCTGGGCTTGCGTCTCGTGATAGGCGGTCACCAATGCGCGCGCGAGCCGTTCCGCTTTTTCGGGACTGGAGGCTTTGACCTCCACGTCGATGACGTAGCTTTTCTCGTTGCGCTTTGCGGTGATGGCGTTGCCGAGATTCTCGACGATCCCTTCGATGGTGACTTCGGATTTTGGCGGCGCAATTCCGACGAGGGCCTTGAGCCTCGCGAAGATTCCCGGGCGGGCCGGGACGAAATCGGGGTCCGAGCGCAGTTGTTCGTCGTTGATCAGGCGGCGCAGAACCTCGTTCGAGGTGAGCAACCGCATCTGGCTTTCGATCATTCCCGTGTCCGGGCTTTGAGGCACCGGCTGGGCGTCCATTCCTATCGGCGGTCGCTCTCGCGTATCCACCATGAGCGACATTGTGGCGGCGTAGCGGGCGGGGGTCAGGAGAATATAGGCTCCCGCGAGCGAAAAGGTGAGCAGCAGCGCGGGCGCCAACAGGAGCCGTCGGCGAACGACCGCCTTGTAGAGGTCGCCGATGTCGATTTGCATGTTCGAATCGGCCAGCGGCTCCGCGCTGGAACGCGACCGCGCCGACTCGATGCCGCCGTCAGTGGTTGTCAAAGCGTTGATCCGCGCGTTGCCGGTCGACAGGGGAGGCCATTCCCCCGCGTTGAACGAAAATTAATATCTTATGGTTACCAATTCATTATTGTCGTGGCGGCCTCGAGGCTGCCGTCCCAGCGCGGTTTTCACGCAGCGGCCCCGCATTGGTCCGGAGTCGTATCTCGATCTCGCGGTCCGATCACCTTCGCCATCTGGCGCCGACCACGTCGATCGTCTCGATCCCGGCGGCGTAATTCAGCGTGTGAGCGCCGTGTCCGAGATTGCGGGGCGGCGCGATGCGGGCGCGCGGAGTTTGGCGAAACTCCTCGTCGTCGAGCCGCTCGATCGAGCAGAGCGTAAGGCCGCCGCCATATCCGCGCGAACAATCCTGCGCCGGGCGCCATAGCTCGCCGTTGCGCAGGAACATCGCGCCCGCCGGTCTTGCGCAGCCGGCGTCGATCAGCGCCGGATTGGCCGGATGCGCTTGCCAGGGTCCGGTCAGATGGTCGGCGTAATAGATATGAAGGGCGTCCCAGCTCGACAGACCGTCCCTGGAGACGGTGGCAAAAAGCCAAAACCGGCCGTCGTGCTCGACCAGGGTCGCATCCGAGGCCGGCGTATCGTCGATCAATATCGCCTCCAGGGCCCAGCAATCGGGAAAGCGCGTCGCCCGATAAAGCTCGATCCGATTGGCCGCGCAGCTTTCCGGGATCATCCAGATTTCGCCGTCGCGCGCGAAGACCTGCGGATAGGAAAGATGCCAGGGCTGCTCCATGACAGGCAGGGCGGGGCCGACGGACCCGTCATCCCTCAGCTCGAAAGCCGTCAGAACGCCTTTTCCGGTCGCGTAGGGGAATTCCTCGCAGAAAAGGAAAGTTTTGCCGCCATGGGCGAAAACGAAAGGATCAGCCAGATACCTCCGTCCGTCGTCGGGAAGGAAGGAATAAGGCTGATCGGGCCAGGACAGCGTGTCCGCCATCGTCTGGCCGGGGGCCGGGCGGCGCCATCCGATCCGAAAATGCTCGCGATGCACGGCGAGCCGCGTCAGCCGGTTCTCGATCTTGGCGGCGAGGGCGCCGAGGGCGAATTGCGCCGGGGACCCCCGCCGCGTGGCGCGCGCGGCCGCGGGACTGACGGAAGGCGAAGCCTCGCCACGTGCGACGCGGTCGACGGCGCTCTCGACGAGGGAAGCGAGCGCCGCGGCGACGGCGCGGAGACCCGCCGAAAGCAAATCGCGATTTTCGAGCGCCGGCGTGGCGCTTGCGACGCAGCGAGGCGCCTCGCCCGGCTCCGTCTGCATCAGGTCGATCTGCGGAGCCCGCCGATCCAGTAGCGCATCCGCCGCCGCGGCTTCGGAAGCGCGCAGATCGAAGAGCGGCTTCAGCGAGAGCTGCGCGACCGGACCCGGATCGGCCCCGGTAAGATCGATCACGAGATCCGGCGGTCCGGCGTCTTCGGGCGCGGGCGACGGCGGCCCGGCGTCGAGGTGAGGCGCGGCCCGTCGGTAGACCATACGCTCCAATTGCATCAGCAAATGCAGACCGGAAGGCGTCGGCGTCCCCGGCGCATGGGTCAGACGCACGATATGACCCTTTTGTCGAAGCCGTTCCGCGAGCGCGGGATGCCAGCTCCCCAGCTCTCCGAGGCAGGAGCGCAATTCGATACGCAAAATCCGTTTCGTTTTCATGGCCCCGTTTTAGCGCCGCAGTGGCGGCGAAGCGACGGAAACCGCGCCATATAAATAATCGGGCGCTAATTCTTCGCCGGAATAGGCGCCGCTCGAGTTCCGACCGGCGAAGCCGGGGCTCCCCGTCTCCGGGCCGGCTATTTTTCTTTTGGCGTGAAAATACTGTGAACGCGGCCGGGACTCTGTCCGCCGCCCGCCGCCTGAACAACGGCCTGGCCGGTGGTGATGTCGTAGACCAGCCGGTCGCCTTTGGTCACGCTCTCGCCCTGGGTCAGGACCACGTTTCCGTTCAGATAGACTTTGTTTTCGGAGCGGTCGTAGCTGCCGTGGTCTCCGGTGCCGACCTGGTCTTTCGACACCATGGTGACCGGGCCTTCGGCCTCGATGTGCTTGACCCTGTCGCTGCTGGCCTGGGAGTCCCCGGAAGGCTGGGTTTTTGCGCCGGCGCCCTTGTCCTGGAGGAAGATGGTGAGTTTAGAAGCTTTCAGCGTCGACGGGCCGTTCACGACGATGACGCTGCCGGAATAAACGAGCTTTTGCTCCTTGTCGAAATAGTCGAGCTTCCCGGCGTCGATGTTCAGGGGATCCTTCGCGCTGGCTCCGGGCAGAATCCCTCCGCTTCTGCCACCTTTGGCATGCGCCGGCCCCACCGAGACGAGCGCGGCCGCCAGGAGTGTGGAGAATATCTGGAGACGCATCGAATTATCGCTTTCACTTTTTCGGGCGGGCGCTCGCCCCGCCGCGGTCTTCGTCTTCGGCCCGGGGCGCTTCCAGCACGGCGTGCGCCGGCGCCGCTCCATCAGCCGCCGCCGGAGCCCCTTCGTCGTCGGCTTCTCCATAGAGCACGGAATGGACGTCGCCGGTGAATGTCGCCCGCCGCTCGGCCTGGCTGAACTCCGCCGAATTGGATGTCACTTCTCCGCCGTCCAGTTTCAACCTCGCCGGGCTGTCGGAGGTCAAGGTGCTCGCCCTGAAGTCCATGACGCCCGATTGAAGCTGCAGGTCGAAATTCTTGCCGTCATGGATGCGCACCGTTTCCGTGAGATCGGCGCGATCCTTCTTCGAATCATAGAGGCCATGGCCCGCCTCCAGCAGAACCGCGCTTTCGCCGCTTGTTTCCAGCCGCACTTCGAGGTTTTCGAGTTCGAAAAGATCGGGCTTGGACATGTCCTGAATGCCGAGCTTGGCTTTCAGCGCATAGGGGCGTCCGTCCTGGCGATAGCCGACGAGCCTGGGCGTTTCGATGGTTATCCTGCTTCCCTTCAGGCCGATATGGGAAAAGCGCAGGTCCACCGGCAAAAAACGAAGCATCTGGAACAGGATGATGACGCCGACGATCGCGACGATAGCTCCGCTGCCCCAGAGCGTCAGGCGCCGCAGCCGCGCGACCCGGGCCGTGTGCCGCAGCGCCGCGGGGAACGCGTCCTCTCTAGGAGCGACGATGGAGCCTAGCCGGCTGCGCGAACTGGATGGAGCTTCCTGCAAGAACGCCTCGACGAGCGGAATTTCGCGGTTTTGATGCTTTCCAATTTTTGGCGCGGATACTCCCTTCCGGTGGCGAATTCGAGGCGCAGGCGCCCTGATCGCTCAGGAATGGGCGAAAATATCGGTTTCCGGCCAACCTGCGAGATCAAGACGCGCCCGCGCGGGCAGGAACTCGAAGCAGGCGGCCGCCATCTCCATGCGCGCTTCGCGTTCGAGCATGGCGTCGAGGCGGCTCTTGAGCTGATGCAGATAAAGGACATCCGAGGCGGCATAGGCCTGCTGCGCGTCGGTCAGTGTCTCCGCGCCCCAGTCCGACGACTGCTGCTGCTTGGAGATTTCCACGCCCAAAAGCTCGCGCACCAGGTCTTTGAGCCCGTGGCGGTCGGTATAGGTGCGGGTCAGCCTGGAGGCGATCTTGGTGCAATAGACGGGTTGCGGGATCGCGCCGAAGGTCTGGCCCAGAATGGCGAGGTCGAAGCGGGCGAAGTGGAAAAGCTTCAGGGTCTCGGGGTCGCTCAGAAGGCGCTCGAGATTGGGCGCGCGGCTCTGTCCCCTGGCGATCTGGACCAGCTCGGCGTCGCCGTCGCCATTGGAAAGCTGCACCAGGCATAGCCGGTCGCGCAGCGGATTGAGGCCCAGGGTCTCGGTGTCGATGGCGACGATCGGCCCCCAGCGATAGTCGTCGGGGAGGTCGCCTTTATGCAGTCGAACAGTCATGGAACGCGCCGGATTTTGAGATTTTGTAGTCGTCTTATACCCGAGGGAGCGGCGATTCGCTCTTTTTTCGAGAAAGGGCGCTCGCTGGCGCGCTTTCCAATCGGGCGGAAACGCCTGACCAATAGAACCCGCGCCAGATCCAAATGCTGGAGGCGTGGCTCGGCCTCAACTCACATTGAACGGATCGACAATCTCGACGCCGCATCCCTCGAGATCACGCACATTCCGGGTCGCCACCGCCGCTCCCCGGACGCGGGCGATGGCGGCGATCTGGCAGTCGGCCTCCATAATCGGCTGGCCAGCCGCTCGGCGCTTTGCCGCGATGACGGCATAAGCCTTGGCGGCGGCGCTATCGAAGGGCAGGAGACGGCCTGCGAAATCCTCCGCGATCATTATGTCTATCGCGGCGGTCAGACCATCGCGGCGCTTGCCGGCGGGGAGTATCGCCGCGCCCAAGCGCAATTCGGCCTCGCTGACCGCGCTGAGGAACAGCCTGGTCGAGTCCCGCGCGGCGAACCAGTCCAGGACCGCCCGCGAAGGATTTGGCCGCATAAGCTCGGAGACGATGTTTGTGTCCAGTAGGATAACGGCGTCATTCATGAGAAAATGACGGTGGGTCGCGCATCGGGCCGCGCGCGGGAAGCTCCAACTCCACGCCGCCTATGGCGGCAAAGCGGTCGTGAATAGCCTGGCCGAGATTTTTTGGCGCGACGGCGCCGCTGACCGCCCGGCGCAGGATTTCTCGCGCTTCTTCTTCCATGGAGCGGCCATGCTCGGCCGCGCGAATGCGGAGGCGGCGCTTCAAATCTTCGTTCAGATTGCGGATTGTGATGCTCGCCATCAGATCGCCTCAAGATATCCCCGTTTGAAATTAAGCAATGATTGCATTGCAATCAAGGTGAGACCAGCCCATCGGGGTTACGGCAGGCAATGGCGGCAATCTGTGCACAAGGCTTGTCAGCCGGCGCTAAGCCGTTTATCCTGGCTCGGAAGACCTGAGCTCTTTTGGCGATGTGAGGATTTTGGAGCATGGCGCGCGCGATCGCCCCTGCGACTGCCCCCAAGATGCGACGCCCCGCGGCGCCGCTCGCCTGCGCTCGTCCTGCCCTCCTGCTGCTTCTGCTTAGCCGCCCCTGAGCGCACTAAGGGCTTTTGCCCAGGCGACAGGGGATATAGCGCGAAACGAACCAGGACAGCCCCTCGCGGGCAGGCAGCTTTAGGAATTTTTCCATGACTGAGACCAATCCCGCCCCACAGCCGGCGTCCCGCCAGGATGACGCCAATCGGGTCGTCATCTTCGACACCACCTTGCGCGACGGCGAGCAGTCGCCGGGCGCCTCCATGACCTTCGAGGAGAAGCTGGAGGTCGCGGACCTGCTCGACGCCTTGGGCGTCGACGTCATCGAGGCCGGTTTTCCCATCGCCAGCGAGGGCGATTTCGAGAGCGTCACCGAAATCGCGAAGCGCCTGAAAAACGCGTCGGTGGCCGGTCTCGCCCGCGCCTCGGACAAGGACATCGACCGCTGCGCCGAGGCTCTGCGGGCGGCCCGCCGGCCTCGCATCCACACCTTCATCTCCACCTCGCCGGTGCATATGAAATACAAGCTCCAGATGGAGCCCGCGCGCGTTCTGGAGCTGGTGGCCTCTTCGGTCACCCGCGCCCGGAACCATGTCGCGGAAGTGGAATGGTCGGCGGAGGACGGCACCCGCACCGAACTGGACTTTTTGTGCCGCGCGGTCGAAATCGCGATCAAGGCGGGCGCGACCACCATCAATATTCCCGACACCGTGGGCTATTCCACGCCGGCGGAATATGAGGAGCTGTTCCGCACCGTGCGCGAGCGCGTGCCGAATTCCGACAAGGCCATCTTCTCGGTGCATTGCCACGACGATCTGGGTCTGGCCGTCGCCAATTCGCTCGCCGGCGTGCGCGGCGGCGCGCGGCAGATCGAGTGCACCATCAACGGCATCGGCGAGCGGGCCGGCAATGCGGCGCTCGAAGAGGTGGTGATGGCGATGCGGACCCGCCCGGACGTTCTGCCCTATCACACCGGCGTCGACGCCAAATTGCTGACCCGCGCCTCCAAGCTGGTTTCGGCGGTGACCTCTTTCCCGGTCCAATACAACAAGGCGATCGTCGGCCGGAACGCTTTCGCCCATGAAAGCGGCATCCATCAGGACGGGATGCTCAAAAATGCGCACACCTATGAAATCATGACGCCGGAAAGCGTCGGCGTGACCAAGACTTCTCTGGTCATGGGCAAGCATTCGGGGCGTCACGCCTTCCGCGAGAAGCTGAAGGAACTGGGCTACGACCTCGGCGAAAACGCGCTGGAGGACGCCTTCCGGCGCTTCAAGGATCTCGCCGACCGCAAGAAGGTGGTCTACGACGAGGACCTCGCGGCTCTGGTGGACGACGAGATCGTCACCGCCAACGATCACATCAAGGTCCTGGCCCTGATGGTGATGGCCGGCACCCATGGTCCGCAGTCCGCCGCCCTGACGCTGGACATCGACGGCGAGAAGGTCACGCATCAGGCGACCGGCAATGGGCCGGTCGACGCCATCTTCAACGCCATAAAGGCTCTCGCGCCGCATGACGCCACGCTGGAGTTGTTCCAGGTCCACGCCGTCACGGAGGGAACCGACGCTCAGGCGGAGGTTTCGGTGCGGTTGTCGGAGGACGGCAAATCCGTCACCGGCCGCGGCGCCGACCCCGATACTCTGGTCGCGGCCGCGCGCGCTTATGTTTCCGCCCTCAACAGGCTGATCGCCAAGCGGGCCAAGACCAAGCCGGAGGCCATGCAGGCGGGATAGCGCGAGCTTCCTTTCCCCTTTCGCATCATGGAAGCGGCCCTGGCGTCAAACCCGCCGGGGCCGTTTTTCTGTGTGCCGAACAGGCCGTGCGCGCTGCGCTGCGGCGCGGCGACGACAACGGGCGCCGCGCAAAACGCTTTGCGCCGCCTGCATTGCGGGCTATTTGGAAAGCGAGGATTGTAGCAGCTGCGATTCTTGCGCAAATTCCCGTTTCGCCAGGGCGTCGTCGGGCCTTCGAAGAGGCTCAAAAGAGTTCGTCTCGAACGCTTTTTTCATCCCTTGGCTTGGCGTTTGCAGAACGATGCGGAACCCGGAAGGATAAGGAATATGGATTCTCTCGACAGTTTCAAAGCCCGCAAAAAACTCGTCGTCGGAGCCAAAACCTATTACTATTATTCTCTCAAGGCCGCAGAAAAAAATGGCCTTTCCGGCGTGTCGCGGCTTCCCTATTCGCTCAAAGTCCTGCTGGAAAACCTGCTGCGCAACGAAGACGGGCGCACCGTCACCAAGGAGATGATCGAAGCCTTCGCCGGCTGGCTGACCCAGAAAGGCAAGAAGGAGGTCGAGATCGCTTTTCGGCCTGCGCGCGTCCTGATGCAGGATTTCACCGGCGTTCCCGCCGTGGTCGATCTTGCGGCGATGCGCGACGCTTTTGTCGCGCTCGGAGGCGATCCGCAGAAGATCAACCCTCTGGCGCCGGTCGATCTCGTCATCGACCATTCCGTCATCGTCGATAATTTCGGCGCGGCGCGCGCGCTCAAGCAGAACGTCGATCTCGAATATCAGCGCAACGGCGAGCGTTACCGCTTTCTGAAATGGGGCCAGTCGGCCTTCGACAATTTCCGCGTCGTGCCGCCGGGGGCCGGCATCTGCCATCAGGTCAATCTGGAGTTTCTCGCCCAGACGGTCTGGACAAAGAAGGAAAAGATCAAGGTCAAGGGGCGGACCCAGACCATCGAGACCGCCTATCCCGACACGCTGGTCGGCACCGACTCGCACACCACCATGGTCAATGGATTGGCCGTGCTGGGCTGGGGGGTCGGCGGCATCGAGGCCGAGGCGGCCATGCTGGGCCAGCCGCTATCCATGCTGGCGCCCGAGGTTATCGGCTTCAAGCTCGAGGGCCATCCGCGCGAAGGGGTGACCGCGACCGATGTCGTGCTCACCGTGACCCAGATGCTGCGCAAGAAGGGCGTGGTCGGCAAGTTCGTCGAATTCTACGGCGACGGCCTCAACCATCTTTCCCTCGCCGATCGCGCGACGATAGCCAATATGGCGCCGGAATATGGCGCGACCTGCGGCTTCTTCCCGATCGACGCCGAAACGCTCGATTACCTCCATGTCTCGGCGCGCAATTCCGCCCGCGTCGCGCTGATCGAAAAATATGCGCAGGCTCAGGGCATGCTGCGTACGACGCGCTCGCCGGAGCCCGAATTCACCGACACGATTTCGCTCGATCTCGGCACGGTGGTTCCTTCGCTCGCCGGCCCCAAGAGGCCTGAAGGGCGCGTCGCGCTGGAAGACATGAAGTCCACCTTCGAGGCCGCGCTCGCCGCCGAATACAAGAAGCCGGACGGATTCGGCCAGCGTTTCGCGGTCGAGGATACGAATTACGATCTCGGCCATGGCGACGTGGTCATCGCCGCGATCACCTCCTGCACCAATACTTCCAATCCCGGCGTTCTGATCGGCGCCGGACTTTTGGCGCGCAATGCGGTGGAGCGGGGCCTCAAGGTCAAGCCCTGGGTGAAGACCTCGCTCGCGCCCGGAAGCCAGGTGGTGGCGGAATATCTGCAGAAATCCGGGCTCCAGAAATCTCTCGACAAGCTCGGCTTCAACCTCGTCGGCTTCGGCTGCACCACCTGCATCGGCAATTCGGGCCCGCTGCCTGCGCCGGTGTCGAAGACGATCAACGCCAATGATCTGGTCGCGGCCTCTGTTCTTTCCGGCAACCGCAATTTCGAAGGGCGCGTGAACCCGGACGTGCAGGCCAATTATCTCGCCTCGCCGCCTCTGGTCGTCGCCTTCGCACTCGCCGGCACGGTGGCGATCGATCTTTCCAGCGAGCCGCTCGGCCACGACAAGAAAGGCGAGCCTGTCTTCCTGCGCGACATCTGGCCCAGCAACGAGGAGATCGAAAAGACCATCCGCAAGAACATCACCCGTTCGATGTTCCGCGGCGCCTATGCCGGCGTCTTCGACGGCGACGCGCATTGGCGCCGGATCAAGGTTCCGTCCGGAGAAACCTATGGATGGGACGGGGAATCGACCTATGTGCGCAATCCGCCCTATTTCGCCGGGCTGACCCGGGAGCCCAAGCCTGTCTCCGACATCCAGAACGCGCGCGTCCTGGCGCTGTTCGGCGACAAGATCACAACCGATCACATTTCTCCGGCCGGCTCGATCAAGGCGGCTTCGCCGGCCGGCAAATGGCTGCAGGAGCAGGGCGTCGAGCCCAAGGACTTCAACCAGTACGGCACCAGGCGCGGCAATCACGAGGTCATGATGCGGGGCACTTTCGCCAATATCCGCATCAAGAACCATATGCTCAAGGACGACGCCGGCAATGTGCCCGAGGGCGGAAACACCAGGCATTTCCCGGGCGGAGAGGTCGTGTCGATCTATGACGCCGCGATGAAATATGCAGCCGAGGGCGCGCCTCTGGTCGTCTTCGCCGGAGCTGAATACGGCAATGGCTCGTCGCGCGACTGGGCCGCCAAGGGCACGGCGCTTCTGGGCGTGCGCGCCGTCATCGCGCAGAGTTTCGAGCGCATCCACCGTTCGAATCTGGTCGGCATGGGCATTCTGCCGCTGACATTCGAACCTGGAACGAGCTGGTCGTCCCTCGGCCTCACCGGCGAAGAGACCGTCACCATCGAAGGCCTCGGCCACAGCCTCGCCCCGCGCCAGACGCTGCACGCCAAAATCGCCTTCCCCAATGGAGATACGAAGGACGTGCCGCTTCTTGCGCGCATCGACACGCTCGACGAGCTGGAATATTTCCGCAATGGCGGCATCCTGCCTTATGTGCTGCGGCAGCTGCTGGATTAATCCGCGCATCGGGCGAACGGCGCTTTCCCTCCCTATTAGGGGCTAAGGGAGTCACACATCTCCAGGAGGCCGTCATGGCCGGGCTTGTCCCGGCCAAGACGGCGTTTGTAAGGTAGGGGCGCCTCACCTCATGCGTTTCTTTCTTCGCGCGAAGCGCGATCCACTTTGCGCGAAAACTAACGCCGCTCGACTGTCCCCGGCGCAACCGTAAAAATATCGGCCCGATCCGAGAGCGAGGCGAAAAGCTCGGGATCGGCGCCCGTCATCCAGACCTGCCCGCCGAAATTCTCGAGCTCTTCGTACAAGGCCTCGCGCCGCCTCGAATCGAAATGCGCGGCCGCCTCGTCGAGCAGCAGCAGCGGGCTTCGCCCGCTCATTGCGGCGACCAGCCGCGCATGCGCCAGAACCAGGCCGGTGAGCAGCGCCTTCTGCTCGCCCGTGGAGCAGTCCTGCGCGGCGACGCCCTTGGGGCCGTGGAACACGACGAGGTCGCTGGTCTGCGGCCCGATCAGGGTGCGGCCCGCGGCGGCGTCGCGGCGGCGGGATTCCGCCAGCGTCGCGCGATAGCGCTCCTCGACGGTAAAGGCCGGCTCCTCCACCAGCATCCGCTCCAGATCGCCCTCAAGCCGGATCACGGCGTGGGGGAAGGGCGAGGCGTCGTTTCTGCCGGCTTCGATCAGGGCGGAGAGGCGCTCGGTCGTATCGAGCCGGGCGCTCGCCACGGCGACGCCGAGCGAAGCGATTTCCTGTTCCGCCGCCGACAGCCAGCGGGAGTCGCCCTGGTCTTCCAGCAGTCGGTTGCGGTTGCGCAACGCGCGCTCCAGCCGGGCGACCCGGGCGCCGTGGTCCGCGTCCGCACCCAGCGTCAGCCTGTCGAGAAAGCGCCGTCGCTCGCCCGCGGGACCCGAGAACAGCCCGTCCATGGCCGGCGTCTGCCACAGCACATTGACGTAATCGGCAAAGGCGCGCGCGGAGGAAACCGGCGCCCGATCGATACGGAAGCGGCGCGTCGCGGCGTCCTGCCCGGCGGGCTCGTAACCGTGGCCGAGCTGCACGCCGTCGCCGCGGATGTCGGCTTCGATCGAAACGGCGAAGCCGCCGGGTCCGGCGCGCCTCGCACATTGGCCGATCTCGGCCCGGCGCAGGCCTCGCCCGGGCGAGAACATCGAGATCGCTTCGAGAATATTGGTCTTGCCGGCGCCGTTCTCGCCCGTGAGCGCCACCAGTCTCGCGCTCGGGCGAATGTCCAGCGCGACATAGGATCGAAAGTCGCGCAGGGTCAGCCGGGAGATCAGCGGGCGCACGAGGGCCTGATTGGCGTCTTGTAAAGACATTCGCGTCGCTTTGCCATGCTCGCTTGAAAAGAGCCAGCCCCTTCGACGGAGCGGCGGCGCGCGCTCTTTTGTTCTGCCGGGTCCGTCCCCCGTTTACCGGAGCCGGGATTCGCTCCCATATGTAGCGTCGCGCGCCCTTGGGCGCCGCCGACAAAACCGCTATTGTCGCCCGGCGCGGGGCTTGGACACGGATTTCATGTGACGGAGGGATTTTTGGCGCAGAACCTCGCCGGTAAGCGCGTCCTGCTGGTCGTCGGCGGCGGCGTGGCGGCCTATAAATGTCTGGAGCTGGTGCGTCGACTGGCCGAGCGGGGAGCCGCCGTGCGGGTGGTCATGACCGAAGCCGCCAGGCGCTTCGTCACCGATCTTTCCTTTGCGGCGGTGTCCGGCAAGCCGGTCGCTCATGATCTCTTCGACGCCGCGGCCGAAGGCGAAATGGGGCATATCAGGCTTTCGCGAGAGGCGGATCTTCTGGTGGTCGCGCCGGCCACGGCCAATCTGCTGGCCCGCGCCGCCAATGGAATCGCGAACGATCTCGCCACGACGCTTTTGCTTGCGACGGACAAGCGGGTCCTGTTTGCGCCGGCGATGAACCTGCGCATGTGGCTCCATCCGGCGACGCAGCGGAACGTCGCTTTGCTGCGCTCGGACGGCGCCCTGTTCGTCGGTCCGGAAGAAGGCGACATGGCCTGCGGAGAACGTGGTCCCGGCCGCATGAGCGAGCCCGCCGACATCATCGCGGCGATAGAGGCGGCGCTGGCGCAGGACATGTTCTTGCGGCCGCCTCTCAGCCAGGGCGCCGAAGGTCTCGCCGGGCGTCATGTCGTGGTGACCTCGGGGCCGACCCACGAGCCGATCGACCCTGTCCGCTTCATCGCCAACCGGTCGTCGGGCAAGCAGGGGCACGCCATAGCGGCTGCGGCGGCGAGGGCAGGGGCCCGGGTGACGCTGATTTCGGGGCCGGTGACGCTCGAAGATCCGCCGGGCGTCGATGTGCGCCGTATCGAAACCGCCCAGGAAATGCTGGCGGCGGTGAAGAGCGCGCTGCCGGCCGACGTATTCGTCGCAGCTGCGGCCGTCGCCGACTGGCGCGTGGAGGCCGCGGCGCAAAAGATAAAGAAATCGGGCGCGCCGCCGTCTTTAACCCTGGTCGAGAATCCCGATATTCTTGCGACCGTCGCGGCGCCGGGCCAAGACCGGCCTGGAATCGTCGTGGGCTTCGCCGCCGAAACCGGCGACACAGTGCGGCGGGCGCAGGAAAAATTCCTGCGCAAGGGCTGCGATCTGCTGGTGGCCAACGACGTCAGCTCGGGGGTATTTGGCGCCGACGAAAATACGGTGCACATAGTCACCGCCTCGGGGGTCGAAGACTGGCCGCGCCTGGGGAAGGAAGAGGTGGCCGAAAGGCTGGCGGGGCGTCTGGCCAGGATGCTCGCGGACCGCAACAGCGAGACTTCGGCATGAAAGTCATGATTCGACGTTTGCCCCATGGCGAAGGTTTGGAGCTGCCGTTTTACGCCAGCGCGGGAGCCGCGGGGCTCGATCTTCGCGCAGCCCTGCCCGCCGGGCGCAAGCTGGTGCTGGAGCCGGGCGCCCGCGATCTCGTGCCCACCGGATTCTCGATCCAGCTGCCGGATGGTTTCGAGGCGCAGTTGCGCCCGCGCTCCGGCCTCGCTCTCGACCACGGGGTGACGATTCTCAACGCGCCCGGGACCATAGACAGCGACTACAGGGGAGAAGTCCGGGCTCTGCTGATCAATCTCGGAGCGCATCCTTTCGAGATAATCCGCGGCATGAGAATCGCCCAGCTGGTCGTCTCCCCCATCGCCCGGGTTACGCTCTTCGAAACCGAAGAAGCGCTGGAGGCGAGCGAGCGCGGCGGCGGGGGTTTCGGCTCCACCGGCATGGGCGAAGACGCCCGGACATGACGCTTCTGCCGCGCGCCGCCCATTTCGCATTGCTGGCGGTGCTCGACGTCGCCCTGCATGCGCGCGGGCGGCCGGTATCGTCCAGGGAGCTGGCGAAACGCTACGATCTTCCGCCCCGGCGGCTCGAGAGTCTGCTGCAGGCGCTGGTGCGCGCGGGAATCCTCAAGAGCCTGCGCGGTCCCTCCGGCGGATATGAGCTGGCGCGCGAACGCCGCAGGCTGACGATGGGCGAAATCGTGCGCGCGGCGCTCGGCGTCGATGACGAATCCGCCGCCCGGCCGCAGGCGGCGTCCCTGAACGCCATATTGGACCCGATGTTGCAGGAAATCGAAGCCGGCATTTTCGAGCAGCTCGAATCGGTGACGCTCGAGGAACTTCACTTCCGGGCCCTCGCCGACGGCTTCGGCGAGACGTCCGAAAGCGGCGGCCACTTCGAAATATAAGGAGCGGAGTCGCCGGATTTTGGGCTGTTTCGGTCGGCGCGGGCGCCGCGATCGAGCGCGTCGCGCCGCCGTAATCCGTCCCATGTTTCATGGGATGGGGAATCGTCCCGGAAAGACAAGGAGGATGCGTGCATGAGCTATGAGACCATCCAGGTCGAAATCCATGGCGGCGCCGGGCTCGTCAGGCTTCACCGGCCCGAGGCCCTCAATGCGCTGAATGCGAGACTCATCGACGAGCTCGATCAGGCGCTGACCGCCTTCGAGGCGGACGAGCGCATTGGCTGTCATGTTCTGACCGGCTCCGAAAAGGCGTTCGCCGCCGGGGCGGACATCAAGGAAATGCAGGCGAAAAGCTTCGCCGACGCCTATCTCGGCGACTTTATTTCGCGTTGGGAATGCGTGGCGAGGCTGCGCAAGCCGATCATCGCCGCGGTGAGCGGCTATGCGCTCGGGGGAGGCTGCGAACTCGCGATGATGTGCGATTTCATCATCGCTTCGGAGACGGCGCAATTCGGCCAGCCCGAGATCAAATTGGGCGTCATTCCGGGGGCTGGCGGCACGCAGCGGCTGACCCGGGCCATCGGCAAGGCCAAGGCCATGGACCTCTGCCTCACCGGGCGTTTCATGGGCGCCGAGGAAGCGGAGCGCGCCGGTCTGGTCGCGAGGGTGGTTCCCGAGGAGCAGTTGTTCGCCGAAGCGATCAAGGCCGCCCAGATCGTCGCGGGGATGTCGCTGCCCGCCGCGATGACGGCCAAGGAAGCAGTCGACCGCGCCTATGAATCGACCCTGGCTGAAGGGGTGAAATTCGAGCGGCGCGCCTTCTACGCCTTGTTCGCGACCGAGGATCAAAAGGAAGGCATGGCGGCTTTTATCGAGAAGAGACGGCCGAAATTCAAGAATCGGTGAACCTGCCGAAGAGGGGCCCGCCCGGAGGCGCCTCGCGGCTCCGGCCGCGCATTTTGCGTTGACGTGCGGCCGGACGCGGGCGTATAAGGCTCGGGATGTGGCCGCGTTTTCGCGGCCCGATTATTTTTCTGGGGAGCTGTCGGCTCTCCGCCAAAGAAAGCAGAACAAATGGCCAATACGAGCTCGGCTAAAAAGGCCGTTCGCAAGATCGCCCGCCGCACTGCGGTGAACCGCGCCCGTCGCAGCGTGCTGAGGACTTTCGTGCGCAAGGTCGAGGAGGCGATCGCCTCCGGCGACGCCGCCGTGGCGGCTCAGGCCCTGCAGACCGCCGCCCCCGTGGTCATGAAGGCGGCTCAGCGCGGCGTCATTCACAAGAACACGGCGTCCCGCAAGGTGTCGCGTCTGACGGCGCGCGTTAAGGCGCTTTCGGCGTCCGCCTGATCGGCCGATACCCTATACCCGCTCACAAAGGCCCGGCTCAGCCGGGTCTTTTTTTTGCGTGGCGACTACCCGATTGCGACGTCTTTATGTCGATGCAATTAAGCCACACCTTCCTATATTTTTTGGCTTCGATTGCGCGCGCCGCTAAATGGCCCGCGATTCAGTCCCTTGTGTGCAAGATGCTTTTGGAGGTCGCGCAAGTGCCGTCTTGACACATTTATGAAGGGCTTTTGTCTGGCCGTCGGCGGCGGCGCGTCAATTTGACTTGGCCATTTCCCGCGATTTTAGACATCCAGCAAATCATTGGTTTACATCAGGAGTAGCGAACCGAATTCATTTACCTCGTGTCCCCGGCGCAATGATTCATCTCCTCTGGTCATTGCGTCGAAAGCGAGGCGCATGTAGTTTTCTTCCTGTCGAACAACGGAGAGAACCGGCCATCGAGACAGCATCGAAGCATGGTCGGCAAATCTTCTAAATTCGTGATCCGTTCACACTTCGCGTCCTTATGGAATGCCGGCGCAAGCCGGCAGAACGCGAGTTCGACAGCACAAACGAGTAGTGTTCACGCGGCGAGTGCTCCTGAGTTGGCGACGCTTTTTGTGACGAGTGGGACTGATAGAGAAGCGGCAGCTTTTCTAGGTTGGGGGATTCGCTATGGCGTCTGTGCGGAAGACCGGGGATATCCACATTGTCTTCGTGGCGAAATGCGCCTTCGAAAGCGCCCTGATAAATTGGAGCGGCGTTTTCGGCGATCTTAGCTTCGCTTCATATCTAGATAGTGCGATAGGTCCGCCACGGCATGAGCCGGCGGACTTCGGAGAGTCCTGCTGAGAGCCTTCAGGCGCAGCGTTCTCCGAATTTTTTCTGATACTTCGGAACCAAATGCCTTCGGCCGCTCTCGCAGCCGGATCGGTGTGTCTGTTCCTTTGTCAAGGCACGTC